>CALKHN010000014.1 GCA_937991535.1 uncultured Sphingobacteriales bacterium
ATGGTGGGTCAACATGTTCCGGAATGGTGGGTCAACATGCTCCGGAATCTACACCGTTGATTACACGATAAAAACAGCTCTTGGTTCACTTGATCTGGCAAAGCTGGAAAGCCGGTTAAGGGAAGAAGGCGTCCAGCTTACCGTAAGGCAAAATAAAGAAGGCAGAATTTACGGCATTACCTACATAGACCATAAAAGCAAATGCGTGTTCAATGGTAGTGACTTAGGGAAGCCTTATGCTGCCGCGGGGTTATTGCAAAGGCTGGATAACACAATATCTATTAATGAACAGCAGAAAACAACACAACAACAAAAAATCTCTATTGCTGAAAATGAAAACCAAGCCGCCCAAAAGCAAGCACAAAAAGTTCCTTCCACCGATAAAGAGACGGTGCAAATGGAAACGCCTTTTTCAGCCGTACGGACATTGCAAAAGGCTTTGGATATACTGACCCAGGAAGAATACGCCGGGTCACTTTCTATTGAGTTGCAGAATGTAACCAGAAAGCGTAAACGCAAGCGATTACACCCGGAATAATGCAAAAAATATTTTTAATCGTATTAAACGATTGAGTATGAAAACAGGAGAAAATGAACAGGGATTAAGACAGGTCATGGACTTGACCAGAGGCATTGCTATTGTAGTATTGGTCATACATTGTTATTACGAATGTTATGCAGCATTTCATGCCGGTGGCTGGGTTTACCCGATCACCGACAGGCTATTGCGGAATATTATTAGAATACCTTTCTTTTCGGGATTTATGAAAACAAAATTGATTGCCCTGGCCTTCTTATTATTATCGCTGTTAGGCGTAAGCGGAAAGAAAAATGAAAATATCAGATTGAAAACGGCGCTGGGCTATTTCTTTTCGGGCATAATACTGTATTTGTCAAGCGGATTTATTTTGTATTATTTCAAAGGCGATATAAAAGTGATTGCAGCTATCTATATCAGTGTAACGGGACTGGGTTTTATTTTTATCATTACTGGTGGCGGTCTGCTTTCGAGGATCATTAAATCAAAACTTAAAACCGATGTTTTTAATAAGGATAACGAAACCTTTCCGCAGGAAGAAAGGCTGTTAATGAATGAATATTCTATTAACCTTCCGGCAGTCTATAATTTGAAAGGCAAGCAACGCCGCTCATGGATTAATATTTATCCCGTCCGTGGTTTTTTAGTAATTGGTTCGCCCGGATCCGGTAAGAGTTATTTTGTCATTGAACACGCCATTCGGCAGCATATTGAAAAGGGTTTTTCCATGCTTGTTTATGATTATAAATACGACGACCTCACGAAACTGGCCTATAACTATTATCTGAAGTATCGGAATAAGTACAAAGTGAAGCCCGGCTTTTATGCTATTAACCTTGATAACCCTGCATACAGCGACTGTTGTAATCCGATACATCATTCCTTACTGAAGGATATTACAGATGCCATTGAAGCGGCAAGGATTATCCTCCTTGGCCTGAACAAAAGCTGGTTGAGGAAACAGGGCGAGTTTTTTGTGGAAAGCCCGATTAATTTTTTGACAGCATTGATTTGGTATTTGAAGAAATACGAGAATGGTAAATACTGCAGCCTACCACATGCTATCGAACTGATGCAGACGCCGGTAGATAAATTATTTACGGTATTGCAAACGGAGCCGGAAATATCCGCTTTTATCAATCCCTTTATTTCAGCCTACAAATCAGATTCTATGGAGCAGTTAGAGGGACAACTTGATGCCGCTAAAATCAGTCTGGCGAGATTGTCCGCACCGAATATGTATTATGTGCTGTCAGGAAATGATTTTACCCTTGACATCAACAACCCTGAAGCGCCTAAAATTGTTTGCCTTGCAGGCAACCCGCAGAAGCAGGGAACTTTTGGGGCGGTGCTCTCCCTGTATATGACCAGGCTTAGCAAGATTATCAACCAGCCAGGCAAACTAAAATCCTCACTGATTATTGATGAGTTTACGACGCTGACTTTTTTAGGATTAGATACATTAGTTGCTACCGGGCGTTCCAATAAGATCGCCACCACCTTAGCGATTCAGGATGCCAGTCAGTTAAAGCTGAATTACGGGCGGGAACAGGCGGAAGTAGTTATCAATATCTGCGGCAACATTATGGTAGGTCAGGCAGCAGGCGATATTGCCAAACAGGTTTCCGAAAGACTGGGTAAAATCCTGCAGGAAAAAGAAAGTCTGTCTATCAATGATAACGGTACATCTATTTCCCGGTCTAAACAACTGGAATATGCCGTTCCGGTCAGTACCATTGCGACCTTATCTTCCGGCGAGTTTGTCGGTATTGTAGCGGACACGCCGGACCAGCCGGTAGAGCTAAAGGCTTTTCATTGCAAGGTGCAGAATGATCACGAGCAATTAGCTCAGGAAAGGGCAACTTTTTCCAGTCTCCCGATCGTGCGGAAAATCAATCAAGAAGAAGTGGATAAGGTTTATCGCCAGATAAAAGAGGATGTAAGCCAACTTGTTGAAAAGGTGATGGATCAAATTATGAGTGAGCCGGGGGCGGAGTATATACTAATTAGAAAAAGTAAATAAAATAGTTAAACAACAAGTTTCTATTGTTGTGAAAATAGTAAATGGAAGATAAATTAATTTTTAAAAAATTATAGTCCGTATATATATAACTTATAATCAGTTGATTATATTTATAATGGAAGACATATAGAAAATATTGATTTTTTTATTCCATATTATATTTTAACTTGCATCAATGAATGAAACCAAAAAAGATACTAAAGAAATAGAAGCAGATTTCCTTAAACTTGCAAGAGTTGCTCTTTCCGGAAGAGTGCAAGACATTCAACTACTAATACACAGAGCCACCAAGAAATATAAAGGGATTTTTCCAGAGCTTTCAGATAGATTGTTGTCTCTATTACAGGAGTCCCCAACTCGATCTTCACCACTGCGCAAGCAATCGGATATTCCTTTACCTGTTGATATTGATTCAAGATTACAATTACTTAGATTAGATGAAAAACCATTGGATCATAATCCAGTTCTTTCAGAGTCACTAAAAAAAGATATTCATCAGTTGTTGTCGGAAAGACGCAATGTCAAGGCTCTTTATAATTTAGGCCTATTTCCTACTAAATCAATATTATTTACTGGACCACCAGGTGTCGGTAAGACGTTGACAGCAAGATGGATTGCAAATGAATTAAATAGGCCCTTATTGGCCTTAGATCTATCAGCAGTAATGAGTAGCTATTTAGGAAGGACTGGAAACAATATCAGGTTTGTTTTAGACTATGCAAAAAGCATCGATTGTGTTTTATTACTTGATGAATTAGATGCAATTGCTAAAAGACGAGATGATCAATCAGAGATAGGTGAACTGAAAAGATTAGTAACAGTCCTTTTGCAAGAAATCGACGATTGGCCACCAACCGGACTCCTTATTGCAGCCACGAATCACTCTGGCTTATTAGATCCCGCCGTATGGCGAAGATTTGAAATGGCATTAACTTTTGAGTATCCTACGGCCGATCAAATTAAAGAATTTGTAGTTGAGCAGATTAAGCCATTCGTGCAAGACTTTGATCATTGGGCAGAAATTCTTTCTTATGTTTATATTGGAAAATCTTTTAGTGACATTGAAAAGAATATATTGAATTTAAGAAAGGCAAGCGTTATGAATAATTTGCCTCTTCAGGAACTTATTGAAGACGATATTAAGAAGCAAACCATTGGTAGTCAAACCCAAAAAATACAGCTTATTTCTTCACTGACAAAACTCGGAATGTCCCAAAGAAAAATTAGTGAATTAACAGGTATTGCAAGAGAAACAATAAGAAAAAACGTAATACCCGTTAAACAAATAAGAAAGAAAAAATGAAAAAAAGAAACTTTTTATTAGGTAAAGGGGAGAGACTCACCAAAAGTGTGCAGATTTCATCAAGTGGTGGCCCCAAAGTACATCCCTATACATTTGGCGAGGCTAAGGATAGGCTTGAAGTAATGCTTAACAAAGTAGTTAGCCAAATAGAAGAACTTCCATCCAATGCCTGCCCTGATGATTTGGCTATAGTGACTATAATATTGAACCCTGAATATATTGCAAAGTCTTATTTCCCGAAAGAATTACTCAGAGATGCAGGTCTGGAGGCAGTTGGGAGTCGTCCAAGACAAATCAAACCCCATAAAAGAACACGTGATCGAGAGCCAAGGAATTCTCTTTCAACAGAGATTTTTGTAAAAGGTACTCGTAAACAGTTTGTGGCGTGGAGCAAAAAATTTCCTCATTTAGATGAAGCATCTAAAACAGACTTACAAATTCGGGAAATAGAAGAAATTTCGTTCCCTACCTCAGACAAAAAGCTTAAAAATATTCCTCAAAATGGGGAAAGAATAGTTTATGAGATTGTTCTACATCTTGATGAAGAAAGTGCAGAAGCAAGATATTTGGGGTTGTTTAAACAGTACCTGCTTTCACATAAGATAAATGCCAGTTTTGAAAGACGTTTTTATGCAGGCGGATTGTGTTTTGTAGGACTTGAAGCACCAGTTAAATTAGCAAAAGAAATTGCTCAATTCAGCCTCGTTAGGGTAGTACGGGCGATGCCGAAATTAAGGTTATTACGTCCTAATTTAAGATATGGAACCCTCGTAAGTGGGACAAAGGTAATTCTTCCGTCAAATGGTCCGCTTGATCCAAATATTAAAGTAGCAATATTTGATGGGGGAATTCCGGAAAATCACCCACTGACCCAATGGGCTACTCCATATGATTTCCCAGGAATGACGACTCCTGACATTGAACTGTTGGAACATGGTGTTGCAGTAACATCAGCTTTTCTTTTTGGACACATTAACCCAAAGGAGAATGTTTCTATACCTTTTTGTTCTGTTGACCACTATAGGGTCATAGATTCAGCACCAGGACAAAACTCTTTTGAGCTTTATGAAGTTCTTAATAGAATAAATAATGTAATCACCACAAAACGATACGATTTTATCAACCTTAGTTTAGGCCCGAGATTGCCAATTGATGATGAAGAAGTTCACGCATGGACTGCAGTTTTAGATGAATACTTATCGGATGGAAGTACACTTGCTACTGTTGCTGTTGGTAACGATGGTGATGGGGATCCCAGTATTCAAGCAAACAGAATTCAAGTCCCGGCTGATTGTGTAAATGCACTCAGTATTGGGGCCTGTGATGTTCCAGATGAAAATTGGCAGAGGGCTACTTATAGTTCTGTTGGACCTGGACGGAGTCCAGGTTTAATAAAGCCTGATTTGGTTGATTTTGGAGGCTGCGATGCAAGGCCATTCTTGACCCTAGACGTAAATGGTCAAAATATACTTATTCAAATGGCTGGAACAAGTTTTTCATCACCGAGTGTGCTAAGAATTGGCGCCGGAGTTAGGGCGCATTTTGGAACAGCTTTGAATTCTCTCGCTATTAAGACGTTACTTATTCATTGTTGTGAAACAACTACGATTCCAGCGGCCGAAGTTGGATGGGGGCGGGTGGCACGAAGTATTGATGATATTGTATTATGTGAAGACCATGTTATGAGGGTAGTTTATCAAGGCTCGATCACTGCATCGAAATATATAAGAGTTCCAATTCCATTGCCAAGCGGAATTCTGAATGGAATAATTAAAATAAAAGCAACAATTTGCTATGCCACTTCAGTTGACCCTCGTCATCCTGATAATTACACAAGAAGTGGATTAGATGTTTTTTTCAGACCTAACTTTACGAAATTTAGCAATGGGGCTGCTTATCCACAAACTAAACCATTCTTTTCCAAAACGCAAAAATCTAATACTCCTCTTACAGAAGAAGAATTGAGATCGGATAATTGGAAATGGGAAAACTGCCTTCATGCAACAACGCGATTTCGTGGTACAACATTGAATGAGCCCTTTTTTGATATCCATTATAATGCTCGCTTTGAAGGACATAATGATACAAGCCCTCAGAAAATTCAATATGCAATTGTAATTACCGTAGAAGCACCCTCCATTAATAATTTATACGATTTGGTAGTCAGAAAATACGCAACTCAACTTGAGGCTTTGAAACCTGTAATTGATATACCTATAAGCCCGAGATAAAGGCATTCTTGGAGATAAAACTGAAAGTAAGAAAAGAAGTTCAATCTTTAAAAGGATAAAAATGTCAGATAAAGGAAGTGTTTTTCAAAAAGGCGGAGGCGGGACAAACTTTGAACAATCGGTTCAAACTGCATTTCTCATTACGCTCATCATTCAAGGTAACGTTCCTTGTGTCCCTTCAAGCGAACTAACAGAAGTTGCAGTTCAAGTTACAAATAAAGGTTATCAAACTGACGACATTTTTGCCCTTGCAAAATCTGCAACTGCAGAACATCGTTTATTGATTCAAGCGAAGTACAACATTTCATTCACCGCTGACAATAAAATATTCAAAGAAGTAATAAGTGCCTTTTGGAAAGATTACAACAACACTTCTCTTTTTGACAAAACAAAGGATAAATTGATTTTCGTAAAAAGTGCCTTAACCCAAGACGAAAGAAATCATTTTAAATCGCTTTTTAATTGGGCAAACAGTCACGCAACAGAAACGGATTTTATTTCAGAAGTAAATAGAATTAAAGCGAAAAAAGACCGATTAGATATTTTTCGTACAGTATTAAAAGAAACGAACAATAATACAGATTTAACCGACAAAGAAATCTGGGAGTTTCTGAAATGCGTTGATGTTTTGGAATATGATTTCTTAAACGAAGGAAGTATTGACAAAACTTACTTTTTTAATCTGATTAAGCTAAGTAAAAGCAAAACTTCAACAGTAACAGAAAGTGAAATTTGGGATAGTGTTTTTTCTTATGCTTCAACGCTAAACAAAGACGGAGGAAGTGCAACACTTGATAGTATAAAAGACAAAGATTTCTTTCAGCATTTTGATATTGCACAATTAAGTCCATACTACAAAGCGGTTGAAAAACTCAAATCAGACAGCACAGAAATTTTGCGACCGATAAAAACTTCAATCGGAAAAGGTGAAAACGAATTTCAATTACCAAGAACTGAAGCAAGAGAAAAAATATTGCAAGCGATAAGTGGTTCTCAATTTACGATTGTAACAGGGAAACCCGGTGTTGGCAAATCAGCCGAAATAAAAGAGATTATTCAAAAGGATTTTCCTAGTGCAAGTGTGTTTGTTTTCAGAGCAGACCAATTCAACGAATCTACGCTTGCAAATGTTTTTTCAAGTCAAGGTGTTAACGAAACAATACAAAATATTTTCTCTTGTATTTCGCTCATCCCTGAAAAAATCATTTTCATTGATAGTTTGGAAAAATTGTTGGAAGCAGACCCAGAATGTGCTTTCAAACAATTACTGGCTTTGCTTAAAGAACACCCCGAAATCAAAATTATTGCTTCATCACGGAAATATGCGATTGACTTAATTACATTAAGATTCGGTATTGATAAAAACGATACGAGTATAATTGACATTCCAACGCTTAATGAAGAAGAATTAAAACTTGTGTCTGAAAAATTCCCACAGTTAAAGATTGTTCTAAAAAATGACAAAGTCAAAGAGTTGCTACAAAGCCCAAAATATCTTGACTTTTCAATTTTAGCGATAAGTAAAACAAACGATGATTACGCTAATGTTTCGCAAACTGAATTTAAAGACAAGCTGTGGAATTCGTTGGTTGTAGATTCAACTAATACAAAAAATGGACTTCCGATAAAACGAGAAGAAGCATTCAAAGAAATTGCAGTAAAGAGAGCGAAAGAAATGAAGCTTTTTACCAAGCCTGATAAATCTGATGCGGAAGCAATCGCTTGTTTAGAAAACGATGAAATAGTATTTCAAAAAAACGATAACAGAGAATATTCCCCTACTCACGATATTTTGGAAGATTGGGCATTGGTAAAATATGTTTCTACAAAGTTTGAAGAAAATCCAAAGCCAAAAGATTTGTTTAGCAGTTTGGGAAATGAACCTGCAATTAGGCGAGCATTTCGTCTCTGGATTGAAGATTATCTAATTGACAACAGTAGTAAAATAAATGAGTTAATTAAAGCAACTATTTCTGACCAAACGATTGAAAAGTATTGGGCTGATGAATTATTAATTGCTGTTTTTAAATCTAAAAACAGTAATTCTTTTTTTACAGCCTTTGAAAAAGAACTTCTTGCAGACAAAGCTACTCTCTTCAATAGATGTTTGCATATCATAGAAACTTGTTGCAAAGAACGCGACCAAAAATCTAATAATAGCAATTTACTTTTACCGATTGGTTCGGGTTGGAAAGAAGCATTGTTTTTTATTCATAAGCACATCGCTCAATTAGAAGCAATAAAACTTTCAATACTAAATTTTCTTGCGGATTGGTATTACCGATTACTTATTCAATACAATAAAATTGAAAACACAGAATTAGAAGCAGCAAAATCTATTGTCCTTACCTATTTGAAAGAGATTGAGGAAGAAAAAGAGTTTTGGCAAGAAGAAATCGCCAAAAATAAATCATCCAACCTGATTACAATTTTGTTTGACCTGGCTTCAATTTCAAGAGAAGAAATTAAACAGCTTATTAAAAGAGCATTCGCCAATAAAGAAAATCGTGATTCTTGGAGATTAAATTCTTTTTACGAAAATGTAATTGAAAGTTGTCTTTCAGGAATAGGGAATCAACGTTTGATAAAAGAACTACCCGAATTGATTATTGAGACAGCTTGGAAAAATTGGAAATACAATCCGCCCAAAAAAGAAGACTTTTCTGATGACAGATTTGGAATCTTTGCAAGACATTCTTTGCGTGACGGAGAATGTTGGGGAATCCGAGATAAACATTCGTTTTTTCCTTCGGGAATTTACAAAACACCTTTTTATAATTTATTGTGGGTACACCCAATTATTGGATTAAAATTCATTGTTGATTTTATCAATTATTCAGTTGAATTTTATGTGAACGCTACTTGTGAATACAAACACAAAATCTCACAAGTAGAAATTGAATTGAATGACGGAACAATAGTGAAACAATATGCTGCGTGGGAATTATGGGCAGCTTACAGAGGTTCAAGTGTTACAAATTATGCTTTGGAATCATTGCTAATGAGTTTTGAGAAGTTTCTCTTAGAAATGGCAAAACGAAAATCAGACGTAAGTAAAGAAAACATAAAATTTGTGTTTGATTACGTTCTTAAAAACAGTAACAATGTTGCCCCATTGGCAGTATTAACAAGCGTTGCTATTGCTTATCCCGAAGAAGTTGAAGAAGCTATGTTGCCACTTTTATCTGTCCGAGAATTTTATGATTGGGATTTAAGCCGAGCACTTCAAGAACATTCCGTTCTTGCACCAATGGACAACCTTATTGCGTTTGCACAAAAAGAGCGTTGGGAATCAAATCAACTTCCTCATAGGAAACAATACACACGAGGTTTAGGTGACTTTGTTGTAAATTATCAATTCAATGTAAGAAAAATCAATAATCAAATCCATTCTATTTTTGACAAACTTAAAGCTAATATCCAGGATGAAGATTTGGATTGGAAAAAACGATTGAATGAAATTGACATAAGAAATTGGGAGGTTCAACCGAATAATGAAAAACTTGGGAGCTTTATAGTTCAACCAAAGTATGAAGATGATGTTATGGAACATTTGGCTTCTACGCAAGATTATTTTGAAAAACAAAATACGATACTTACATATTCAGGTGTAATTTCAAAAGCATATCAAAAAGAAGAAGTCATCAGTTATGAAAAATGGTCTGAATGCCATAATTATTACGCAAATTCTGAAAATTTAGATTTTCCATATAGTAAACCCGTGACACTTGCTATTCTCGGACTAAGGGAATTTTCAGATGATATTTCAGAAGAACAGAAAACTTGGTGTATAGAAATAATCGAAAAAGCAATAGGCTCTATTCTTCAAGACACATATAGCAGAAACTACGGTTTGAGTAAAGGTTTCAATTTAATGGAAAAAGAAAAGGCTTTATCTTCTTTTCATTTACTAATGCGATATGCGGATAACGAAGAAGATAAAAACGGAATAATTGCGAAGATGATTCATATACTGTCTGCACCTTTCTCAAACCATGAGGTTAAAAAAATTACGCGATATGTTCGCGAAGTATTCTTTAAGCAATTCCCCGATGAGCGAAAGAGAGTTTGGTTGGGGTTTATTAAATATTCTATATATAGGAAAGCTAATCCATACTTCTATGATGACCACGATTCAAAGAAACTAAATATAGCTAAAGAAAATGAAAAGAAATTTATTGAACAAATTTCTTCTGAAATAAGTTTAAAGTTAGATCTTTCAGAAATAGATTTGAAAAAAAGTGAAGGATATTTACTCGCAAGAGTTTTTGTAATTACACCTTACGATACAGAGGATAAGGATTTTTCAAATTTTATAGAGCATTTTTTGTCTTTACTAGTAGAAGATTTAAAACACGAAGAAGAATATTCTTACGGTCGCGGCAAACAAGAAGGGCAAATTCATTCACAGTCAATTCTCGATATAGAGTTTTATTTGGCGGAACTTTTTTTAAAGACAAATAGCGAATTGGCAAGACCTGTTATGGATTTAATCATAAATCCTATCTATCAAATTGAATTCCATAATTTCAGAAGACGAAATGACCTATTCGAATTTTCTTCAAAAATACTTGAATACATAATTTACAAGTTAGATGAATTCATAACAAACTCAACTAATGAAGAATCAAATCAGAAACTAATTGCGAATTTTTGGCTATTATGGCAACACTTGTTTGATAAAATAAAAGGAAGTGGGAAGCAATACTTTCTTACTACACTTTTCCTTGATATTAAATGGAAAGAAACTGCAATTCATTGGAAACCGCTTGAAAATAAAAGAGATTTTTATCAGTTAATGGTTAAGGACTTAGGTAAATACAAACCCATATCGATTGTTAATATATTTTCAACTATTGGTGAAAAGACCTTCCTTCCTGAATCAATAAGTTTGTTAGTAGAAATATTTAAAACTACACCTTCAACTTCTGTCGCTTTACTCCATCCTTCTGCAGAGAGAATGATAAAACGACTCTTCTATAATCATATTTCCAAAATCAAAAATGATAAATTATTAATTGACGACTATGTTTGGATCTTAAATCGAATGGTTGATCAAGGCTCGTCAGAAGCATATTTGTTTAGAGAAAACGTAATTACCTACAAAAGTATATCTTAAACGAACTGGACCGATCATACAAATAATAGCAAAAAATTTATTTGCTTAAATTTAAGATCAGGGTTCGAACTATCTAAATAGTGATACAAAAAGATACACATCATTAACTAAAAACTAAGACGAATCAATATTATGGAACAACGATAATATTATTGATAGTAAGTATGTATAATCTACTTATATGGCTATTTCGGTCAATCCACTTATATTGATATTTATAATACCCTCCCCCGCTTTGATTTAACTGAAAAAGACATTTCCAGGCGGCATGGATGAAACCGTTTTATCCAAAAGATGCTAGAAGTAGCACTCCAATAAGGAAGAAAAATCTTTACTGATCCTTTTTCAATTTATTGTTCAAAATATCTATCTTCGTAGGGATAGGTCAGGAAGTTTGAAAAGTTGGAAAGTCGTATATATCACTATTTACGACACATAGATGACGCATTTTACTTATAATTAGTTTATAGCCAGAGACTTGAGATTCCAGTCTCGGGCACCTCTAAAGCTTGTAAATTGATTTATTTATAAGCTTT
>CALKHN010000015.1 GCA_937991535.1 uncultured Sphingobacteriales bacterium
AAAATATTCAACCGGGCGTGCAGCCTTTTCTCATCATTGAAGGTGAGAAGTGAGAGGTGAGAGGTGAGAGGTGAAACGTGAGAGGTGAAATTTGCTCGTCATTAGTATATTTTAGCTGATCGCTGACGGCTGAACGCTAACTGCACGGCCGGTGAATTGTGGGAAGTGAAAAGAGAAACGTGAGAAGTGAGAGGAGTGAAATTGTTCGTCATTAGTATACTTTAGCTGATTGCTGAAAGCTGATTGCACGGGCGATGAAAGGTGAAGGTCAGAAGATAAAGGTCAGAAATTCAATGGTGAAAATGAAAGCGGTCGGCACGCGACGAAGGAGTGTCAGATCGCACAGGTAGGTGAGAGAAAAGGTTGCAGGTAACAGGTTACAGGGCAGGCACACAGCTAACTTGAAAGCTGATAGCTAAATGCTGATCGCTGATCGCTGACTGCTCACAGCCCACATCATAAAAAATAAAAAATATACTTCATGAAAAAAATATTGTTTATTGCCGGCTTTGTATGCCTGGCTATTTTTAGCGCAAACGCGCAGCGGTATGCTATACTGGATAGTAAATTTATTTTGGACAAACTGCCGGAATACAAAGAGGCTCAAAAGCAACTGGATCAGTTAAGCGAGGCTTGGCAAAAGGAGCTCGACAATTTGCAAAATGCATTAGACAAAATGTACCGCGATTTTGAGGCCGAGCAGGTTATGCTGAGCGATGAACTGAAGAAGAAAAGGGAAGATGAGTTGTTTAATAAAGAAAAGGAACTGAGGGATTTGCAGCGGCAGCGCTTTGGTTATGAAGGAGATCTGTTTAAAAAAAGGCAGGAACTGGTAAAACCCGTGCAGGATAAGGTGTATAACGCTGTTCAAAAATTAGCAGTTGAAAAAGGCTATGATTTTATTTTGGATAAAAGTGAAGGAATTACCGTTATCTTTGCCGACCCCAAATTAGACCGGAGTGAAGATATTCTGAAGATGCTGGGGGTAAATAAATAAATGTTAAAGCCTCCGGGCAACCGAACCAACGCAACCAAATCTCTATCTTTTAACTCATAAAAACAGAAACATTGACTTATATGAAAAAGGTTTTTTCTTTTATAGCAGTAACATTCGCGCTTTTAATAGTGGGCAATACAGCCAGCGCCCAGCAGAAATTCGGACATGCAAGTCTTGAAGACGTTGTTTCCATTATGCCAGATATCAGAAAAGCTGATTCATTGCTGCAAAAGTTCCGCAAAGACTCATTGGACAATTCTCTTCCGTTTTACATAAATGAGTATAAACGCAAGGATTCCATATCAAAATCTCCCGCCACACCTGCAGCCATTAAGCAAACCGTACAGCAGGAAGCGGCACAGTACCTGCAGATCATTCAAAACTGGGACCAGTTTTCTCAAAATGAAATGCAGCGCAAACAGGCTGAAGTGCTGAACCCTTATTTTGCCAAAGCTTTTGAGCTGATTAATACTGTAGCCAAGGAAAACGGCTATACATGGGTGTTTAAACAGGATGCGCTTTTGGTGGCTCCGCAAACAGATGATCTTTTGCCATTGGTGGCTAAAAAACTGGGGGTTAAATTACCGGCAGGTACTGGTGGTTTAGATGAACCTGCGAAGCCGGCGGCAGGCGGCAAAAAGCAATAAGCATAAATAAATTTTACCGTTATACGGCCGCTTTCTTTCGGGAAGCGGCTTTTTTAATGCAATTGCGGTAACACGGTTATCTTTGTCCCATGAAACAACAACCCATTGGTGTTTTTGATTCGGGTTACGGCGGATTAACCATTTTAAAAGCGTTTATTGATACCCTTCCGCAATACGATTATTTGTATTTAGGCGACAATGCCCGTTCTCCCTATGGTCCCCGGTCTTTTGAAACAGTTTACCGCTATACGCTTCAATGTGTGAAATGGCTGTTTGCGCAAAACTGCCCTTTGGTTATTCTGGCATGCAATACCGCTTCCGCCAAGGCCCTGCGTACCATTCAACAGGTGGATCTTCCCCTTATTAACCCCCAAAACCGGGTATTGGGTGTAATTCGGCCAACAACCGAAAAAATGGGGGCTTTAACGGCAACAAAGGAAGTAGGTATACTGGCAACGGCGGGCACCGTTTTATCGGGATCTTACCTTATCGAAACAGAAAAGTTTTACCCGGATGTAAAAGTATACCAGGAAGCGTGCCCGATGTGGGTTCCCCTGGTGGAAAACAATGAATATGAAAGTTCCGGGGCAGATTATTTTGTAGAAAAGAATGTAAACAACCTGCTTGCAAAAGGTGAGCATATTGATACGGTTCTTTTGGCATGCACGCATTACCCTCTCTTAAAAAATAAAATTAAAAAGTATTTGCCTCCGGAGGTTAACCTGCTTTCCCAGGGTGAAATTGTGGCCAACAGCCTGGTGGATTATTTTAAACGCCATCCCGAAATGGAAAGCCGTTGCAGCAAGCAGGGTGTTGTTAAATTTTATACCACCGATTCAACGGGGGATTTTGATGACCATGCTGCTACTTTCTTTGGAAAAAGTATTCATTCTGAACATGTTAGTATTGAATAAGGGGCTATTTGCAAACGTGTTGCCTGAAAAACTAATGGTTTGCCACGAAGGTCCGCCTGAGCCGGACGGGCAGGCACGAAGAAAATAAAACTGCTGCTATACGCTGCTATGCGAAGTTTTTAACTTCGCATTTATATGTTCTTCCGGGACTTAGTCCCGCAATAAAAACTCAATATGTGTTGAGTATAATATACCCAAAAAAAAGTCCGGAATTTCGTTCTGAACACTTACCTTTGCCGTCCTTTCATCCAGCCTTAACAGAAAGGGCGTGGTGGCCCGTCTGGAAAAGGCAAATGATTTTGAAACCCGGTTCGCTTCTCCCGAACTTTTATTTCAAAGAGTGAAAAAGTAAAAACAATGAAACGTACATTTCAGCCGCATAAACGTCGCCGCAAATCAGTTCATGGCTTTCGCAAACGCATGCAAACCGCAAACGGGCGCAAGGTTTTGGCCAGCCGTCGTAAAAAAGGACGGAAGAAACTGACCGTATCCGACGAGAAAATAGCAAAATAATACCGGCTATGCCAGGTGCATAGATCCTTAAATAGGTGTAGCCCCTTAAACGGGGCTATTTTTGTGCTATATTGTTTTGTTGAATACAATCGGGCATATTTGAAAAAGACCTTTACCTTAAGCAGGCAGGAGCGGCTTAAAAGTCGCAAGCGCATTGAACAGTTGTTCAAAGAGGGGAAGAGCATTTCCGTTTTTCCTTACCGTGCACTGTATTTACGTGTTGGCGGCGCGGAGGTCCAATTGCCTTCTCCCCTGCAGGCAGGTGTAACGGTGAGCAGCAAAAATTTTAAAAAAGCGGTACACCGAAACAAAATCAAGCGACTTACCCGGGAAGCATATCGTTTACAAAAGCCCGCTTTGCAGCAAAAATTAATGGAAGCAGGTCAGCAGCTTATTCTTTTTTTGATCTATACCGGCAAAGAGATGCCTGATTTTTTGCTGGCAAAAGAAAAAGTACAGGTAATTTTGGATAAACTTATACAGCGTATTGATGAAAACCCTTCGTCGCATACTTAGCCTTCCATTTATAGCTTTGATCAGGTTGTACCAGCTTGTTATTTCGCCCATCCTTGGACCAAAATGCCGTTTTACGCCTACCTGTTCACAGTATGCCTTAGAAGCGATTAAAAAATATGGTGTATTTAAGGGTATATGGCTGGCAGCAAAACGTATTGCCCGTTGTCATCCCTGGGGCGGGCATGGATACGATCCGGTACCGTGAACGTATGAAGTTCGAAGGAGAGAATTCCGAAATCCGAATTTGAATAGCCGGATAAAAAAGCTGCCCGGGCACCCGGACAGCCTTGTCTTATTTATTGAAAAGCCTAAGCTTTTTCAAATTTCTCTTCTACTTTTTTCCAGTTGATCACGTTCCATATCGCTGCCAGGTAATCGGGACGTTTGTTCTGGTATTTCAAATAATAGGCATGTTCCCATACATCCACGCCCAGTATAGGTGCGCCCTTTACTTCGGCAACATCCATCAGGGGGTTATCCTGGTTGGGGGTGCTGGTTACTTCTAATTTGCCATCCTTAACGATCAGCCATGCCCAGCCGCTTCCAAAACGGGTGGCGCCTGCAGCACTGAATTTTGTTTTGAATTCGTCAAAGCTGCCGAATGTGGCATCAATGGCGGCCGCTAATTTTCCGGAAGGTTTACCGCCTGCATTAGGGGCAAGGATTTCCCAAAAAAAGCTGTGGTTCCAGTGTCCGCCGCCGTTGTTGCGAACCGCCGGGCTGATGGTGCCTGCAACTTTAACCAGTTCTTCTAAGGATTTATTTTCGTTGGGTGTACCTGCTATTGCTTTGTTAAGATTGTCAACATAAGCCTGGTGATGTTTGCCATGGTGTATTTGCATGGTTAAAGCATCAATATGAGGTTCCAATGCGTCGTGCGCATACGGCAGTGCCGGTAATGTAAAAGCCATAATACTATAGTTTAAATTTGAAAATTAATTTTTCGCTTATGGTGTTTCATCAATAGCAACTATTTGTTACGGGTCAGCTCTACTCATTTTTTAGAAGCAACCCGTAAAAAATATACGTTTCCGGAACAGGGCAGGAAATCTTGAAAGGATTTTGGGATAATCCGGGTTACAAATTTACTGCTTAAGTTGATACGGAATTTATTTAATGGATATGTTGGAGATTTATTAATAATGAAATACAAACCAAGAGGATGTTCCATTTAATGCCGGCAATAAAAAACATTTGGAAATTGTTTGACGGAACGCATCAAAAAACCTATTTTTGCCGCCCCGAAAGGGGCGGTATGTTGCAAAGGGAACTTATTTAAAAGCCAGAAACAACAAACCATAAATAGTAAAATATTCCTCCTTAGCTCAGTTGGTTAGAGCATCTGACTGTTAATCAGAGGGTCTCAGGTTCAAGTCCTGAAGGGGGAGCTTAAGAATCAACAACTTACGAAGTCGCCATTGGCGACTTTTTCGTTTTTGCCAGTAATTTGCCAGTAACTAAGGCAATCTTGAAACAAAGAGCAGTTTACCATATAAAGTTACTTCAATTTTATGCTGTTGTATCCTTCCCTATTGTGTACTGTCAAAATTCACAAGAAGGTATGGTTGAATTAAAGTAATTTGTTTCATTTTATACAAAACAGTTTTCTATTTAAGTGTTTAGCTCATTCTAATTCAACGAGTCTATATTTCAGTGCAAATAAGATCAGTTCAGCCTTGTTTTTAAGCTCAAATTTTTGAAATAAAGCATCCCGGTATTCTTCAACAGTGTGATGACTAAGGTACATTTTAGCCGCGATCTCATTATAGGTCATTCCCGTGCACAGGTATTTTAAGAAAGAAAGCTCTTTTGGTTTGATCGTTCCGATCTTTCGGTACAGGTCATTCTTTGAAGCCTGGAACAATTTGTCGTGAACTGCTGCTGAAAAGTATCGTCCATTTCTTTTGACAAAATCAAGCGTTATTAGAATCTCCTCCGGCTCAAAGGTTTTAAACAGGTAACCATTTATACCCAAAGAACTCATTCTTAATATAGCGGTATGATCACTATAGGTGGTAATGGCAACTACATTGGGATTGCGGTACTTCTTTTTAAGCAGGGCCATCGTTTCAAAGCCATCCATCACCGGTATGCTGATATCCAGAAGGATTATATCAGGTAAACCATGGCTGTCAATTTGATCCAGTAACTGTTTTCCATTTTCTGCCTGGATGCTGACTTTGTATTCATTGCGGCTGGTGAGCAGGTTGGCCAGTGCGGTTCTCATTAGTGTATGGTCATCCGCTATGGCTACGGTGACAGGTTCACTGACAGGTGCAATCATAAAGGAAAAAATTTAGGGATAGAATAAAAATACCCTTAAATAGGGGGTAAAAAAAATAAAATTGAATTTATATTTTCGATCCATCATTTACCGCTTAGCAGGTAATCGGTAGAGGAAAAGAACATTGGATATTTGTACCCCTTTTAGCAAAACGACCATTTAATTTCCTTCATCATTTTTTCAATTCCTAAACCATCGGCTTATGAGTTGCCGGGTACTATTGTTGTGCCTTATTGGGCTATTTAATGTTACTGCTGTTCTTTGCCAGGACAGCGCCAGTGCGGTAATAGAGCTTCCCGACAGGTTTGCCCACAGGGCTGAGAAGCGCATCAGCGGACTGGATCAGCAGCTTACCAAACAATCTGAAAAATATTTAAACAGCTTATCCAAGCAGGAGGAAAAAATCCTCAGGAAATTGGCAAAGTTAGATTCATCCAGGGCAAGAGAATTGATGGATGACACCAGGCAGGTTTATGAGCAGTTCGCCCAAAAACTGGCTGCCGCCGACGGCAAAATAGACAAGGTCTTCAGTGGACAGTACCTGCCGGGCTTAGACTCCCTTCAGGGTGCGCTCGGCTTTTTAAAGGATGCCAAAAATATTGTTTCCAAGTCAAAAGATATCCAACAGAAACTGGGCAATTCCCTTGAACAGGTAAAGCAACTGCAAGACAAGCTGCAGCAGGCAGACCAGATCAAACAATTTGTACAGCAACGCCAGCAGCAGCTTAAGACTTTGATGAGCAGCTATACCAACCTGCCCAAAGGCATTACCAAACACCTCGGCAAATACCAGCAGGAGGCATACTATTATAGCAGGCAGGTCCAGGAATATAAAGAAGCCTTGAATGACCCTGACAAACTTTTGAAAAAAGTACTGGCTACCCTTCAAATCCTGCCGGCTTTTAAAACCTTTATGCAAAAGCATTCCATGCTGGCGCAATTGTTTCCTAAGCCTGAGAATTATGGTACCCCGCAGGCGCTGGCGGGCCTGCAGACAAGGGCAAGTGTTCAACAGGTATTACAGCAGCAGATGGGCATGCCGGCAACGGGCGGCACTAATGCCAATCCTGCCGGGTACCTGCACCAGCAAATTGAGCAGGCACAGGGCGAGTTGTCAAAACTTAAAGAAAAGCTCAACCAGTTAGGTAATGGCAGTAGTGGCAGCAGCGATATGGTGATACCCGATTTTAAGCCCAACGATCAAAAAACAAAATCTTTTCTGCAAAGAATTGAACTGGGTACCAACTTCCAGACACAAAGATCTAACAGTTATTTCCCCACCACCACAGAGGCGGCGCTTACAGCAGGATATAAGCTGAACGACAAAAGTATTGTTGGTATAGGTGTAAGCGGTAAAATAGGCTGGGGTAAGAGTTGGAAGCAAATCAGGTTAACAGGGGAAGGTGTAGGATTCAGGGCTTTTGCGGACTGGAAAGCACCCGACCTGTTCAAATCCAACAGCAGGTTCATAGCCAACCTGTGGTTCACCATGGGCGGTGAGATGAACTACAACCGCACGGTAGAAAACCTGGCAGTATTCAAAAACTACAGCAACTGGAGCAAAAGCGCCCCTGCAGGCATCAGCAAAAAGTACAGCATGTCGTCGCCTTTAAAGAAAGGAAAGAAGATACAGGGCAGTATGCAGGTGCTGTACGATTTTTTACACAAACAGCATATACCACCTACACCAGCATTTTTGTGGAGGGTGGGGTATAATTTTTAGATTCTTGATTTCAAATCATTAGTGTCCGGTAAAAATACTTGATTGATAAATTAAAAGGAGGC
>CALKHN010000016.1 GCA_937991535.1 uncultured Sphingobacteriales bacterium
ACTCAAAATCTGGTTCTCGCAAGGGAGTGCTGGTTCGATTCCAGTCTCGGGCACTTTTAAAGGTTGTAAGTAATTGATTTACAACCTTTTTTGTTTTTGTAGTATGTCACTTTTTCCCTCTTTTTGACGCTTTCTGCCACATTTCTTGACACATAAATGACACACCAGATGACACACCGATTTTACGGGATTGCGACATGCACACGCAAATTCACTTCTCCTACAAAAATGGCAAAACTACCTCCTTCCCAAGGCCAAATGACGCACAAAATGACACACCGAATGATACACCCTGACATGCCACCTGTCATTACGAACCTTTTGCCTGCTAACACCGGGACATGTCCAAATAATTCTTTTGTCCATATTTGTTCGCCTTCTCCCACAGTAACTTTATTATTGCAGACAGTTACAGATACGGCACAGGGCTTGCAAATCCATTTGCTCACCTTTAAAATGCAGTGGATATGAACATCGGGGAGAGATTGAGCAAAAAAGGCGACAAGGTCTATTATTTTTATGACTATGGACGTGGTAAAGACGGGCGCCATGCTACCGGGTTGTTCAGCTATGTGAAACCTAAAAACGTAGTTGAAAAACAACACAACATGGAAACAAAAGCATTGCTGGAAGTAAAAAGAGGTCAGGCTGTCTTGGATCAACAATCTATAGGCACAGGCTACATCCCAGTACATAAGTTCAAAGCGAATTTTCTCGATTACTATGCTGATTACGTAAAAGCAAATACCCGCAATGGTAACCGTCATCTAAACAACAGCCTTACACAGTTTAAGAAATTTATTGGAAAAGACTTTATAGCACCTATGGAGATCACAGAAAACCTGGCCAAGAAATTTCGTAGATATCTGCTGGATCATTATAACGGTGAAACACCGCTTAATTATTTTGCACGCTTCAAATGGGTAGTGAATGCTGCTACTTCTGATGGCTATTTCAGAGAAGCGCCAACACGGAAAGTGGTAGCACAATCAAATCCAAGCACTATGCTAAAAGAGAACTTGGAAATTGAAGAATATTTTGCTTTGGTAAGGACTCCCTGTCTTAACCAACAGTTACAGTTAGGTTTTTTGTTTACCTGCTACACCGGCCTCCGGTGGTGCGATGTAAAGAGCCTGCACTGGAAGCAACTAAGTGGCAACAAGCTAACCACCCGCATTATCCAGAAAAAAACCGGCAGACCCGTTATCTTATTCCTTCATCCCGTAGCGCTTGCTATTTTACAATTCCTCAGGCCGGACGAGGAACCAATAAAATACCAGGATGAGCGGGTGTTTATACTCCCTTCTCAGGACGGTTGTAATAAAATACTCCAACAGTGGATGAAAACCGCCGGCATCAACAAACACATCACCTGGTCATGTGGCAGGTTAAGCTTCTCCATTCTTCTGCAAGACAAAAAAGTGGATGACGCCACAATAGCCTACTTAATGGGACACGCTACTACCAAACAGGTCGTTAGAATATATAAGCGTTACAGACCAAAGGATCAGACGGCCACCATCAACCTACTGCCTAATCCTGAGAGCTTGCCAACGTTCCTAACGTCTTAACTTTTCGGCAGCGGCTGCCTGCAGGGTAGGGCCTCCGGACATAATCCTGTTCAGATCCTTCCGGCAATAGTAGCCGCTGTCATTTTTTACTACACCATATTCATCACATTTTTTAGCAAATTGTGTCCTTCCCAGGTTACAATAAATTTGCGCTTCCTCAGGCTTTAAAAAAGGTTTAAAGCATAATACAATTGCTCGCATCACCACCTTTTCATCCGCTTTTACCATGGCTGTTTCTTTAAATGATTTTAAAACCTATTTCTGTGGCATAATACCTTGCATCCATTTCCCCAATCATTTTCCCCGCACCTACCTGCTTTAGATTTTCATCGAAGAATACCAATCGTTTTAGCTGTGGATTGTATCTGGCAAAATAAGTAATGGGTAACAGGAACGGCTTTGTCCCGTCTATCTTTTTATCCAGTATATAACACGCTCGCCTCGTATGATAATAAAAGCGGTACAGTTCCAAATAACGGTCAAAAGCTGCGTCCCTGATTTTTGCCTGTAATTTTAATTCTTCTCTGCTGTCAGCCGTACCGATTAGACCGCATTGTTTCATAAAATAATCCAATACCGCACAGTGATCCTTACTGCTGAACATTACTTTATTCGGAACATGACTTATCAAAACAAGCCAGTCGGATATATCCGAGAGTGGATTTATGATCCTGTTCCAGATAACGGGGAAATATGCATCTGCCGAAATACCCGGCAGATGATCCGTATAAAGAGGAAAAGAAATCGCCGGGTATTTTTCACAAAGCTTTGCCTTTGCTATTTCACCTGGTACCTGCCGCCTGCCTTTCATAGCGTAAGCCTGCATTATCTTCAAAAAATCCGTTATGACACAGACTTTAAAGGGTAAGCCGATACAATTTTTATTTTCCGTTTCGCAAAACTTAGTCGCCTGCGAATACGACCGGAAACATTTTATTTCTTCCGAATGGATACGTCCCATATTTTTATACGCACTCCACCTCAAACCGGAGCGCCATTCCTTTTTCAATCGGGTAATGACTACCTGCTTATTTTTACTCACTGTCATTTTTTTTACATTTTACAACTTCACTAAATCCTTCACGTATTTACCAAAACCTCAATCCTACCCACACGTTTATGATTATAGAACGGCACATAACGGATGTATCCGAAACGCTGGAGGTCAGACAGGTAGCGATAATAAGCCGCTTTGCCGCCAATGCGGGCAACATGGCGCAGTCCTTTACCGGTTACATGGATGCAATTATTTTTCGACTGTTCTTCATTGATTTTTAAGATAGCTGCTATCAGGCTGATGTGCGCTGGTCCGGTACGCTGGTCATCCAGTACTTTGTTCAGTAACGCAAATGATTTACTTTCCATTTCAGCCGATTTTCTGTTTTTGTCTGTTATCCTTCGATAATGACTTTTTTTGCTGTTGTATCACATTTTCCATCTGCATAAGCTTCTGCCCCTGCTCTCTTGAAATCAGATTTCTCTCAACCAGTTGATCTGTCGATATCGTCTTTTTATTTTTATCATACACATGGAGCGAACCCATTTTGATATTTGGAGAAATGAATAATCTTTCTTCTGTATTGTCTTTCGGTATAAAGGTTGCTGACTGCAGGTTCCCTCGGTGCAACGATTCCATCAGCCTCACCATATATTTAATATTATTCAGCTCCTTGATCGGATATTCTTTCAGTACGTTTTCAAGATTGTACCCATAATTTTTGGAGAAGAAAAGAGTTTCATGGTTACCGTTAGTCAGTTTGTTTTTAAGGTTCAGCATTACCCAGGCTTCAAAAGATTGCCCCTCTTTGCTTACCAGCCGTTTAAACACAGGACGACCCGAAAGCAGATTATACCCTTCTTTCAGCGTATATCGGTTTTGCCGGTAAGTTTGTTTTCCGCTATTGTCATAAACCTTTCTTGTTTCGCCGATGTAAAAGGTCTGGGCGATTTTGCTTTCCTGCCCGGCTTTTTGTACGCCTAAATCAAACTTTTTGATTTCAAAGGCATCCAGTGCGGGGTATTTTTGCAAGTGAATAAGCGCCTCTACCTTGTCTCCGTCAAACTCTTTCTTATACAGATGCAGAATTTTCTGTTCACCCGACGTCATTTTGATCCTCAATTCATCATTATAAGCGTCCGGCATACCGATACGCCTGAATTGTTTTGCATGAAATTGTTCTACCTCGTTTTCCATCTCCTCAAATTTTTATGATTAAAAAATAAATGCACTGATACTATTTCTATCATTTATCCAACCCTGACTTAAATTAAAATTGAATGGGTACTTTATCCTCTATTTTCCTTCAGGCAAGAAACGATCCCCGAACAACCCGAACTTCAGGG
Organism: uncultured Sphingobacteriales bacterium; assembly: GCA_937991535.1. Lineage (GTDB taxonomy): Bacteria > Bacteroidota > Bacteroidia > Chitinophagales > Chitinophagaceae > Agriterribacter. Next base: position 3,915 of record CALKHN010000016.1, read on the forward strand.
GCGGGCAGGCATAAATCATGTCGTATTCTTTCTTCACCGTTTTCATCACACACCATCATCGTCTTTGACTACCGGGATATGAATCGTGACTATTCTTTTAGCATTCTTGCTCTAAGCAGCTTATTTGCTTTAATAAGGAGTGTCAAATTCCTGCCGCCCGAATTTTCATTGATTTGTATTTTCAATCGCATGGCGTTTGCTAATGTGAACGGTTTAAATGCCAATAGCAAATCTTTTGTAGTATTCCCTTGTATTATTTTCATTGATTCAATAAACACAGGATGTAACAATATTTCCTGGCGGGCAGTACGTTTGGCCTGCCTTCTGTCCACGATTGAAAAAGAGATATTATCTGGCTCATAGTCAACCTGTGACTGATTGGATAAACGCAGTTTAAACCACATCAACCCGTCTTTCAGGTAGATGCCTGCCAAACGAAGGTTCATTTGCCCATCGACAATATGCTTATGAAGGAATACCCTGGCAGAAAGCAGCTTTGCCGCATCTTCATTCAGCAAGGCTTCGTTATAATGTTCGTCTGATATTGCTATGTTTTCTACCGGCCCTGCGCCTTCACCACCTTTCCCGACAAAGGAAAGATTCAATAATTCCGGGTTGCTGTTATAATCCGCCAAAAAAGAATAGAACCTGCCATCTGAAGTAATAACTGTAATATTAGTTTGTTTAAAATCCGCGCCATTCACTTTCAACTGCAATACATTGCCAAAGCCCTGCACTACCTGTGCAATTATATCTTCACTGCCCCTGTCCACGCTCTTGACTGCATAAGGAAAGAGGATATTGGTCGTTTTGTTATCGCTCAGCTCAACATGGTACACTCCTATAAAGGAAATCGGATCGCTATCCTTCAATACCTGTCCTTCTACATGTTTTCCGATAGCCGTAACCAATATGATTATCGCCGCCACAAAAATTCTCACGCCATTTTTCATTTCAATCTGTTTTATGTTTAAAAAATTATTCTTACCGTTAATTGTTCTTATCGTTCATATCCCGAAGCCAGACTTTATAGCCGCTTCTTACTGTAACTTTCACCAGCTTTATTTTTTTGCCGATAAGCTGCTTCGCCGCCTGTATGCCTGCGCTGGCTGCCTGTACGCCAAGCGAGGCGTCATAAGTTCCCAGATTGAACGTTTCTATGCCCTGGCCTGCCGATTGTTTGGCAACATCGCGGGTGATGGCTCCGGGAATAAACAAACCTTGCTGCCCGTCCACATCATACACAGTCAAAGCAATAGGTAAGATTTGTCCCTGGTAGCCGATGGAGCTTATATTAATATCCAGACGTTCGCCTTTCAGGCTTGCCATACCATAAAGAAATGAGCTCTTTGGAATAAGCGTGCCGCGTATATACAAATCATTGAGTAGCCGTAGCTTAACCATTGCGCCATTTACCAATACTTGCTGTTCGGGTATTTCCGCTGCAATGGTATTGACAGCAGACACACTACTTATTTCATCATCCAATCCGTAAAAATGATTCTCGTTTGACAAGCCCGGCTGTTTTTTAGAATCGCTGTCCTGAATGTTTTGTAACAGGGAGATAGCTGCTCTGTCGTCTTTTGTCATTACCGGATAAACCAGCTTTTTATTTTTTTTGGATTCCTGCTGTATTTGCTGCCGGACTCTTTCAGGATGCTGGATGTCCAGCACCTTACTGAGCATACCGTCCAGCTTTTCCAGTTCGGGGTCGCCGGACTGCGTGTCATCCGGCATGGCGGGTGAATATGCTAATGAAGACTTTTGCGGGTACTCCTGCATTTTCTCAAATGGTGCCTGAAACGGCTGTCCGGTCGGTTGATCGCCATAGCCTTCTTTTTCGGGGTTAAGAGGCGACGGTTCATTCAGTTTTTTATTGAGCGCCGCTATCTTTTCTTCTATCATCTTTTCTTTCGGGTCAGTACTTACGGTTACACCTGAAACATTCTCTTTACCTGTATTGAAAGTGCTAAACATACCTGCACCGCTATCGTTGTGATAGCTGCGCATGAGCGACCGCAGCCGCTCCGAATCCTTATCCGCCTGCGCGTAATACTGCATTTTATTCCAGTTGCTGTCTTTCGCCTGAAGGGCGAGGGGCAAATGGAAATTGAAGCCCATCTGTTTTCCACTTTTTGTAGAATGTGCATCGCCGCTACCGACAATTCCGGCCGACCATAGGAGCAAGGTGATAAAAGGAATAATAACCACCGGCAGGAACAATAGAAATTTTTTCTGTTTCTCTTGCTTCAATACTTTCCCTACGTTCATTTTCTGTTCCATGTTGATGTTTATTTTGATTATTGATGTTTATGGTTTTTTTGTTGAAATACGCTGTCTTTCCGATGCCGGTAAATTTCTTCCATGAGCTGCAGGCTGTCCCATTCCCTGCCTTGCCTGAACACGGATGAAGGAAGGGCTATGTTTTGCGGGTACAACTTAGGTATGCCATGCTGTCGTTTTCCGGTAATATTGTTAAGAAGAATAGCCACCGCCATTCCGCCGAACAACAGGCAAAACCCGCATAAGAATAACGTCCACTTTTTCCGGCTGTAGTCTTTTGTTTTTCTGTTGAGATATCCGGCAACCTTTCTCTGCTTTCGCTCAATAACCTCACCCAGCTTTTGAAGGATACTATAAGCCTGATCCTGTTTCCCTTTTCTTCTTTTGAATATTCTAAACATGGGTTACCGGTTTATTGTTTTTAAATCCTTGTTTTCCAAAATGCTCCATTTCTCAATTAAAAATCCATGCGGGTTATTATCGCTGCGCGGCACTTCGCGCAAATACCCCTCCGTGATAAGGTCCCGGTAAGTAATACTCACCGGGCGGGTAATTTTTTCCGTGCCGTAGCAGCGGAAGTAGTAGGGATAGACATTGGTATTGATCTGCACGCTGTCCATAGTAATATCCTGGCTGACGTTGCCGGATATCATCTGGGCGTAATAATTGTTTTCCTGCAGGCTTCCATAGACATTCCTGGCAGAGCCGTCAGCGAGGTAGAGCGCTTTACGAATAGTGGCTTTTATTTGTCCGTCGTCTGGTGATAAAGTGAAAAAGTATTCATGGAATCGTTTGATATGATCCTGAGCTTCTACCACCAAATTGTCTTTTCTGACAGAACTAAAAGCTTCAATCACTTTTCCATTGGCTAATACATAAATTTTATTCTGCGTTGCAACAGATAATTCATAACTTTTGAAGAACACAAAACCATCCAGCAGCAGACTGCCTCCTACGATAAGGATAGTAAACAATCTTACATACTTAAAAGCCGTATCTATATTTTTCATCTTTTGAAACATAAATTGATTTTAGATTATTCAACAATTCATTTATTCGACACTCACTTTTAATAGTCTGGTGACTTACTCTGTAACTTCTCCTTCATATACTGCCCCGCACCGCCGTAAGCCCTGCCAGTAGAATCCTGGTTATAACCTGATTTAAAATCAACCGGAGCTTTCACTATATTTTTGACAGCCGTACCTGTTGCAGTCATTCCTGCCGCTCCAACAGAAGCAGCGCCCGCAATAGCACCACCCGCTATTCCGCCTGCCAGCCCGGTCGCTTTGCTGCCAATGGCGTCCCCGCCGCCTACGTGCATGATATGCCCCGCGATGCTGGGTACCGTGAAATAACCAATGATGCCGATGATCATGAAGATCAGGTAACCCATATCCGTAGAGCTGAAAAAAGTATTGCCGGATGAACCGATCTGAGCAAGGTCAATCTTCAACATATTTTCCTGTATCTTACCGATAACCGCACCGAATATATTGGCAACCGGTAACCACAGGAACACATTGATATACCTCGCCAGCCAGTGTTTTAACGTAAACTGAAATCCGTCAAAGACGCTTAATCCAAAGACAAGCGGCCCCAATATGGCAAGTATAATCAGGTTGAATGTCCGCATGGTATTAATACAAAGTGAAGCGGCAGCAAATAAAACCTGCAACACTTCACTCATCCATTCTTTGACACTGTTACGAAAATTGTACGAAGCCTTTGCCATCGCAAATTTGATGTCGTTGCCGATGCCTTCAAAGACGCCTTCATCCGAAGGATCTTCGTCAGGATGTGTATATTTATACCAGCGGTCACGGTCGCCGCTACCGCTTGCGGCTACATACATCTGCCAGGCGTCAGTTTGCTTTACCGCATCTTCTTTCTGCTTTAAAAGCGCTGCCACTGCCGCATCAGAGTTGGTGACCATATTCGCCGTTCCGGTAACGGTGGGTTGCAGTACCCCGTTCATCATGGTAATCACAGAGGGGAAAATGAGAATAGCAAAGCCAATGACAAAAGGACGCAAGAGCGGATAGAAATCCACGGGCTCGGCGTTCGCGATATGTCGCCAGACACGGGCGGCGATATACCAGAGTGCTGCGAAAGCAGCAATTGCACGCCCCACCCCGATGAGTTGGCTGCACATCGGCATCATCTCATTATAGAGTTGATCCAATACGGAGTGTAGTCCCTGTATATCGCTTGATAGTGAACCTGAACTGTCTTGCGCCAATAATAGATTCGGAACAACTGTTCCCACTGTTGCGAGTATCGCAACCCAAACACTTCTTTTTTTCATCGCTTATTCTTTGAAAATCCAATCTTCACCGTTCCATTCGCACACTTTTCAAAAAGTTGCCACTAAATAAATTTTATGCAGAACGTAAAACTTATAACGTACAACTTACAACCCATAAATGCCCTGCAACGCCTTCGCCTCATTCAAATCCTTCTGCCTTTGCACAGCCAGCACGGAAGTATTGTTATTGAACGATCTTAAAAAAGTCAATTTATCCAATGTATCATCATATAATTTATCTATTGCAGCAAGCCTTTCCGAATCCGACATCCGTAGTTGACCGGCAGTAAGTACCGTCGTTAAATCACTGATGTTTTTTAGTGTTGCATCCAAGAGATTACTGTACACCTTGCCTATATAAACCAACTCATCGGGGTTGAATAAATTACCCGACTTAAATTTATTATAAGCAGATTTGTATTCTTTCAAAATAGCTGATTGCATGGAAACGATATCTGCCGATTTCTTATAATTACGGACAGCCGGGCTGACCGCCATCAATCCGTCTAAGAATACTTTGTGCAGGTTAAAATCGCCCTGCGATATATCCCGGACGGTGGTATAGCCCTGCATAATCACAGTGTATGCTGTTTTCATATCGGACAATATTTGCTTGAACTGCGAGAGCTTCTGTAAATCCAAAATCAGTTGCTCCACTTCCTGATCCTGGGCATTTGACTTATTCATCGTAAAGCCGAAACACAGCACAAGCATAGCTATTGCCTTCCCAAACGCTGCACGTTTAATAATCTGCTTCATCGTATATCCCTTTTAATGTTTCCGTCTCGATTTTTTCTTTGGTTCTTTGATTGATGAATACTTTTACTTCATTGTAAAAACTGTTCGCGAACTTGTTTTTATCCTGTATATCCAAATAAACTTTGTCAATCGCCTGTAATCTTTCATCTTCGGTCATTTGATAATTGCCGGCTGTGGTAAGGTTATCCAATTGCGTGATATCATCGCTGCATTTATCCAATAAATTGCTCCATACTTTTTGGATATAATCTTTTTCATCCGTTGATAAATAATTGCTTTGCCCGCCTTGCTTTGCTTTGTTGTATAAATCATTAATGGAAGATCGCAAGGCAAGAGTATTTGCAATGTTGTTATCTTTCTTCACCGCAGAGCTGATATTACTCAGCGATGAAAAATAATTCTTGTCCAAATTGAATGTGCCGTTCTTTAAATCGCCGATAAAGTTCAGCCCGTCGCTGACAATACCGTAACCTTTTCTTGCCAGCTCGATATAGCTTTGCAGTTCTGCAATTTGCTTGAGCAAATATTTTTTCTGCGTTTTGTCTTGTTGAAAAAACTCCGAGAACGTCTGCCCGCTTGTATTGTACGCCATCAACACAATCATCAATAGGTATAAATATTTTTTCATTTTCGCGTACTTAATGCTTACATCTTATTATTTAAAACTATTGCAGTCCGTACATCCACTTCACGATTGCCGCATCATTTTCATCTTTGCTCCTTTGTAAGGAGAGCATGGCGTTTTCGGTATTGAAGCGTTGCAGGTCGCTGTAGTGTTCATCCACTTGGATACCCACATCATCAATCATTTTCATTCTTGCCGCGTCATCCATTTGTGTCGTGAAAGCAGGAACAATATTCAGTAAGCCGTTGGCATCTTCCAACGTCTGGTTAAGAATGCCACTATATACATCGCTCATATAACTCAATTCTTCCGGCGTAAAATGCTTGTCCTGTTGCAATAAATTCCAGGCACGTTTATACGCATTGACCAACGCGACTTGCTTTTCCGATATTTCCTTAATACGATGATAACCGGCAATGACAGTCTTCACTTCCCAGAGTTCATTGAAATAATTTTGATACAGGTCTTTTTGTTGCTGCATCCAGCCGGCAATTTCTTTCAGGTGCAATTCGGATTCTGTGTTCTCCAAAACTTTCTGTGCGTTTTGTAAAGCGATGGTGTTATTCTGCAAACGCTGCACTTTCAAATCAATCGCTTTGATAACACGTTTCACCAGGCCCGTTACCACACCCACGCCCGGAATATCCTGTGCTTGGCTTTTGGCTGTAATACCCGCAATCATTACTAAAAGAGATATAAATACAAATATTTTTTTCATCACCTAATAATTTAGTTACATATTATTCATTACTCATTATTCATTATTCGTTTGAAAGCATTTGTACCCAACAAAATTTCCTGCTTATCCAAATCCACACTCAACACTTTTCCCGAAGGCTGGATGTCCAATACATCATATTGCGGATCGAATATGCCCAGCCAATGCTGCGTATGAAACTCTTTATTCTTACTCAGTTTGCCATTGGTGATCCTTTGATAAGAAGACGATTTGGTAATACGGTAAGAAGTGCTACTTACTTCATCCAGCCGCAGCGTATCAACACCAACGGCGTATTCACTGTGAAACGAACGCACATATACGCCCGATAAATCATTTTCCTTCATTTTATTCCCGTTACACGAGAAGATCAACAGAAACAATAATACCGGTAATATCCTCATTCTTGTCAATTTTCTATTATAAATTATCCATTGCTAATGCCTTGATGCCTTTCTCAATATTACCGTACTTCTTAGCGTATTCCAGCATTTTTACTTTCTCACTTTCTTCAGTAGTGTAAGCAAAGTATTCTTCCTTCGATACTTCCGTCCGGTACACTTTGGAGAGTATTCCGCCGAGAGAAATAAAAACTTCTTTGTATTTTTTATCCGGATCGTTGGCTTTATTGACAGATAGTACAAGTGCTTTTTCTTTTTCCGTCAAACCGAGTAATTCCTGAATCTGCTCAAACTTGTTTTGATATTTTGATTGGTCTAATAAAATCTTGCAATCACTGTTGTTGATAATCGCCTGCTTGACAATCGGGCTGCTGATAATATCTTCAACTTCCTGGGTAACCACTACCGCTTCGCCATAAAATTTACGGACAGTTTTAAAGAGGTACTTGATATATTCCGCCATACCTTCCCGCGCAATGGCTTTCCAGGCTTCTTCGATTAAAATCATTTTTCTTACGCCTTTGAGCTTGCGCATCTTGGAAATAAATGTTTCCATAATGATGAGTGTTACCACCGGGAATAAAATATTGTGGTCTTTGATATTGTCTAATTCAAAGACAATAAAGCGTTGTTGCAAGAGGTTTAAATTTTCGGTGGCGTTCAGCAAAAAATCAAATTCGCCGCCGGTATAAAAAGGTTTCAGAACAAACAAAAAATTATCAATATCAAAATCCTTTTCCTTGACTTTGTCTTTTTTCAATTCCTGTACAAATTCATCTCTTACATACTCATAAAAGCTATTAAAACAGGGAAAGATTTCTGCCGCATTTTTATTTTTTAATTTTTCCTTTTTACTTAACGCGAGCCTATCGAAATAACCCTGCAGCGCATTGGACAGAGCCACATACTCGCTTCTGGTAAAACTTTCATCATCTTTCTTCCAAAGCGCTAACAACAAAGTTTTGATGCTCTCTTTCTTCTCCGTGTCCAGCGTATCGCCCTCGCCTATATAGAAAGGATTGAACTTTATCGGGTTGTTTTGTTCGTAGGTAAAATAATAACCCTTCACCATATCGCAGAGTCCTTTGTAGGAATGTCCCACATCCACCAGCACGATATGCGTTCCCTGCTCGTAATAGCTTCTTACCATGTGATTGGTGAAAAAAGATTTACCGCTGCCCGAGGGGCCTAAAATGAATTTATTACGGTTGGTACAAATACCGCGTTTTACAGGTTCATCACTGATGTCCACGTGTACAGGTTTGCCTGTTAATCTATCTCCCAAACGGATACCCATCGGGCTGACGCTGTCGCGGTAATTGGTTTCCATATTCAGGAAACAACAAGCCTGTGCCGCGAAAGTGTCGAAGGTTTCATTCTGCGGTAGGTCGCCGGCATTGCCCGGAATACCTGCCCAGAAGATTTGCGCCGCTCCTACGGTTTCCTGTTTGGCGGTAGCATCTATCTGCGCTAATGAAGTCGTAACAAGATTGCGGATGTTTTTGATTTCTTTCGGGTCGTCTGTCCAACAGAGTAAATTAAAATGTGCCTTAACAGGTAAACTTTGTTCTGCAATACATTCATTTAAAAAATCATTGACGGCATCCCGCGCAATCGCATTTTCCCGGGAATAGTTGGCTAAGGATTGCAACCTCAATTTTTTCGCCTCTAATTTTTTAATCGTCTGCTGCGCATCGCAGAGAATGATGTATTGATTATAGATATGGTTCACCGGTAAAAGCAAACCCAGCGTTGCCGCAAAGCCCACCGAGAATTTAGTTTTATCAGTGCTGTACTTGTCATAATTAATACGACTTCCGCAAAATGCGGGTAAGTCCTGCGCATCTGCCAAGGTATAAAGTTGCACATAGTTGTCTCCGATTCTCAGTTCATCTTTCAGTTGAATATCCTTGACAAAACCTTTTGCTTCGGAAGAAAGAAACAAGTAACGCTCAATAATACCTGCTTTATCTCTTGTACTCCATATAGATTCTTCTCGTATTCTCGTCGTCTTTATCCCGGCTTCTGAAAGAATATGTGCAAATTGCCCCGCGTTATCTTCAAAACTTTGTAAAGCCGCATTGCTCAAAGTTTGTTCGGGCACCAGGTTCGGTCTTGTCAAATTATTGATAACGGATGATGACGGCTTTCTTTCATCGGACGTTTTTGTCAGAAAAATAAAACACTCGTGGTGCAGGTAAGGTCGTTCATTAAAAAACCGTTCGCTGGATCGCGAAAGAAAACTGTTGTCTTCTTTTTCAAAGTTCGCTCTGTAGTTTTCTTTGACAAACCAATCCTGCTTGTGCAGGACACTGTTCTTCGGTAGTACCTTCACAGCTTTGATAAATGCCTGGTGCAACGTTTCATATTCTTCATCCGACAAGGTGAAAATTTCCGGTAAGCTTACTTTGTAAGCAATGGTTACATCGCCCTGCCTGCTTAATACACAATTATGTTCCACATCCATAATCGGATAAATATCTCCCAGCCTCTTTTCCATACTCACCTCCTTTAATGCTTAAAAAATATTTTTCTTGAACTAATCCTGGAGTTTTGAGGCAACATCCTTTTTGCCGCCCGCTTCATCATACCATACCGTCCGTAGGTCTTGCTTAATTTGTAAACTATAGCAAACAGATAAGTTCCTGTACCGCCAATTACAATTAGTATAATAATTGGGTTGATACCGATGATGTATAATACCGCAAACAGAATCAGCAGAATAACCAGCCCACCGCCCAGATACCAGATATACTGTGCTTTCAGCCCCTTGAACGTCAAAGGCTGGTTAATACTCTTATTAATGTTATATACGCTGTTTGCCATCGCTACAATCCAAAAAAACTTTTCAAGACCGTAGCTACCACTACTAAAAAAATACAACTCCCAAACCATGCCGCCGCAGTGCTTCCCGTATCGGGATGACCGTGCTGCCATTTTTGGTAAACCTTGATAGCGCCCACCAGCCCAAGCACCGCGCCAATGGCATACATGAGATTGCAACCCACATCAAAATAACTTCGCACCTGCGTATTGGCTTGTTCAATACCGGCAGTACCATCCTGTGCCCTGGCAATGGCTGACACGGCGGTTAATACAATGGTTGTTGCCGCATACCGCACCGTTTTCAAAAAGGACACATTATCCAAGCGATTTCTTATTCTCATATCATTTTTTATTTTTTAATTTATTTTATACCTCGTCTTTTGGGGGCTGAAGAGCTTAACCTGCAAGCCGACCCGCCTGGATCAGTTATGAAAAGACGGGTGACAGCAGGAGTGGCTTCATGGTTGCCACTTTTTATTTCCCTTCGCCCTTTGGGTTGGGAATATAGTCGCCCCGCGTGCGCTACTTCAACCCCACTCTTTCATCCGCACCTTCGCGCAACACGGGGCATTATCTTAACTGGGACCGATCACATCTTCGCTTTGGACAGCAACATCATTTTGGTGCTGTCTTTCTGCATCAACATCATAGTTTTGCTGCCTTCTACGAAGGCGAAAGAGGATGTACACAACCACGTAATAGAGCAGGGAAATCACGCTTACATCTGTCCAGTATTGCCTCCAGTTAATCATCTGCATCATTCATGTTTTTTGTTTGAACTGATAGAACAAAGATGCAAAGGAGAGCTGCTGCTCCTTTAATGTAAAAGGAATAGAAATTAGCGAAAAAGGATTTTCTTGGGAATCTTTACTTTCCCACTGGTGAGTAATGCAAATAAGTATGTATTTTTGGACGTAGAATAACAGAAAAATTACAGCGGGTTATCCGGCAGGAAATCTTTAGGGCTGCAACCTAATATTTTGGCGAGATTGTTTAGGTGTTTGATATTGTAATGAGAAGGATACTTCCTGCTTTCAATTTTACCGATGAAGCCAGGCGACATGTCTAATTCATTGGCTAACGCCACCTGCGAAATATTTTTCTCAAGACGCATGGTTTTTACCTTGGTGATGACGTATTGATCAACTCTTGATTTCATTAGCCCTATATGTAAGGACTAAGGTCAAGCAATCGTCAGATCCGTACAATCTCCTATAGGCAAGTGTTTTCCTATAAGAGAGTAAAAAATTTTGCAATGACTGAATTGGTAAATAAGTTAGAAGAACTATCGGGAAAACGCATTAATCAGGATTTTTTACAACAGGCGATCGGGAAACTTCCCTATCATTCCAGGATCACTCTGCAAATGCGCTATAATGAAAAAACCTCCTTTAACGCTATCTGCCAGGCACTCGACCGATCTATATCTTCCGTCCGGCACTATCACAGCTACGGCATCTTTTTATTGAGGCAGCAACTTAAAAACGGTACATTATAAATGCTCTCCGTATCTCCTGTAATAGCCCGGCGTTACGCCAAACTTTTGTTTGAATAATATATTGAAATTGACAACATTTTTATACCCGATCAGGTAGGCGATATTGGTGATTGACTCATTCTTTTCTTCTAATAGCAGGCGCTTGGCTTCTTTCATCCTTAGTTCCAGGTAATAGTCATAAGGGGAATGACCGAAAAGCTGTTTGAAGCCGTTTTTTAGCTTGAACTCGTTGAGTGCCACTTTCCGGCAAAGGCCGTCCAGCGTTATCGGCTTGTCGATTGGGTTGCCGTCAATAATTTCCTTTGCCTTGTACAGGCATTCTGTATCATAGTCCGACAACTTTAATTTAGGGCCGGTTGCTTCGGCAGGCGAAATAATATCAAGTGCATCCAGTAAGATGATTTTCACTTTATGCTCCCAGGTAGCTTTTCGCCGCCGTTCGCTGTACTTCCTGAAAAGGATCGTACGCAGGATATGTATCATATCCGGCGAGCAGAAGGCATCGGTTTTCGACAGACTGCCGGAAGTCTTACTCCTTACCTTGTCCAGCAGCACGGACAATTCCGGGAAGTCGTGTACGTGTTCTTCCAGAAACCATTTGTCAAACTGTATATCACAGGTAACATATATTTTACCACCTTCAAAATATGCTTTGGTTTGCACATCAGAGCTGTACCTGAAGTTGAATTGATAAGAATTCAGTTCCGGGTGCTCAATACCCTTCCACGTTCCCTGTATTTTATTTTTAAAGGCGATTTGTAATTCCAGCGAAGGAATATTACCGGTTGCTTCAAGCCAGGTATCTTCCGCAGGAAAGTATTCGCTGTACCATATACAGAAACCGTTGCCGATAAATAGATAGAAGCAACACTTCCCTTTTCTCCATTCTCCGACAATGACTTTATCGCACTGAAGCCCTTTATCATTATGTTCCAAATAATAATACCGCACTTCTTCATCACCATCAGCATATACTTTAAAGCCTAAATCAAAATAATCCATTTAAGTAAATTTTTAGTCCGTATTCATAAACATCCCCTTAAAGGGAGCGGATAGCTTGCAATTCATTCACACCAAATATTTTCTTATGCAAACTCCACCCATTTTGTTTTTTAAGACCTTCAATACTCAGGAGGCCGTCTATCAAAGGCAACTCCCCAGCACGGGCAACACCAGGTCGGTTACCCTTTCTTTCAGAAGCTTCTGCCCTCAGGACATTTCCTTTATTCACCGGTGGGTGAATGAACCCTATGCTGCCAGATTCTGGCAATTAAAAGGCAGCCGAGAAGACAGCCTGAGCGTGCTATTCGCTGAAACAATGCGCCATCCTTCACGCCATATCCTGGTAGGGTTTTACAATGGCAAGCCTGTCTGCGAAGTGGACATATATCAGATCTGTTGCGATGAGCTTTCGCGGTATATTCCGGGCGCTGCTGTTTCCGACTGTGGCATTCATTTCCTGATGGCGCCGCCAAGGGAAACGTTTAAAAGCCTGTCCGTGCTGATGTTGCTGTCATTCATTGATGCTTATTTCTCTTATCCGTTTGCCGGTGACCTCTATGCGGAGCCGGATGAGCTAAACGCATTAGCCAACCGATTAGCACTAAAGGCCGGTTTTAGCTTTATAAAGAAAATAAACCTGCCGGATAAAATGGCAAATCTCTATCGCATAAAAAGGCAGGAATTTCTGTCGCAGGCACGGCTCCTTTCAGAAATATTACATCATACCTCTTAAACCATAATCCTATGCGTATCCGTTCACTTGATTTAGCCCGCGGCTTTACCGTGCTGTTTGTCGCACCGATCCATGCCGTGCTGTTGTTCAGCAGGCCAGAAGTATATAACACCTGGTTTGGGGATTGCCTCAGGTTTATCGCCGAAGGCCCCGGCGGGCAGCTTTTCATGTTGCTCATGGGCACATCCTTCGTATTGTCCAATCACACGGATCTCTATTCAGTTCTGAAAAAAGTTGTGCAGTTGTTGGTGGCAGGCTATGCCTTGAACTTCCTGAAATTTGTACTACCCGCGATGCTGAATATTCTGCCCGCAGGCGTCTATCCTGCGCTGGGCATCCACCGTGATGTAAATGGAATTTTGCAGATGTTCCTGACGGGCGATATTTTACAGTTTGCAGCGCTCGCGCTTTTAGTAATTTATGCCATATCAAAGCTGCCCTGTTATCCAATGTGGGCAATTATTACAGCAACAGTCATTTGCTTTATGACACCAATGCTCTATGACAGCCATTCTGCAAATGCCGTTACCAATTACCTGTTGGAGTTACTTTCCGGTCAGGCGCCACACGTATTCTTCCCTGTATTACCCTGGATAGTCTATCCGTTAGCGGGTCTGGTAATTGGCTATGCTATTAAACAGCAAAAGACATCGATATTCAGGTATAGCTTGATGACAGGACTTATTTTGTTGCTGATTTCTAGCAGTAATTGGCTGCCTTATACGCATAAATTCAACGTTTCCTTTTACCGCACCTATCCGCCGGGGACCCTTTACCATTTGGGGATAGTGCTGATATGGCTGTATATAATGCACTGGGTATCGAAGATTAACCCGCATCGATTTTTGCTCAAGCCTTTCACTTTCTCGAGCCGCCATATTACGCTGATCTATTTTGTTCAGTGGGCGCTTATCTGCTGGTCATTGCCTTTCATTGGTTTCAGGGTATTGGGCAATACGGCTTCTATTGGCATTGCAGTATTATTCGGTGTCCTCTCAATTATGGTAAGCGCTGTCCTATTATTGATAGCCTGATACATTTCAATCTCTCTATTAACTTATTACTTACAACTCATCAATCAAAAACTATGGACAAACCAATCATTTACGATATTCTCGGCATCGGCATCGGCCCATTCAATCTTGGTCTTGCTGCATTAACGGAACAAATTCCTTCCTTAAAATGCATCTTCCTTGATGAGAACGACGCCTTCAACTGGCATCCCGGCCTGTTATTACCCTGGGCAACCATGCAGGTGCCATTTCATGCAGACTTGGTAACCCTGGCGGATCCCTGCAGTAAATTCTCTTATCTCTCTTATTTAAAAGCCAGGAAACGCCTGTTCCGCTTTACCATCCGTGAAAAGTATTTTCCTTTTCGCAGCGAATACAACGATTATTGTCAGTGGATGTCCGACCAGCTAAAAAATCTGAGTTTTGGTTTTCGGGTGGAAAACATAGAATACAGTGATAACCTGAGTGCTTATAAGATCTTCGCCCTGAACATGCACTGCAAAGAACAAGAACACTTCTATGCAAAACACATCGTTATCGGTATCGGCAGCAGGCCGCATATTCCTGAATGCGCGAAGGACAAGTTGCGTTTACCCCATCTGCTCCATTCATCCGATTACCTATATTGCAAGGAAGCATTACTGAAAAAAGATAACGTGACTATTATAGGTTCAGGTCAGAGTGCTGCAGAGATATTCTGCGATTTATTGGAATACTATCCTGGTAAATTAAAAAAACTGTCCTGGTTTACCCGTTCCACTTTCTTCCCGATGGATTACAGCAAGTTTTCCTGTGAGATGACTTCGCCGGAATATGTGGATTACTTTTATTCTTTGGATAGCGCTGTCAAAGAAGAAATCTTATCGAGGCAGGGAAACCTGTACAAGGGGATCAACGCTTCGCTGATTGATGCCATCTATGATAAACTGTACCTGCTTTCATTGACCCATCCGGATTTATATTCTGATGTTTTACTACTGAGTCATTGCGATTTAAGAAATGTAGAAATGTGTGGAACCAAAATATCCCTGCAATTTTTCCATCGGCAAAAGAAGCAGTTTTTTGAACTGACCACCGAGGGCGCCATCCTTGCTACCGGTTACGAATACCGTTCCCCGTCTTTCCTCCAAAATGTCAAAGAGCTTTTGTCCTTCGATGAGAAAGGACACTTTGCCGTTCATCGCAATTACAGCATTGACAAAGCGGGTAATACGCTCTTCATTCAAAACGCTGAATTGCACTCTCATGGTTTTAACTCAGCCGACCTGGGGCTGGGTGTTTACCGGAACGCTGTTATTATCAACAGCATTCTCGGTTGCGAATATTATACAATCGAAGATGCCGCTGTATTTCAGACTTTCGGCATGTCACATTTCTGATGTTACTCAGTATATACCTGTAAAGAATGGGGGACCTAGAAAGGAAGCCCCCCTAATTAAACATGAGAAAAAAAATCGTTAGACAACATCACGACATAATTAATTACCCAAATCAGATATTACCAAGTTGGGGCACCATTTTTCATTTTATTTAAAGTCTTAATATAGTCTGCATTATTATTCGAAAGTGTTACAGCCTTTTCTTCCCACTGAATTGCTTTATCCTTTCTCCCGAGCTTGTATAATAAATTAGCATAAGTATCAATACTTTCCGGATTGGGTTTCTGAGATTCTGCTTTGATTACTGTTTCCTGCCATTTCAAAGCGCTCTTTAATTCTGCCGTATCGTTGCTGTTTTGAAATACCAGCCAGGCATCGTTATTCATATCCCATGTGCTTACATCTCCCGGATATTTATCATTAATCAGATTTTTATAAAAAACGAATCCATTAAGCGGCGTTCTGATATCTCCAGGCCTTTGGCGGTTATAAAATAACGGTACATAATAATAGTAAGCCATGTTAGCTAACACTTTTCTTTCACCAAGTGTTCCATATTTAGCAGTGAAATCTTGCAATACCTGATTAAAATCATGATCATTCTTAGCACCTATCGTAAATGGCTTACTTAGGTTTGACACAATTCCCCCTGCCTTGTCCGTAGCAAAAGAATTCCCGAATAGTTGATTAATTTTTGCTGAGTCTTGCAAGAACATTTTAAAACCCGGATCTTCTGCTGTACGTGTTACCGATGCAATAAAATTGAGATTTTGTTTCGAATGAGGAGCCTTCAACGATTTTATATAAGCATCCTCAACTTTTGTTGCATTTTCCTGGTCTTTCTTTCTGAGAGCCATCAGAGTGAGTCTTCTCAGGAAGGCGGAATCTTTCTTACCGTTGTCAAATGATTTTAATAATTCAGGGTAGCGGTTATCGTTATCGTCTGGATCGATTTCCTTGCCAATGGTGAATTTTATTTCTGGGTGATAACTTTCCGCATGTGGATTTAATAGGCTGTTCATTTCACGTATTTTATTCAGTGGCATTTTGATGATTTGCCGGTCATAAGTCATCAGCCCGTTTTCTTCTCCCTCCACATCAAAGGGTTGGGTATAGATACTGCCGCTTAATCCCTGTGTTTGCAATTGTTGCAGCAGGTGCATCATACTGTCATATTTCTGAATAAGTTGTTCGGGTAGTACTTCGACATATCCCCAGCCTTTCAGGTCGTTCCATTCATGATAGGGAACAGAAACGCCGATGCCGCCGAATTCCCCGCAGACCATCGCTTTGCCGGGCTGTTGTATCGGAAGCCGTGGTGCGGGATAGCTGTGTACATCCGTAAGGTCTGCATCCACATACGCATCGGGACTCGGACTTCTTAATTGATCGTTCACGTACAGGTATTCCCCCGAATGTCCGTTGATAATCCTTGTGGGGTCTGTTTGTTTCAATTCATCAGTCAATCGCTTCTGGTCGTATTGCCCCCATTTTTCATTGAAAAGTACCCAGGTGGTGATGGATGGGTGATTGTACAGTTGGGCAATATTTTCTTTCATTTCCTTTTCAAACTCCACTCTCCCTTCGGGCGCGTCATTACCGGGTTGCACCATATCCTGCCATACGAGCATACCGATCTTGTCGGCATAGTAATACCAGCGGTCGGGTTCTACCTTGATGTGCTTGCGGATGGTATTAAAGCCCATATCCTTGATCGCTTTGATATCGAATGACAAGGCTTCATCGGTAGGTGCAGTATATAACCCGTCGGGCCAGAAGCCCTGATCAAGAACGCCAAGATTATAGTAAGGCTTGTTGTTAAGGAAAATGCGATCGAAACCTTTGTCGTCTTTCCCAATAGCGATCTTACGCATACCGAAGTAACTCTTGACTTCATCCTTTCCCATTTTTACTTGGAGGTCATAGAGATAGGGATTTTCCGGCGACCACAATTTCGGGTTCGCAACAGGAACGGTGATTTCCATGTTGGCATTTCCTTTAATCGTTTTTCCTGCTGTTCTTATTTCTACAGGTTCATTGGCTTCAGATTGTACAGTTATCTTAACTGATGATTGGTCTATATCTGGCGTAATCTTTAATCCTTTGATATAGTCCTGCGGTACGTTTTCTAACCATACACTCTGCCAGATACCCGATGTGGGTGTATAATATATATTTTGAGGGTTTAAGGTTTGCTTTCCCCGGGGATTGATTCCCTTGTTGGTGGGGTCCCACACTTTTACAACTAATTCGTTGGTGCCCTGTTTCAAAGCTGATGTTATATCCAAATCAAAGTGTTGATAACCGCCCTCATGCACGCCTGCTTCCTTTCCGTTAACATAAACAGTGGCTTTAAAATCCACTGCTCCGAATTGTAGTATTACCTTTTTATCGGATTTTTTGTTTTTTACTTCAAAATTTCTTTTATACCATAAATATTGTTCGGGTTGCAGGCTTTTTGCAACACCAGATAAGGCGGATTCCACAGGATAAGGTACTAAAATCTTACCGTCATATTTTGAAGGGGCGGACTTTTGATTTCTGTCTGTAATGGCATAATCCCACAATCCGTTAAGATTTTGCCATTCTTGGCGTTCTAACTGAGGGCGGGGATACACATCTAACGGCTTGTTGGGATTTACATCTTTTGCCCATCTTGTTTGCAGCGTTATGGGTTGCATTTGCCAATCGGCTTGTTGTTGACTTTTACAACTGATGCCGGATAGAATAAGGCAACTCGCAATTGTTGCAGAAAAATATTTCTTGAATTGCTTCATCAGAATTTTTTATTTTTTAATGAAAGAGTATTTTATAAGTTTTAGGATTGGGGTACCAAGAATCGCGGCGCATTAGTCAGCGAATCGACGATCTTTTGTTGTTCGGGAATTAATAGGTTGGCAGGAGGTTCTACACCGGCAGGTTCTAATTCCAAGCCATCGTCAATTGCCTTTTTGTTTGCCGGAATACCTTCCACCATCCATTTTGGCGCCGGCTTATCCATCAGGTAGTGATCAAAAAACTGTTTCATACGCATGGTCAGGTCCAATTCCGCTGCTTTACTTTTCCAAAGCCAATGCTCTTCATTGTCATATTGCAACATCCAGACTTTCTTCCCCATTCTTCTGAGTGCAGTAAACAATTCCACACCGTTTTCAAAAAACACATCCGGATCCGAGATATTATTCATCATTAATAAAGGCGTAGTGATTTTATCAGCATTGAATATTGGAGAATTATTAATATACAGATCCGGTCTTTCCCACAAAGTTGCATTCATTCTGTGCAGCCATATTTCGTATTCAAATTGTCGGCTGTGACCATTGGGTCGAACACCATCATAAGTATTCACCAAATCAGACCATCCCGATGCTGCCATTGCAGCAGCAAACATATTTGTACGAGTAACAAGGTAACTGGTTTCATAACCGCCGCGGCTATGGCCCTGAAGCCCCATTTTCTTCTTGTTGACGTAACACCGCTGAATTAAATAATTGGCAGCAGCTATCACAGAATTGTAAACACTTTCACCCCATTCGCCTATAGCAAAATGAATATCCGGTACAAAAACCAAGTATCCGTTACTGACGAAATAAGGAATATTCATTTGTCCGGTAGATGGTTCAGTATCTAAGTATTTATTCAATTCATCAGAGAGCTGTTCGTAATAGTAAAAAATAATGGGATATTTTTTAGTAGAATCAAAATTCTCCGGCTTGTATAAAATACCCTGGCAGGGCTTTCCGTCCAATGTCGTATAATTAACTAATTCTGTTGTTAGCCAGTTATAAGATTTTTCAGGATAAACAAAACTTAGCTGTTTGTAAGTCTTAAAATCTTTGGTATAAAAAAGATTAGGTGACTCAGAGGCTCGCTGTTTTATAACTATATACTTATTGGCATTGACTGCCTTAAGGGGTTCGTTAATTACATTCCAGGCACCCTCTTCAGTTCCTCTAATAATATAGGGCTGTAAACTTAGAAGTTGAGGTTGCATAGATTTGCCGATAACAATTTTAAAGAATCCATTATCCTTTGTATTTCTGTCATAAGCAGTCAAGATAACAGTATCGCCGTCCTTATATTCCTTATATTTAATATTTAAAGTATATATAATATTTCTGTCAATTGCATTCAGCAATTTAAAGGCTATATTTTGTTTCATCCCATAGCCGTGCGTAAGATTTATTGGAGGCTTTTTGCCATAAAGATCGATCTGCCAAAGGTCGGCTTGATCATAGATAAGCACTTCGCTCCCATCATTAACATAGCCCCCGATGCCCATCGTCGTATATAGCTGATTTCTTGGAACATCCCGATGATAATAACTGGTCCAGGTAGCTGGAATATTTTTAGTAATATTCCTTATATGCGATGTAGCGATTTCATAACTGAAATAATTTTTTTGACTCGGATCATACCAGAAAATAAACTTTTCATTTGGTGACATTTTGAAGCTGCTTGAAACATCATGTACCTGATTTTCTTTAATAACCTTTTCTGTCCCATCCTTAGTCGAGACTAATAAGACTGTGACAAGTGCAGTTTTATTCCAATTCCATTCAGTGTCCCAGTCTCCCTCGCCAATCCTGCTAATAATAACATAATCGTTGCCATAAGTGATTATATTATCGCCTGATAGACCGTAACCACTGGTATTATAACTCTCTTTCCCAAGCAAAGTAATACGTCTTGTTCTCATATCTATATCTGCAGATAAAGTAATTGACCTTTCGGTATCTCTTTCTTTCAATTGCAGAGATTGTAATTTAGGGTCAAAATAGCTCCAGATATCTAAAGATACTTTACCCGAATCCGGATGATAATTATCAATTTTCTTATTAAATCTGAAAAACAATACATTATTATTTGTGCTGAATCCGATAATGTCATCTAATGTTAGTCCATCCTTTTCTCCGGAATCATTAAAAAGCAATTCAACGCGGTTAGTCCCCGATTTATACAAACAAACAGAATTTATTTCTTTTCCGTTGGCTGCTGATCTTTGAATAAACGCAAACGAAGTACGGCTGTCATTCAAAATCAATCGTGTGTTATAAGTTTGCCGATCGTCAGTTGTCCAAATTATAATATCGCTACCGGTAATCAGATTTATTGACCTGATAATTTTTTTCTGTTGTGCATCAGACGACTGTACAATTAATTCTGTTCCATTTTTCATCATAAGATAATCCTGAACATCGTTAATTGTCTTTGTCTCTTTTGTATCTATATTATAAAGATAAAGTCTCTCCGGCGCATCATTTTTCCGATACACTAACCATTCGGTTCTGTCAACCATCACAAATTTGAAAGATGATACGTTGTGCAAATAATCTTTCGTTAGTTTCGTCAAATTCAAAATACACAGACTGTCTTTCCCTTGTTTAAATAGAAAATATTTTTCGTCATTAGAAAAGATACCTGCAGAGGCATCTGGATATTCTTTTTTAAACTGCTTACTAGTTGACTGTAAAACGAGAATTTCTTCTTCAACAAGTGGATGGCTCATTTTGTAAGGAATAGAATAACAAACGTAATTCCCATAACTACTGATAGCCCGATATCCAACATGATGCCATTTATCAAAAACACTTGTATCTACAGCAGGTTTTTGACCGAAGCATTGTACAGTTATGAACATGACGGAACAAGAACAGAAAATCAGCCTTCTGAATTGAGAAGTTAACATAATTCAATTTTTGATTAAAGAATGAAAAGTATTAAGGGAATCCAACAATATTGTTAATAGTCAGGATTTTGGGTAAGTGAAGGTTCTTTCTGTAACTCTCCCAATATAATAGGATATAATTTATATCCCGTCTTCCAGGTCCCACCTTTTGCAGCAGTGATGGAAGGCATAAGCGTATCCGCCATACCGCTCCTTTTTAAATCAAGCCATCTGTTGCCCCATTCCGTAAACAGCTCTACCTGTCGTTCATGCATTATTATTTGCATGGCCGCAGCCAAAGAAGATGCAGACGTATCCCGTAAGCCGGCCCGCTCGCGGATGACATTTATATCTTTCATACCCTCATCAATACTACCCTCATTGGCTTTTGCTTCAGCGCGGATAAGATATTGTTCTGTTAGCCTGAAAACCATCTCGTATTCGGTAACGGGAGCATTCGGTGTATTTACTTTGTACTTATAGGGAAAATAATAGGTAGTACCGCCTGCGATGACCGAATCTATCCATTGTTTTCTGCGCAGGTCTCCGTTTTCAAAACTGTTTAATAAATAGTTGCTTAAATATACTGGATAGGCTGTACCGGGCCCGGAAGCCGGAAGAATAAAGGTCGCAGCATCTCGCGTATTGATTCCGTAACCTACTGGTTGTAATTGCCATATTGCTTCAGCGCTTTTCGCCAGGAAAACATTATTTAAAGAATCCAATTTATATAGAGCGTTATTGTTGATAATAGCTGTCGCCTCGGCATCGGCATCAGGATAATCTTTTGTATATAAATATACCCGTGCCAACAATGCTATCGCTACCCATTTATTCGGGCGCACCCGAAAATCATAAGGTTTTGTAATGCTGGCATCATAGTAAGTATCATCCATTAATTCCTCCGCGTCCTTTAGGTCAGTGATGATTTGCTTATATACATCATCCTGATCTGACCTGGCCAATGCCTGATTTACCTTATAATCAGTCGTAAGGGCAAGAGGCACGTCCCCGTATAAATTAGTAAGGTAGAAATAGCAGAATGCCCTGATAAACTTAGCTTCGCCCAACAATTGGCTTTTTACTTTCGGTGTTAAAGCCGTCGAATTGTTTAAGCCTTCGATGGCAGCATTGGCCTGGTAAACAAACGGATATATTTGGGACCAGTAGTCATCGTTGGATGATAACGTTTGACTGCTTAATGAATTGGTATAATACATTAAGGTATTAAGATCAGCTATACCGACATTATAATATGTTAACTCATCGCTTGACAATGATGGGAAATATGATAGTGACAGCAACCCGGCAGTCTGATAAAAACTCTGGCTGCTTATATAATCATATATGCCTGTCAAAGAGCTCGCAGCAGTAGCATCAGAAGAAAAGACTACAGCGGCATTGGTGCTGGTAATGGGCGCATCTACTTCAACTAATTTCCTGCATGAAAATGAAGAAATAGTAGTTACTGTAATCCAAAATAAAAGATGCTTCGTTAATGAATATTTGTGGTATTTGCAATTGTATAAATTATTATTTTTCATTTCTTTCTTATTAAAAAATTATGTTAGCTTTTTATGATAAGACATCACAAACCCACTGAAAGGCCGAAAGTAAAAGTTCTAAGGGGTGGTAATGTCGTTGAGCTTTGTGATTCGGGATCCAAGCCTGTATATTTAGTAAAAGTCAGGAGGTTTTGCCCTTCACCGAATATGCTTACTCGCGTCAAAGACAGGCGTCTTATCCATGCTTTGGGCAATTGATAAGAAATTGCCACATTCTTTAACCTGATGAAGGAAGCATCTTCAAAACTTGCGTCGGACTGTCCCCAATCGAAATATTGCGTAACAATGCTATAATTTGTATTGGCTTTTTGTATAGTCGTAATATCCCCAGGCTTCTGCCATCTTTTGAGCGCCATAATAGGAAAATTATCATTCGCTGCACCAGGATACAAAATGGGACTTGGTCCGATTTGTTTGACAAACTGAAAGAGAAAACTTAAGGACAATCCTTTATACTGAAACTCATTCTCCAATCCTCCGTAATATTTTTGCGTCCGATTTAAAAATACGGTCTTATCAGTTTGTCCGTCAGGGTTAGAAGTTGCTCTTCCATCGCTGCCGAGGAATTGATATAACCCTGTTTCCGGATCTACACCCAGCGAATGATATAAAATCGCACCCTGTAGCGGTTTACCTATCCTATAATAAGAAGCGTATGATGAAGTTGCCAGATCAGGAAAGGCCACCAGCTTGTTCTGAGGTATGGTAATATTAAAATTAGTGGACCAACTGAAATTCTTTGTTCGGATATTTTTCCCCTGTATAGATATTTCCACACCAGTATTTTGAATAATGGCAGGCAGGTTCTCAGTGATGCTGTTAAAGCCGGTTACAATAGGAAGTGGCGCGCCAACTAATTGATTGGACGACCTGTTCCTAA
Organism: uncultured Sphingobacteriales bacterium; assembly: GCA_937991535.1. GTDB lineage: Bacteria > Bacteroidota > Bacteroidia > Chitinophagales > Chitinophagaceae > Agriterribacter. Next base: position 27,573 of record CALKHN010000016.1, read on the forward strand.
AGTAATCAACAGTCAGATAAATTCTGTCTTGATAAAAACCGAGATCCGTGCCTAAGGAAAATTTCCGTGTTTCCTCCCATGCCAAATAGGGATTAGATAAACCCGTGGGGTAAAGCCCGGTTGCTCCCTGATAGGGATTGCCTACACCGTATGGGCTGTATAAATTCAGGAACTGATATTCTCCTATCTGGTCGCTCCCTGTTGTTCCGTAACTTGCACGCAATTTTCCAAAGCTTAAAAAACCTATATTCTGCTTAACATATTTTTCTTCTGAAAATATCCAGCCGATGCCTGCTGCGCCGAAATTGTGAAATTGGTTCTGTGAACCGAAGCGGCTGCTGCCGTCTCTTCTGGCGGTTAAGTTGAATAGATATTTATTTTGTAACCGGTAATTGATTCTGCCGAATAAGGCGTTATACTTATAGGTATTATTAATAGTAGTTGATACCGAAACTTTTGAAGCCGATTTTATATCTTTCAATACCAGGTCACTGTTATATCCGGACGCGAGTAACCAAATTCCGTCACTATTGTTCTGTTGTATGGTGCTACCGATTAAAGCTTCGAGATCGCCTCCTAATACACTTTTATGATAGCTGATCTGTGGCTCGATGAGCCAGCTGTTTGAATTGTTGTTTTCAAATTGAGCGGTTGCCTGAGAAGTGGGTCTGTTTTCAGGGGGTTTAGATATTAGCGGAACTGTTATGACTTCTTTCATCTGCATGTTCGTGTAACCGAAACTGCTTTTAATATCTAACCCCGGCAGTATCCGGTAACTCAACAACAGATTAGATACGAGATTATTTGTTTTGGCATTATAATGATCATATAAATAAGATAGCGGGTTAGTCCAGGTAGAAGACCCTGTTACAGAGGGCGCCCAGTTAAGAGTCCCATCCGCATTATAAAGATCGGGCGCATCAGGCGGTAAATTAATGGCAGTTTGTGTTAAATCTACAGTCGGGAGCGTGTTATTATCTGCCAAATAACTGCCGGACAATTGGAATGTCAGCCTTTGCTTGGCAGTTAAATTGTTTACATTAAAATGGAGGGAACCCTTTTGATCATTATAACTGCCTGGAAATATGGAAGTTTCCTTATGGTACCCTGCACCGATCAGATATTGAATATTATCATTACCACCGGAAATATCCGCATTAGCGTCCGTATATTTTGCTGTACCACCCAATAATGTTTTCTGCCAATCGGTTGATCTGGTGGTATCCCAAACCATTAGGTCATAATCACCAGGTCCCGGTACCGCGTTATCATTTTTAAATCCCTCATAGCGCAGATCCAGATATTGTCTCAGGTTAAGCAATTGCATTCTCCTGTTTACATCAGACCATCCTGACCGCATATTTAAATCTACTTTCATCTTTCCCGCTTTGCCTTTTTTGGTAGTAATAAGAATTGCTCCGTTGGCAGCCCTCGAACCGTAAATGGATGTGGCATCTGCATCTTTCAATACTTCAATACTTTCTATGTCGGCAGGATTAATAAAACTCAAGGGATTACCAAAACTTGATCCAAAACCACCACCACCATTAGCCCCCAAAACGCCACCTCGATTTGGCAATAGTTCGGAATTGTAAGGCACACCGTCAATTACATAAAAAGGGTCATTGCCTTTCGCAATACTGTTAAGTCCTTGTATCATGACATTGACACCGCTGCCCGCAAATCCTGTCGCCTGCGTTATTTGCAAACCAGGCACACGTCCTTCCAATGCCAATAAAGGATTAGTAACAGGCTGTTTTTCAATATCTTCCGAGTTAATGGTTGTTATATTTCCTGTTTGGAACCTTCTAGTTGTTGTTCCGTAGGCTATTATCTGTATCTGATCTAAAGGATTATTGCTTTTCTTTAAAACTATATTTGCAAAACGGTCGGATCCAATATGCATTTCTTTCGTTTCATATCCGACGTAACTAATGACCAGCGTTTCATTACCGGTAATCTCCGATAGAGTAACATTTCCCTGCGCATCCGTAGAACCGCCTTTTTTAGTTCCTTTTACATAAACACTGGCACCGGCTAATGGTTGCCCGGTGGAGTCTGTTACATGCACCGTTACGTCATGAGTTAGAGGAGGAGAGACAGGGGTGTTCATTTTTGCATCGTTAGTCACTTCTCTTTCCTTAATGACAATGATTTTATCAGTTATGGTATAGGTAAAAGGCAATCCTTTCAATAATTGGTTCAGAGCATCTGCAACCGTTGCATCTTTAACCCGGATGCTTACCCTGACTTTAGCTAACTGGTCGCCTCTATAAAAAAACTGGTAGCCGCTCTGCCGCTGGATGCTATTGACTACATCAGAGAGGGCAGCATTTTTTTCGGAGAGGGTAATTCGCTGGCCGAGGCCGGTGGCAGAAACTTGCAGGCAAGCAACAATTATAAATATGGTAATCAGTTTCATCACCACAAGAATTTTGAATTTGGAAAAACGAAACGAATGTTGGTTTTGGCTTTTCCTCCATGCAGATATTTGCATATATTTGCTGAGTTTGGAATTAATTAATAATTGGTTCAACCCGGTCTTTGATTAGTCCCGACTTATTGCCGGGAGTGTTACAAGCGCTTCCGGTTTTGTCTTTTTTGGGAATAATCCTATTTGTTTTTTGCAGCTATGTTTTCATTCCTTTTAAGTTTTTAGTTTTAGTTTCAGTTTTTATTTTTTTATTCTCTCTTTTTTACTTCCTAAGGCATAATGATCAGTTTCCTGTCTTCTATACGAAAATGGACGTCTCCCAATTCCAATACTTTTAAGATTTGGGATAATGAATTATCCCTGCGTATCTTTCCGAAAAACACATCGTTTTTGACCCCGTTTTCATAAACAACATCCACATCGTACCAACGCGATAATTCACGCATCAGGGTATGCAGATCGGTCCGGTTAAAAATAAAAAGATCGTTCTTCCATGCTACAGTTTGTTCAATATCATCATCCCTCACCACTTTCAAGTTCAGATCCCCCACGGACTGTGCCTGTTGCCCCGGCTTCAATACCGATGAGCCTGCTTTAGTGGAAACCTTAACAATGCCCTCTACGAGAGTTGTTTTTGTATCCGGCTCATCCGAATAGGCGTTGATATTAAACGCCGTACCGATGTCCTCAACAGTTTGTCCGTTAGCTATCACTGTAAAAGGTTGGGCGGCATGGTGCATCACTTCAAAATACGCCTCTCCTGTGATGGTTACTTTCCTTTCCTTACCGGTAAATGCCACAGGGTAGGTAATGGAGGAAGCCGCGTTCAGCCATACCTTAGTACCGTCGGACAGGGTAACAAACCATTTGCCGCCACGCGGCGTGGTGATGGTATTCATTGCTCCTGCCTCTGCCTGGTCGCCTGCACCGGTATAAGCAATCTTTCCTTCATCTGTTTTACTGATGACCATGCTTCCTTGCTGCGCCACAGTGCCATTAGCAGCACCGGTAAGTACTACTTGTTTACCGCCGCTGAGCGTAAGGACGGCCTTGTTGCCACCAGGCCGTATATCCTGCACAGCAGCTTTCACAACCTGCCGCGGAACCTGCTTTTTATGCATCAACCAGTATGTACCGGCAGCCAGCAACAATACAACAGAAGCTGCGGCGGCTATGCGCGACCAGAGCGGCATCGGTAAAATCCTTCTTTTAGCCGGTACCTGTGAGCCGGTGATTTTTTCCTGTAATTCGGCGTAATGATGCTGTTTTACTTTTTCTTCTGATGCCTGTGCCATCAGTATGAGCTGTTCCCTGAGAGCAATCACTTCTTCAGCAGACTCCGGATGGCTGTTTAGCCAGTTTTCCCAATACTGTGTATCTTCCTCATTTCTGCGGAAACAATAATTGAGAAAACTTTCCTGTTGAATAAGCTGCGCGATGTCTTCGTCCTTCATCTATTTTGCTCTTGTTGAATAATAGAGCAGAGAAGTCATTTTTTTCCCACGTTTTTCAAAAAAAAATTTTATGGGCAAGGTATAGGGCAGGCAGTTAAAGTGTTCAAAGCACTGCGTAGCACGTGTTTATAACGCTGAAAGTAAATTTCAAACAAAAGACAGCAATATGACAAAAGTGTCAAATATTTGTGGATAAAGAGCCGAAAAAAGGTAAAAAATGAAGAATACTAATCAAAATAACTTGATTGCCTGAAACCAATAAAAAAGTGCTTCTCCTTTTGAAACAAATTTTAGCCGCTTGTTCAGAAAATTGTAATTGGTATTGGTTATCATATAGTCGGCTAAAGGAATGGTTTCGTTGAATTTCTTTATCTCCTGGTGGCCTGTCAGGGCAATGGCAGCCAGATAAGCGGCTTTTGCTGCTGCAACCTGTACTTCCAAAATTTCAAATTTTCCGTCAAAAACAAAGTGCCGGAACTGGTTTATGCCTGTATTGATTTCAGCAATTTTTTCTTTATCATCCTCAGTTTTCAAAATGTCTTTCCTGGCTATGAGCAAAGCTGTGTCAATGGTATCCCGAAGCGCTTGTTCAACCGATTCAATTTTTCGTTCAGGCCTGTATGCAATTTCGCCTTTTGCTGTTTCCCAAAACGATTGTTTGAAAACGCCTGTATCCGTTAGCAATTCAAACAAGTTACCAATGTCAAAGAGTTGTTTCAAAATTTCTTTTTCCTTTTCTACTTTGTAAGGAACGCCTGTTGTGTTGGGGGCAAATGCTGTGAGTTTATCGCCTAAAATGGAATTGATGTCGGGTGTTGTAACAATAATTCGTTCATTATTTTGCAAAAGCCATTCCGTTTCCAATGGAATTTTAATTAATACCGGATAATGATTTTTTGCAAACAAAACATCCAACAAAATTTCTCTTTCAGGGTTTGATATTACCTGCCCTTCCTTATTTTTATTTGCAAAGTTTGAATGGTAAACAAATTTGTAATGTGCTTTCGGAATATCGCCTTGATAACTTCGCCTTTCGTCTAATTCCATTCGTATAAACGCACTCGTTGCTTCAATTTTTGAAAGATATTTTTCCAATTCTTCTTTCCCGGTTTCAGGGCTTACAATAATATCAATGTCCACCGAAAAACGTTTGGGTTCTTTCATTAGCAAAATCAAACTTGTCCCACCTTTGAAAATAAAATCTAAACCGCTTAATTGTAACTGCTCCAACAAATACAACGCATAAATCATACTTTCCATCAAATTCGGGTCCTTGCTGTATTTCTTTCTTTTTTCAGCTATCCAATCGGCTGAAAGTGTTTTCAGGTCAATCATTTAATATGTTTTTAGGAATATCTGTTTTGCTTGCAAAAAATTGTCGCAACTCAATATCTTTCCTTCTTCGCTTTGCATAATGAAACAACTTTGTAAAATCTATCGCATAGCGACTGTAAGCGTTATTGACAATGTGCTTCAACTCGCTGCCCTGAAATGCTGCAAATATTTTTTTGTCGGAATACAAATCAACAATCAATTTTTCAAGGGTTGTAGTTGTTATATTGTTTATCATCTGAACAGGCGACTTTGTAATTAGCGGAAGTAAAATGATTGCTTTTGCACTTTCATAAATGTATCGTTCAATTTCTTTTTCTTCAGGCTGAATGAAAATGTCGCCAAATTTTTGCTCTTTTAAAAAATCATAAACAGGCTCTAATGCTTCTTTTTCAACTTGTAAAATGGTAATATGTTTGGCAGGAATATGAAGCATAAACTCACTTACAATTTGCGTTGTCCACACGCAAAATTTCAGTGTTGAAAATTGCTTCTCAACACTGGTATAAATCTTTTCTGTTGCCTTGTAAATATCGGGTTTAAAAACGGGCTTAAAAGAAAGCGTAAAAAGTCCTTTTGAAATAGACGTAATAATTTGCTTTTCTTTCAGCTTATAAATTATCCATCTGAAAGTTGTTTCTTTTAAATCTGGCTTAAACACTGTATAAAAGGCATAAAGTTCTTTTCGGGAAAAGGAAATCCTTTTCCCGAAACGTTGCCGGAGTTGCGCTGTGATAATGTCTTTTGCCACTGTCTTATTTGCTTTGGCTGCAAAGATAACAGAGATTCAAACAAAAGACAGCAATATGACAAAAGTGTCTTTTGTTTGTATGTAAAAACCCGAAAAAAGGCAGCCTGATTTTTTGATAATGAGGAATATTAAAAACTAAAGCCGGGCTTTATTCGCCAAGCCTCTCTATTTGGATACGATGTTAGCTGTGGTTTTATCTTGTCACATTAAATTTTGCATTTGGAAGTTCAACCTGGAATTTCACTTTTGCTTTTAATGCAGTAAATACTTTCATTAAGTGTAAATGGTTACATTGCCTGCATTGCTTTCAAGTCGTGAAACCTGTGTAATTCCTGCCTGCATGGCGCAGTCAGGCAGGCGTGGCAAAGAGAGTAAATTTTTAAAACAGCCTGCTGCTAAAACACAGGAAATAACAATAACAGCAATACACAGACCTCTAATAAAAGCAGGTTACCGAGAGAAAATACCGCGGCTTTCAGGCTGCCGGCAGATTCTTCCCCGATGATGTCCCTAAGCCGGGCAAGAGCACGTAACAGAGTATTATAGACTGTTTTGACAGAAACGCCTTTTGCACGGGCAATTTCTTCATAGCTCAGGCCCAGGTAAAACTTCTGGTAAACCATTTTTGCCTGACTGTAGGATAGCTTATTTATATAAGCCTTCAGTGCCTGGCTTACCTGCTTATCTGTGCTTCTACCGGTGATAAAAAAATCCGATACAGGAAAGGTTTGTTCGTCGGCTATGGTTTCCTCCTTTGCAGAAATGCTTTCAGCAGAAAAAGCCTCCTTTCGGAAGAGATTATTTAAAAAACTGGTGACAATATAATTGTGAAAATGATTGACTGCATCGAGCTTAGAACGGTTCTCAAATACATAAAGGAAAAGGTCGTTCACCTTGTCCTTTGCCAACTCAATAGAAACTCCTTTTTGCACGGCAACATACAGCAGGTAATCATGATAGTGATTGTACAAAACATAATAAGCCTGCTCACTTCCGCTATGTATGAAATCATCCCAAGCTGTTTGTATATGCTTACCTCTATCCATAAAAAAATATTCAAAGAAAATATGCAATTAATTTCAAAAGGTACGAGGGCAAATTAGTGCAAATTTTTCGCATATTACAAAATCCCCTGTTTTCAGTATTGGTACACCCGGTAGTTTCTCTTTATAATTCGGAATAGTTCAGAATAGTTCAGCCTGCTGGTCATCCATTTTCAGGAGTATTGACTTGGTATGTTTGGATTCAGGTAGCATAAAAGTCAGTTGGTACATGTTGTGGGTCAATTCAGCAGCTTTTCGCACAGACAATGTTGATTTTTCTTTGTACAGTATTCTTTCAAGTTCTTTGTAAATACTATAGGCGGTGAATGAGATGCAAATATGGGCCTTAATACGATGTTTCAATCCGTGATAAATTGCCCTATCCAAAAAACGGTAAACCATGTCAGGATCCAGGGTAATACCCTGATAGCGGTACAGGTATTCAATCGTTTTTAATTTACTCAGAGGAAATGCCAGCCGGGCGATCACCAGATGGCGGAAAAGTTCTTCATTGATATGATTAAATCCTATGCTATCGTATATCTTCCCAAAAATGATCTCAGGGCCAACCGTTCTGATGCCTGAGTTAGCTATTGTTCCAAATACCTGTTCAACGATTGTATCATTTTCAGAAGCGAATAAATGCTTTTGTAAACTCAATCGTTCAATCTCTTGTTTCCCCAGAAATATCAATTTTTGAACCTGCTCCACATCATCACTACAGCCGATCGTTTTTACAACTTTATATCTCCCTCTGTCTTTTAAAATTATTTGCACTGAGGTCGTCCCTGATTTATTCCGCTTTTTTCGCACAAACATACCCAAATATACCCCACGGGGCACCCATTTTTAAAAATCATATCAATAAAATCAAGGCTTCCAGACGACAATTTTGAAAAATGCCGAAAACAGGAGTCTTGCTTATTCGTTTGCTTTATAACGCCATCCCCGTGGGACTTCTGCCTGTTTTGTTCACTCCTAAAGATACGGGTCTCGGATCCAATTACAATGACCCTTTCACCGATTAAAAAAAAATATATTCTGGTAAACCTTCCCAGATTTTTTCTTTTGAACAGCCATTTTTTCATTTCGTCATTTGCCTTTCTGCGCGAAGATATTATTGTCGTTCCGCCCAAAACAAGGTCTGCACCTCCGTAAACTTCGGCTTGCCACCGGTTTGCGCAAAAAAATTTGCTCCTTAAAGCCGCTTCGCTTTTTACCGCAAATTTTTGTTGCCAAAACCTTGTTATTGTCCGTCACGCCAACAAGAATACAGTTGCTACGAGGGAAATGAGCGAGGCGAATGCCGAGAGTATTTATTCTTTATTCATTAAAAAGACATCGTATGCAACAGACACAAAAAGCAAGGTTAATAAGCCTTTCAAGGACGGCGGAGGGTACTCGTAAATGCAACCGTCCTAAACCAATGGCAACAGCGCGGACAATCTGCCGTATTGAAGTTGTTACTCTGCATTTCCTCACATGCAGGTACAACCATCACTACCACAACAAAACGAATTCCGACGCCTTAACGCTGTTCAGAATCTGAATAATTTTTTAATCACTATTAAATTTTATCAAAATGGAAATTACAGGACGTTTGATTTTAGACGCAAAAATCAATCAATTAAATGACGGCAGAAAAGTAGTTAATTTCTGCATTGCTGTAAACGACAGCTACAAACCCAAGAACAGCGGGGAAGTAAAGCGAATATCCATGCTGTACAATTGCAGCTATTGGATAAATCCCGCCATCGGGCAGTATCTCACCAAAGGCACATTAGTAGAACTCTACGGACGTTTGAGCGTGGCCGCGTGGAATAATGCCGAGGGGCAAGCCAGGGCAAGTTTAAATTTTCATGTAAACACCATTAAGTTGCACGGCGGCAGTAAAAGCATGAAACAAGATGCCGGTGCACTTGCAATGACAGAAAATGCAGCAAATAACGATCTGCCGTTCTAATCTTCATGCCCGCATTATCCGTAATGCTTAGATGGTGCGGGCTATTATTCACCACTTAATAACTCAATCATGTACAGTATAAATAAACAGGCGACAAAAGTATTCGCCACTTTACTAAACAAATTACAGGACAAAGACTACCTGAAATTGCAATCCGAAGGCTTCATGCCTCTGACCATTGAAAAGATAGCCACAGGCATTGAAACAACCTCCGGCAAAGCTTTTCTTATATCCATGGTACACTACTACGAACAAAACGGAGACCTGATGCGCGACCCGGAAATGGTTTTTATCGTAATAGATAAAAGACAACATGCCAAAGATTTTGAAAACCTCTTTGTTTATCCGCAGATGTACCAGCAGGATAATTTAGGGATTTACGAAGAAAGTGTTTGTATTGAGGGCAACCGGCTGACCACTTTTATTGCTCGCTGGCAGCGCGGACATGCAGACTTTGCTAATCATTGGTTGCATAACATCAATATTCAGGGATTTATCAAACAGACATTTTAAACAAACAAAAAATGGAAACGATAAATATAGACACGGTAACAAACTTTAAAGTAGCGGAAGTAGAATTAAGCTACCACCCGGAAATAAACCCCTCTGAACGACCCAAAATAACCTGCTCATCGGACGCCTACAAAGTGTTTATGCAGTGTTGGGACAAAGACAAACTACAACTACAGGAACAGTGCAAGCTGATGCTCCTCAACCCGGCTAATCGGGTATTGGGAATTGTGGAAATTTCTACGGGCGGTATGACCTGCACGGTTGTTGATCCAAAGCTGGTATTTGCTGCCGCCCTAAAATCCGCTGCCTGCTCCCTGATACTTTCTCACTCCCATCCGTCCGGCAACCTAAAGCCCAGCGAAGCAGACAAACGCCTGACAGAAAGAATTAACGCCGGATGTAAGCTGCTTGACATCCAGCTCTTTGACCACATGATAGTAACGGCAGAAGGTTTTATTTCTTTCGCAGATGAAGGGCTGTTATAAGCAGCCCTTTAAAATCTTTTATGTCCTTTAAAAGGTATCAATACGCTTTAAAAATGCTGTTGCCCCGGCCGCTTTCTTTTTGCAAGCACCACAAAAAGAAAGCGGGCAAAGAAAAACGCTGATGCCGGAAGGTAACCTTCGGTTGGCGTATATTTTTTAGTAGCTTCCACTATAACAAACTTCTATATATTTGAAAGGGCGCTTATCAACATTGATAACAGTACAATTTTGTGATTGAAAGTAAATAATTAAGATAGAATGGATGCGTGGGCAACTTTTAAAGTAATTCTGGGAGTCGTTGCTTCAATTTCAAGTGCCAGCGTAGTTATTTGGTTTTTTGTTCGCCTTGCTGCAAAAACTTTAGCCGATAATTACAAGAAAAGGATTGAACACAATTTTGAAAAGAAGCTTGAAAAATATAAATCGGAAATAGAAATTTTACGCTCTGCGGTTTTAAGGTATAACGACAAACAATTTGAACTGTACCTTGATCTGTGGAAGAACTTACAGGAATTAAAGTTTGCCTGCATTGATTTATGGAATACAGCGAATAAAGAAAATTTAAAGAAATTTAATTCAGCACTTAACAAAACATACCGGCAAGTTGAAACCACCTCCATTCTTATTGAAGAAGACCACTACAAGGAACTGACTGACGTAATTAAAAATTTTCAGGAATACAATAACGGGAAACGGAAATTAGTTGCTCAATGGAATACCGCGCAGGACTATGAAATCGAACAAATGATTGATCATAACAGACAGCAAAAGGACAAATGCCTCGAAATAATTGCAAAGATGAAAACGGATATACAGGCACGGATAAAAGGAAAATAATTCTTTATCAAGCCCCAATTGCTCAACCGAACAATACGGAAACAAAACCGAATAGCACTTGCATTTCCAGATATAGATCAACTATTTTAAACTTAAAGAGCCAAGCCTTTCGTTAAGCTCGCTAAGTCCTCCTTTTTCCAATAATCCCTGTGCTATGCTTTTCAATTCATCTGAAGTTTCCTGATCCATTACGGAAAGTACGCCTTCCTTCGCATTTGGGTTGCTTATTCCCTGCTCAATAATCTTTGCCAGCATCAGCAAGGTTTTACGTGCAAGGGATAAAGGGATTTTTACTTTGTCGTTCATACCCGGAAACATCAGCAATGTTTCGTACACAAGAGTTGTTTCTTTCGTTGTCAGCATCTTCATTCAGTTTTAAACATCAACAAATCATTTTCACAAGTGCAAATGTAGAAGGCTCGTCAATGCCAACAATCTAAAATGGGTTCTGTTTTAGATACGGTTATTGGATATGTGTACTTTTTTGAAGTATGGTATTTATTTTTGTCCGGTCATTGATTTTGTGAAGAAAGAATTTGTGGGTTATGACAACAGAACAGGCAAGGCAATTAGATATTGTTGCATTTCTGGAACAACAAAATATTCGCCCTGTAAAAGTTACGGGCCATCAGTATTGGTACTATTCCCCGTTCAGGAATGAGCGAACTCCCTCCTTTAAAGTAAACAGGTTGTTTAATCTCTGGTTTGACTTTGGTGAGAACAAAGGCGGTACGCTCATTGATCTGGGCATCCGTTTAAAAAATTGCACAGTCAAAGATTTCCTTGGTACCTTAAACGACGGTGCCGTTTCAGGAAAGGCATCTTTTTCTTTTGGCCGGCAACATGATAAAGGCAACACCGATTTTCGTCAAAAACCGGCTATCAAAATACTATCAGTCCATTTAATCAACTCTTACGCACTTGTGCAATACTTGCAGTCCAGAAGGATAAACATTGAGATTGCAGATAAATATTTACAAGAAGTCCATTATCAAAATAGCGAAAAGATTTATTACGCTTTAGGCTTTAAAAATGACCAGGGCGGTTACGAACTACGCAGCCCTTATTTTAAAGGTTCAAGTTCCCCGAAAGGTATCACATTTATTGATAATAAGGCTTCTGAATTAGCCGTCTTTGAAGGCTGCTTTGACTTCCTTTCCTACCTCTGTTTTATGGCGCAAAGAGAACATCAAAATGAAAACTATTTGGTGCTTAATTCCATTTCATTTTTTAAGAAGCAATTGACAGACATGCAGCAGTTTTCAAGGGTAAAATTATTTTTAGACAATGACAATGCAGGCGATAAAGCAACGGCCCTTGCGCTTTCCCTGACCAGTAAAAAGTTTATTGATAAAAGAAACTTATTTGCCGGCAGTAAAGACTTCAACGAATGGTGGAAGCTGCGCCCGCCGGATTGAACTCTATCGTTTGTAAGTAGATACTGGATAATCAAAATGGTATCACTTCAAACATAGAAAACAAAAAATTTCCTGAGGGTACCAGTGTCCTGCACCCAGCCAGAAGTACCGTTGTATCACAACGGGCTTCCGGCAACACTACTCCGAAGTCGTGTGTTGTGATTTTGATTGATAAATGAGGATAAATGAAAGTGTGATGAAAGAGCAGAATATCAATAAAACAAAATGGCTTCATATACGCCTGACGCCAGCCCAATATTTAATCATAAAAAACAAGTGTGATAATTCCACCTGCGGAAAAATCAGCGAATATGCTCGCCATGTTCTGCTGGATAAAGCCATTGTTACCAAAGTGAGGAATGCTTCGCTTGATGATTTAATGACAGAGCTAATGAGCCTTAGAAAAGAGCTTTCAGCCGTTGGTAATAATTACAATCAGATGGTGAGAAAATTAAATGCCTTATCCTTTTGCCACGAGGTAAAATCATGGCTGATTGTATCACAATCCGTGCAGGAAAATGTAACCGATAAGATAGACATCATTAAGCAAAAAATCAATTCAATTTCAGAGGTATGGTTGCAATAGTTCATCAAAGCACTTCCATCAGAAATGCGCTCCATTACAACGAGCATAAAGTAAAGCAAAAAGTTGCCGAGCTAATCCATGCGGGCAACTATCCGAAGGATGTAGAATTATTGTCTTTCAGCGAACGCATAAACCGCCTGCAAAGACAAGCAGAATTGAACATCCGCACGAAGGTAAACTGCGTGCATATCTCTTTAAATTTTGACGAAGCGGATAAGCCGAAGCTAAATAATGAGAAGCTCAGGGAAATTGCCGATATCTATATGCAGAAAATTGGTTTCGGGGAGCAGCCTTACCTGGTATATCGCCACCACGATGCGGGGCATGAGCATATCCATATCGTTACCACTAACATAAAGAACGATGGCAAGCGAATTGCGCTGCATAACCTCGCCCGTAACCAGTCCATGACCGCAGCTAAGGAAATTGAGAAAGAATTTAATCTGACGGTCGCCACAGATAAGCAACGTTTGGCATATCAATTAAAGCCGATTAATACCGTGAAAGCGGAATACGGAAGATTTGAAACCAAGCGGGCGATTACCAATGTGCTTGACCATGTATTACCTAAGTACAAATACACGTCCGTAGCAGAACTGAATGCCGTTTTAAAATTATACAATGTAGTGGCAGACACAGGCAACAAAGATTCCCGTATTGCCAGAAATGGCGGGCTTGTATATCATATTCTGAACAATAAAGGTGAAAAGTTAGGCGTACCGATAAAAGCATCGCTGATTTATAACAAGCCTACCTTAAAATTTCTACAGGAAAAATTTTCCGAGAATGAAATGCTTCGCCAGCAGCATAAAATGCGCCTGAAGAATACCGTTGTGTAAATTCCGGCCATGTTGACCCACCATTCCGGGATGTTGATCCGCCTTCG
>CALKHN010000017.1 GCA_937991535.1 uncultured Sphingobacteriales bacterium
CAGCCGTTTGAAAAAAGAATTATTCTATTTTTACCGGACAGCAATGATTTCAAATTTATAGATTCAGTATGATAAAACTATTGCGAATTCAAATTACTCTCATTGCTGTAAATATTTCCTGCTTCTGTTGTTTGACAGATGTAAAAGGACAAATAGCTTCACCTCAATTTATAACACCTTCAGCCAGTGCCTATTCGCTTGGCAATATGGGGAGATACCGGTAGGCACCTATTCAGGAGTGCCGGACATTACTATTCCGCTGATTTCTATTTCACAAAATGATGTATCCGTAGACGTTAGTTTATCCTACCATGGCGGAGGAATTAAAGTTGATGAAATCCCTTCCTGGGTTGGGCTTGGTTGGTCTTTAAATGCGGGAGGAGTAATCACGCGTGTTGTGCGTGGCAGGCCTGAATATTTGCTGAGCAATGGAGAACATCGTCCGATTCGTAATACCTTAAGTTTTTATGGACTTGTAGGTGTCCCTGGTGACAGAACTGACTATATTGCCTCTGCCCAACTGGATGCTATGGCGGGAGGTAGCCTGGATGGCGAACCTGACGAGTTCTTTTTCAATTTTCAGGGGCGGAGTGGAAGATTCTGGTTTAACAAGAATGGAATAGCTGTATTAAATAAGAATGAATCACTCGAAATCAATTGGGTGTATGTTAATTCCTCGCAAAGCAAGTTGGTAATAGAAGACGAAAATGGAATAAGTTATGAATTTGCGGTGCAGGAAATGTCTTGGTTTTCAGAATTCAATGAAAACGTACCCACAGCATGGTATCTGTCAAAAATCACATCAGCTAATGGAAATGAAATCAACCTGGAATATTTCGATCCAATTTCAGTTAACCAAAGCACAAGATATTACAATGAATATATAGCCAGTGCTATTGATGTAACACTAACACCACAACCATTCACAGATTTTGGTCTGCCACAGACCGAAGTCTTTTTGAAAAAAATTTCAAACAGAAATGGATGGGTGGAATTTATTCGGGGCAATAGCGCTCGGATGGACTATCGCACCACATCATTTTCCTATCCTCTTGATGAGATAAGAATGTATGATAAATATAGCGTTCCAATAAAAAAGTTTAAGTTCTATACAAGTTATTTTGAAGCAAATAACGTAAGAAAATACGATGGCCCATCTCCCGCCAATTACGCACATCTAAACTACAGGCTTAGACTTGACTCAATCGCGGAATTCCCATCCAACTTCGTTACAAAAAAGCCAGCCACTCGGTTTTACTATTTGGGTGATAATAATCCGGCAACTGATGATAGTTATACATTACCCTACAGGTTGTCTCCAGAACAGGATCATTGGGGGTATTACAATAAAAGTGGAAATGATCATATTTTCCCTGCTCCGCCTTCAAACAACCTTTACGTTAATTCTGATTTAATCTATGAATATTTTATGCTTCAGGACTGCGCCGGGCAAACTTTTTCATTATCAAACGGCGCAAATCGAAATCCTGATACAGCTGCAATGAAGGCCTGCACCTTAAATATAATAAAATACCCCACAGGAGGAAGTTCTTTGTATTCGTTTGAAAGCAATGCACAGGGCAGCATTTACTTCAGCGGTGGATTGCGGGTGAAAGAAATTATAAGTTATAGTTTGTTTGGAGATCCTGTACAGACTAAATATACTTACGGCCAAGGAACAGCAACCGTTAATCCGCTTGAGTATTATTTCACCAAGTACTGTATTTCATTTCTAGGCGGTGGTACGGCATTAAATAGCACGTTTTTGCAAAATTTTGGTTTGCCAACAACCAATCCAGCTGGGTCCAATAAAATGAACTTTTTAAAAATCAGAATTTTCCCTCAGGCTGTCTTGGGAAATGGAACCCAATTTGGTTATGAAAGTGTTACTGTCGCTCAGCCGGGAAATGGCTATAGTAAATATTTTTTTGCGGATCCCAGCGAATTTCCGGATTACATAAACAACGAGGATCTATCCGAGAGTCCCAAACTGTCGGGACTTTACGGAGCTCAATACATCACAGATTTCCCCACCCCTGAAACAGGTCCGGATGGAGCAGATTTTTATACCGCAATTCGTTTTTCCGATTTTCCAGGTATTCCGCTCTATACTAACGATTGGAAAAGAGGTGTTTTGAAGTCGAAAGTAGATTTTAATCAGAACGATGTAATGCTCCGTTCTGAAACTTATCAGTACACCAGAACTTTCTTGGACACCATAGCGGGAGTGAGAGTAAAAAAAATGACAAACTTACCGGAATTCATATTTGCTAAGTATTATGTACCCCATGCGTTGATCCGAAAAACCAAAGACATAGTTGTAGTTTACGATATTAATGGCGCCAATCCCGTAACGACAACCACCGATTATTATTTTGATAATGACACTCACTTACAAAATACAAGGATCATTACAACAAATAGTAAAGGTGAAAAAGAGTCGGTGTACATGAAGTATCCACTTGACTATATTTTAAGTGGAACAATAACCGATCCGGTTGCTCAGGGGATAAAATTTCTACAGACGAAACATTTGGTTAACCCAGTAATTGAAAAATACAAACAGCATTCCAATCAGGATAACAGTAATCTTCGATCAACATCCGCAGTTCTTTCAACATTTAAAACGACTACGCCTCTACCCGATAAAGTATATAACTGGGAACCGATCCAACTACCAGGCAATTTTACACCGACAACGATCACAGCAACTTCAACTATTAAATCGTCGGACTACAAATCTAAACTAGCTGGTGCAACTTTTGATTCAAAGGGAAATCTAATTGAACAACAAGTGCAGGACAACATAACGGAAAGCTATATTTGGGACTATTCTTCTACCTATGCTATAGCAAGGGTCACCAATGCGGGTCAGGTAAATATCGCATACACCTCTTTCGAATCGGATGGTAAAGGAAACTGGAACAATTACACAGGAACGATAACTACCGCTACCGCAGCACCATTTCCACCTACCGGTAAAAAATATTATAACCTAACGACTTCTGCAACTTTAAGTAAAGCAGTAACCAATGGACAAAACTATATTCTATCATATTGGAGAAATAGCACCAGTCCATACACCATCAATGGCGGCAGTGTTATAAAATACCAGGTGGGTAAAACTATAGAGGGTTGGACATTCCACGAACATATGGTAACGGCAAATTCTACAACGTTAACCATTTCCGGTACGGGGGGTATTGATGAAGTTCGTCTTTATCCTTCAGTAGCGCAAATGACTACCTACACCTATGATCCATTGATAGGAATGACGAGCCAATGCAGTGTTGACAATAGAATTATTTACTACGTGTATGATGGCTTTCAAAGGCTCATATTGGTGAGAGATCAGGATAGGAATATCCTAAAAAAGATCTGTTACAACTATGCGGGTCAGCCTGAAAGCTGCCTTAGTTATGTAAATGACGATAAAAGCGGCAACTATACCCGTAACAATTGTGGTTCCGGATATGTGGGCGGTACGGTGTATGTAAATATTCCCTCGGGGATGTTCAACTCAACGATATCGGTTGCAGATGCAAATGCCCAAGCTACTGCCTATGGACAGCAACAAGCCAATGCTAACGGCACCTGCACACAAAGCTGTTCGTTTTCAGCATATCCCGGATTCAGTATTGCCACCAGTGGCATTAGTAGTTCCGGTGGCACAGTATCGTTCTACATCGTATTCAGTTCTTCTTCTGGCAGTACCAATTGGTATGGTGTTAACCAGATCGCTACCATAAACGGCAATTGCAAGCCCAATTCAACCAAAATGTTCACGATGTCTGAGAGTGGGCGAACATGGCAGGTTGTTGTGTCATCATCGGGTGCATTCAGTGTACAGTTGCTGGGCGGTACGCCTCCGGCGCCATATAGTTACATAGGACTGACGGGCGGTTCCTTTACTCCATAATTACAAATCAATAATATGACTAACAATAAAAACATACGACTTATTTTCTGTCTGGCGGCCATCGCATCTATAACCACTTTTAACTATCCCGGCTACACGCTCGGTGCTGTGTATAACAATAGTTCGTTTACTGCGCCTCTTGATACAGCCGCTTTCCAGGCCAACAGTGAACAGGGCTGGTCAGCGCTTTCCTCTTACCTACATATTGACAGTGCAGGCAGTGTTGCATTTGAACTGATCCTTAAATGTTCGCAACCCGTAAACGACTGGTTAGCAGAACAGTTTGTTGGTACCATAACACAGGAGATCTATATCCCTGCAGTTGAACTGCAACTGGACTACTACCTGCTGCAGGACAATCGTTGGGAAATGCGCATTACAGCGGAGGGTAAGGTGTATTTGAGTGTTAAGGAAGGCGTGACACCGACAGAAAGCCCGGTAGTTCTGCCCATAAAAGTGCAGTATAGTAAACAATAAGCATCATGATAAATGCAGAGGAAGAGAGTAGGAGTGTGTATGATAGTCAACTCTAACAATAACCAAAGACCTGTTTACATGTATTACGTTAGGTTTAGCAGTAAGGTTCTTTTAGCCCTGGCAATAATGCTTCTGCCGGGTGTTTTTGGCATGGCGCAATCTCCGCGTACTGCACCACCCGCATACGGCACCATCAACAAGAGTTATATCCGTACCTGGGATGCCAAAGCGCCGGAGCAAAACGCCAATACATTGATAACGCGCAGTGTGCGCGATGTACAGCAAACCACCCAATATTTTGACGGGCTGGGTAGACCATTGCAGACCGTTGTAAAGCAGGGCTCCTATGCTACAGGGGGATCAGCGGTGGACATGGTAAGCATGGTAGAGTACGACGGCTTTGGAAGGGAGCTTTTCAAATATTTACCCACTCCCGCCACTACATCAGACGGATTGTTCAAACTCAACCCTTTTGCCCAGCAGGCAACATATTACAGCGGTTCAGCTTCACCAATATATGGGCAGGGAGAAACTTTTTTTTACGGGGAGACGCGCTATGAAACTTCGCCGTTGAACCGGGTTACTGAAGTATCGGCGCCGGGCAATAGCTGGGAGGGCACTATGTACAATACTGTGGAAGCCAGCAGGCGCTCGGTAAAAACAAAGTATTATGTTAACACATCTACTGATGCGGTGCGGATCTGGAATGTTGCTGTCGGCGCATTAGGCAGCCTGAGCGGCTATAGCAGCCCGGGGGCTTATGTTGCCGCGCAGTTGTATAAAACCATTACAGTGGATGAGCATGGCAAGCAGGTTATTGAGTTCAAAGACAAAGAAGGCAAAGTAATTTTAAAGAAAGTACAGCTTTCGGCCACAGCCGATAATGGCAATGGTAGCAACCACACCGGCTGGCTCTGTGCCTACTACCTGTACGACGACCTGGGTAATCTGCGTTGCGTGCTGCAGCCGCGGGGCGTAGAGCTGATCTCTTCCAACTGGGTGCTTACCAATACCACAATACTGGCAGAACAATGCTTCCGTTATGAATATGACCAGCGCAACCGCATGATCATAAAAAAAGTTCCGGGAGCAGATCAGGTAGAGATGGTGTACGATGCCCGTGACCGGCTGGTGATGACCCAGGACGGCAAACTAAAAGCCACCAACCAGTACCTGGTAACAAAATACGATACACAAAACCGCCCGGTTGAAACGGGATTATGGACCAACACCACCATAGCGCAAACCCACCGCAACAGCGCTTACAGTTCCACCAGCTATCCTACCACCAGTGGCACCTATGAATACCTTACCAGAACCGGTTATGATGATTATGGCGGCATTCCTGCTGCCAGCGGTCTGAACGCCACCTTAGACAATGCACAAATCAACAGTACATACGGCTTTTTTACAACCTATAATGCTTCCCCCGATTATGCCCAGCAGTTAACGGTGTCGACACAGACAAGGGGACTGGTAACCTGGACGGAAACAAAGATACTGGGACAAAGCGCATACCAATATACGGTCAATATTTACGATGATAAAGCAAGGCTTTTGCAGGTAAAAAGCAAAAATCAAACCGGCGGGGCAGATGTTGCTACTACCCAGTACAGTTGGAACGGTCAGCCGCTGGTTACATTGCAAAAGCAGGTTAAGTCGGGAACCAATGCGCAAACCAGCTTTACGGTAACCAAATTTATTTACGATGACCTGGGGCGGGTAGTGCGCACTGACAAAAAGATACAACATACCAATGTAGATGGTAATGCGCTGCCTTCGGTTTATACCACCGTCAACAGCAATGAATATGACGCCCTGGGACAGCTTAAGAAAAAAACAGTGGGCAGTAAAAAAAATCCAGCTACCAACATTTATTATACGCCGCGGCAGCCTTTGCAGGAACAGGCATATCAATACAATATCCGGGGCTGGCTGCTCAATGTAAACAAGGGGTATATGAGCAGCGCCAATACCAACCAGTATTTTGCCATGGAGTTGGGTTATGACAAAAACGCCAGCTTGGGAACCTTCACCGTCCAGTACAATGGCAACATCAGTGGTATGCTTTGGAAAAGCGAAGGCGACCAGCAGCGGCGCAAATATAATTTTACTTATGACGCCGCCAACCGGCTTACCGCCGGAGCCTTCACCCAGTATGTGTCGGGCTCGGGCAGCAGTGCGGTATTCAATACCAGTGCTAATATTGACTATTCGGTGAGCGGCTTAACCTACGATGCCAATGGCAACATTAAAACCATGACCCAGAAAGGTTTAAAATTTAATACCTCACCTGTTATTGATCAGTTAACGTATAACTATAAAAATACCGAATACAGTAACAAACTGGCAAAGGTTACCGATGCTGCTGCAGCTGCGAGCAGTGGCAAACTGGGAGATTTTAAGGACGGTAACACAGGTACCGATGATTACAGCTATGATGTAAACGGCAATCTCAGCGCCGACCTGAACAAAGGCATCAGCACTATCACTTACAACTATCTTAACCTACCCCAAACCATTACGGTGACTATTACCTATACCTACGACGCGGCGGGCAGCAAACTGAAAAAAGTTACGCTTGAAAATCCGTCTGCTACTAACGGCAACAAAACCATTACCACTACTACCACTTATGTGGGTGCTTTTGTCTATGAAACCAAAACCATCAGCCCTGCTGATCCTAACAATCCCAACTATACCGACAAGCTGCTTTTTACAAGTCAGGAGGAAGGCAGGATAAGAACCCTGTTCAATACCCCGGGCAGCCCCAATACCCCTTCAGGTTTTGCTTACGATTACTTTGTAAAAGATCACCTGGGCAATGTACGCATGTTGCTTACGGAAGAAATCAAGCAGGATATTTACCCCGCGGCAACGCTCGAAGGCAGCCTTACTGTAGATGGTAGCCCCAATGCAGCCTATATCGAAAAGAACTATTATACCATCAACAGCACTTACGTGGTAGCATCTACTACGGCAACGGGTATTACCACCTACCAAAACCACAATGGCAACCCGCCGGTGAACAACAATCCCAACAGTGTAACTACCGCCAACAGCGCCAAACTCTATAAACTCAACAGCGTCACCAATAAAACGGGGTTGGGTATCACCTTAAAAGTAATGGCGGGCGACAGGATAGATATCTTTGGAAAGAGCTATTATTTTACCAACAACACCGGCGGCACAGCAGCCAATAGTACTGTACCGGTGCTGGATATACTAACGGGTTTACTGGGTGCCCCCACAGGCGGGGCAGCAGCAGCCAGCCATGGCGGTATAACAGCCAGCCAGCTCAACGGCAGCGCCGGCACCACAACAGGTATCAATACCCTGCTTAGCAATCAAACCACCGATGCTGCCACAGCGCCTACAGTACCCAAAGCCTATATCAACTATATCTTTTTTGATGACCAGTTCAAGACCACTATTACGGGCTTCAGCAAGGTAGGCAGCAACAGCGTAGTCAAATCTCATACAGATCTTTCGAATTTAACAGCCACCAAAAGCGGATATGTGTATATTTACGTGAGCAACGAGAGTCCTGTAAATGTGTTCTTTGATAACCTGCAGGTGATCCATACCAGGGGAGCTATTCTGGAGGAAACGCATTATTATCCTTTCGGGCTTACTATGGCGGGGATAAGTTCCAAAGCGCTCAATGGAATAGCGGAGAATAAGTATAAGTACAATGGTAAGGAAGAACAGAAAAAAGAGTTCAGCGATGGGAGTGGGTTGGAATGGTCGGACTATGGAGCGAGGATGTATGATGTACAGATTGGGAGGTGGCATGCAGTGGATCCGATGGCAGATGCCTATTTAAATTTTTCTCCTTATACATTTGTGCTTAACAATCCAATGCGATTTTTTGATCCCAATGGTATGGAGGTGATTGAAATAGATGGAGGTGTAAGATTTACTGAAGAAGATGCAAAAAGTGCATTTATGGTGTTATCGGGTAAATCAAAAAATGTGCTTATCAATGTTGAAAAAGATGAAAAAACAAGAAACGAAACTAACGCGGAGGACAAACAAGGAGCGTATGGAAATTGGGCTGTATTTTCCGTTGCAAACTTGGGGCTTGGAACTGTTGCGTTAAGAGCCTTCGATGATAAAAGTGTCGAAAATCTTGTAATATCAGCGCATGGTGGGCAAAAAGATGGAGAATCCCACTTCGCAATTTATGATCAAACTTTTATCTCGCGGGATAATCAATCTATTTCTACGAATGAAATCAAGTCCTATAATAACAAAGGTGGTAATAATCTAACTGAAGGAGAAGCAGATGTAACGTTCTTGGCTAAAATGGGAAGGAAGGTTACGGATGGGGGAAATTTTGTTTTATCTTCTTGCTACACGGGAAAAGGACAAACTGGAAAAAACACAATTAATCAATTATCCAAATTAACTGGCAATCGGTTAAATATTTTCTTACCTATTGGATATACCCGAATCGGATATGTAGAATCATCAACAGGTTATTTTGTTCGCATTAATGGATCATTAACTCCTAAACGTCAAGAGAAACAAGGGTGGATAACTATTAATCCCAGAGGTGCAATAATTAAACTTTTTGATGTTGTATTGAGCGCAAGTGGTGGGAAGGCTGTTAATACCATTGCTACTAATCCACAATAATAAATTTAAGGTAAATGAAAAACATAATCTTATTAATCGTCCTTGTCACTAATATAAGTGAATGCGTAGCACAAGAAAAAGTAATAGATACAACGAATAAAAATGGATTAATTATTTCTTCAAGACTATCTCCGAAAGCATCTAAGTTGTTGCTTTTTGATTCTTTGATTTTGCAAAAAGATATATTGGGATATAATCAGTTAGTTAAATTTGTGGAACAAAATAAACATAAGTCATACTCTTTTGTGGCTGATTTTAATCTTATTCTTTACCAAAACAAGCTATCGCTCAAGTTTAGTGAAATTAGAAATGATTTTGATAGTATAATATTAGGCTTTGTGTATAGCAAGTTTTTAAATTATAATGTAATAAGTAAAAAGAAAAAAGATAGGCAAGTGTATAGATTGTCTCTTGTGGTGGTATTTTCGAATGATGAAAATGCTATTAATATTGAATTGTCTGAAATGCATTCATTAAAGTTTTATTCAAAAACATTTTATTTTAAAGATTTTTTAGTTTGTAACACGTCTGGTCTGTAGCATTAGTAAAGCGGAAACCTGCCTTTTTTTACAGATCAGCAACCTTTATGCCACCCAAAGGTTTCGCAACCGCTCCAATGTAAAAAAGTTGGTAGCCTCCTGTCACTTCAGGCAGGGGTTTGATGAAAGGATCCACGTAAATAAAATCAGATGTCAGAAAAGGATCACCCTGCATACTTCTATAGCGTCATTAAACGTCAGTTTAAGCCGCTGCCGATGTTCCGCCGCCCCGCCGTTGTCATGCCTTCGGCAGATAAATTGTGTATGCAGGGCGGATACTGCGGGCGGGGTACCAACAACAGAAGCCAAGGAATAATTACGAAACGAGACCCGTACTGACGCATATCTTTTCTCACTTATCTGTGTTTAGCCAGACCTTTTGCCTGAACGTTACTTGTTCAATAAATGTAGTAATAAAATATAAGCAAGGCTTTGCAGGGCTTAATTGTTTCAAATAGCTTAAAGCTTCACATTTTTAATAAGGAGCATTTTCATAATTATTTTTTATTTTCTGCCTGCCTGATCTTTCAGATCTTTTGCTTTTGCCTTCAGGTTTTCCGCTTCAGCATTCATACGGTTGGCTTTTTGCAACAATTCAAAATTATTGTGGTACTGTTCCTCTACACGGATAACACTGTCCCGCAGATTGGGTTTTGCATTGGCCAAGCTATCAACCCAGTAAAGCTGCTGCTGTAAAATAACGTTTCCGGTATCCAACTTCAGGTAACGGTATTTGGTATCGTTGGCTATGTAGCCATCCAGTTTGGATGCCGTCATATACCAGCCTGCGCTTACCAGGGCAAAACCAATGAATAATGCGGCTGCAATCCAGGTAATTTTAGGAACATGGTGCTGGTGGATGATTTTTTGCAGAACAGGATTTTGCAATAACTGTATATTTTTATCCAGCTTGTTTGATAATTGATGAGATTTTGCATCTGGTAATGAAAAGTGCTGAATAGCTTCCTGTATTTTGTTTATGGCAGTAGCAGTATCTTTTTTTAATTCCTCAGTAACTGCCGATTCAACACTGAGCTGACTTTCTGCCCGTAGAAGCAATGCGTTTATTTTATTAGTGTATTCTTTAACGGAGGTAACAAGGCTGTTAATTGCTTTGGTATTTTGTTTATGGTCTTCCGAAAATTCGTTTAATATCAGTAGTACATTTTCTTTTTCCTCTTTGGTAAAATTTTTTATTGGAGTATCCATAACTCTCGTTTTAAAAGTTTAATAATAATTGTGTGCTAGACCTTGGGACGCTTGCGTTTCCTTTTTATTTTTGCTTTATGCAACAATTCCGGGCTTATACTCTGATCTACATATTCCGGTTTCAGCAGGTCAGAAAGAATGCCACCTAACCCTTTTGATAGTTCTTCCAGAACTGAATTTTCAGGCAACAGATTTTGTTCGTAGGCTGTTATCACTTTTTTGTGTTTGAATCCGGTAGCAGCAATTTCCTTTTGGGGGATTGTTGCGGTTTCTTTTTCTTTTCTTTTGGCAGCTCCGGATAAATTTTCCGGTTTTAATTTCTTCTCCTGCTTTTGCAGTAACAGTTTTTCTATGGTATGCAGGGAGTATCCCAGATCGCTTCCCTTCACCTTTACTTTCTTATTATCAATAAAAGTGATGCCCCTTCCTTTGACAATCTGATATCCCAATGCCTGCAGCTTTTGGGCAAACTCATGGTAACTGAATGCACCATTTAATGACTGCTTAATATCATTCTTCATTTTTTCTTTCCGGGTGTCATGCCGGGGAATTAATTTTTGCTCCTTCGTCAAAAACCGCTTTGCACTAAGTACTTCCTGCAGGTTGTATTGCTTTTCCAACCGGCGACAAAGCCTGTCCATCTTCAAATAATTATTGCTGCTGCTGGCGGCTTTGCCCTGGTAGCCTACCCGGTTTGCCACCAAATGAATATGCTGTTTGTTGGTATCCTTATGTTGGATAATGATGTACTGGTTATCTGCTAACCCAAATTCTTTTGCCATTTCCTGACCGGCTTCAATCAGTTGGTTGCGGTTTAACTGTTCGCCGGGACGGAGGCTTAGCGATAAATGCAGCACCGGCTTTTCCACCCGCCTGCTCAACCGGGCAACCTCCTTAAACTGTTCAGCCAGTTCATATTTATCACCAAAGCATTTGTTATAAGCCAATACCTCTGCCCGGTCTTTGTGCTGTAAGCCATCTTCCAATGACTTCTTTATTTTCTGTTCTTCCGTTAATGTTCGTTTATCTTCCAGGCAATAGCTGATACAATGGAAGAAAGAAGTTCCCAGTGATATATTCCCGATCATTGTAAATAACTTTTGATACACTGGGCAATTTCTTTTACCTCCCGTGAAAGAATTTCAAGACCAGCCCGTTCGGCAGCGTTCAGTTCTTCCACTACACTATTTCTTTTTTTAGCAATCTGGTTCAGGTTTGCCGCCATGTGGTTGAGTGTTCCAGTTAACTCTAAAACCTCTCCTGGTAACACTTTTTCTGTCGTGACAACCTGTCCGTTCAGTCCCATTTCCCGGAGAAATTCCGAAACCGAAAGCCCGGCTTTTTTAGCATTGGCACTGATCCTTGCCTGTTCGTAGCTGGCACATTTGAGCGTTAGCACCTGGTTGCGCTTGATGCTTTTGGCAGGTCTTCCGCCTTTGTTTTTCGCTTGTTCATTCATTTGCTTCATTATCTTGACCTCCTGATTTTTGAATCCCGCTTAAAAGCGGGATGAAAAAATCCCTCTCACGAATCCCGCCATCAAAGCGGGATGAGCGAGCCAGCCGTTTTGGTATTACCAAAACATAGCTGGCTACTGAAAATCGAAAAGTCAATCTTTGGCTCCATCTTCATGATAAAGGGGTTTTTAGCTTATAAATTTGTTCTATGTTTTCTTATTGCATCTTAGGTAGGTGTTGTTGCTGTAGGGTCGCATATGGCTTTAGAATGCGTTTGATGATCCGTTACGACGTTGAAGGGAAAGATTAGCGTTTCAAATGTGTAGCATTTGGTAACCCTTGTCTGTCAACTACACTGCTGATATTTAACTTTGATCCGTGTTCTGTCACCGTCCAGATTTAGCCGAATTTGTTAGAGAAAAGCTCTCGGAAAATTTGGCAGTGCTGTAGTTGTTTATTTGTTCACGTTCTCTTTTTTGAAAAGAAATTTTCCTGGTTTTTCTTACGATTCCCGGTTAAAAATTTTCGGATTGCTTACACCATGCCTGCGAATATTGTCTTTCAAATCTGACCATAGACGAATATTAAAATCCGCCATTTCCAAAATCTCCATTACTGTTAACCGGTATGGATTGAGTACAGTTGCAACGGGTTTAGAAATGGGCTTTACTTTCTTTGGTTTGTTTTCAGCAGTGAAATCCGGTATTATATTGCCTGGACTTTCCTCTTGTCTTTGCTCCATGAAAGAAAGAATATTGGGCGCCGCGCCTTCTCCAACCTCCAGGTTACTTCCAATTGCCATGCTGTTTCCATACAGTTTAATCTGCTTACCGCTGCTGAGCGTCAGGGTTCTTCTTTTAAAGTCTGCCATGTGATTTTCGTTTTATTGTTTTTGAATGTGATGGTTTGTTGGTATTGTAGAGGTGCTGTTTTTGTTTAAGTTGATGTGTGTGCCAGTCGTTGAGATCATCAAAACCTTGATATAAACTGCTTTTGTCATCATATGCAGGATGGGACTTAACGGCTTGTGTAATCCATGCCTGACCGGCAGTGCCCCGGTCTAACCAGAGCCGGATATTACGATGTGCCTCCATCGTTTGCTTTGCTCTTTGAAAAAAGGAAAGGGAATTGAGCACTAAAAAGTTGTTGGAGAGTTGATCGTTTTTAAAGTGAGAAAGCCAGGAAAGGAAGTCAAAAAAGCCTTCAAAGACGTGAAGTTCCCGGCTGCCATTGTCAAAAAAGCGAAATGTTTTGGGCGATGAGCTTCCCTTATAGTAAGGATTGCGGAGTTCATAACCGCCCATGCCGTTGGGGAAACCGATAGCAGTATGTTGCTTTCTGTAAAGATTAAAATCAACTTCCCGGCAAAACTGACCGGCAAGATCAGGAGCTATGCCCCTTTCATTCAGATAATGCAGCAAGCGTACATTGCTCAACTGCCGGGTAGCTGTAATGATAATTTTGCTGTCGGTAGTCTTTTCTTTTTCACCCGCAACCGGACTAATACTACTTTCCTTTTTCAATTGCGGGTGAAAAGAAAAATCGTTCTGTTCGTAATCCCTGGTTAACAGTTCCAGGAACCCCCGTACATCTACACGATGATACAGGATGCCAAAATCTATAATGTTACCACCATCTCCGCTACCGTGATCATACCAAATATTACTCCGGCGGTTAATTTTAAAAGAGGGTGTTCGCTCCTGGCGAAAAGGAGATAAGTACCAATAATCTTCCCCTCTTGTGTTTATAGCCTGAAAGCCCAGCGAAGAAAGATAATCTACCATGTCAATTTTCCTAGCTTCTGCTACGGTTAGTTTTCCCATTGGTCAGATTTTAAAAAGTTAGAACGGCGGCTTTGTTTTACATAGGCCATTACCTCGGAGCGGAGAAAGTACACCCTCCCCCGTTGCTTATGGGAAGGCAAACCTCGTTTCATCCAATCGTGCAGAGTAACCAGGGAGATGCGAAATATCCCGGCAATTTCCTTGCGGGTTAACAAGGGTTCTTCGTCCGGGTTTTCAGGGGATGTGCTTTTTATGGGCGTATTTTCCAGGCATTCCTTCACAGCCTCCCTGATCCACCGGCGAAAATCATTCTCATTCGGAATAAATAAAGTGTCCATAAAAAATAGTTTTATGGACGCAAGATGGGTTAGAACCTATGCGAAGTCAATGATAGATGTCCCGTGTATTTTTATAAACTGGATGTGAGGGAGTTACAACTGGTAAAGCAAGCAGTTAAGAGATCGTAAAGCAACTTTATTTGCCGTAAAAAAAAGTTTGCAGGGCCTCCACGAGTTTTTTAACCGGGGGATGGTTCATCTTCAGGCGTTCGTTTTGCTCCCCCACTTTCTTTTGGAGTGTGGGGATTTTGTTATCGCGGAATGCCTCAAAATGCAGGTGTAAAATGGTGGCAATATCTATAGCCGTAAATTTTTTGAACAGTTGTTCTGCCCTGGCAAGTTCCGGCGGAGCCTGCACCTGTTGCCACAAAATCAGGAGCTGGATAATTTTTTCTTCGTGGTTGCGGTTATTGAGCTCAATTCGCCCGGAGGGTAAGCGCTCCGTGATAGATGATAACCGCTCTTCTGTTTCTGTCATGAGCTTGTCTATATAGTCACCTAACTGTACCGAAAGTTTTTGCATGAATTGTTCCACTTCGCCGGGATTAGAGGCTGACTGATTGCTAAAAATTTCCTGTACTCCCTTCTCCATCTCCTGTTTGATTATACCTTTTTGTGACTGCTTCCACGCCTGCTGCTTTTCCTGTACCCATTCAAAAGCTGATTGCAGTTTTTTACGTTTGATGTCCGTTATTTTCATTTGCAATCGGTCACTTATTTCATAGTGCAGGAATCGTAAAAAATCGTGCTGGTCAGCATAGACGGAAAAATGAAATTCCAGAAAATGGATAATGTCGTAGCCCTTGTATTCGCATAGTTTATTGAAAAACTCGTTGTAATACCGCTCTCTGTAAGGTTCTTTTGGGAAATACAGGTAGTGATCCGGTTGGTAGTCGCCTATTTTATACTGGAAATACGGTACAAAGTTTCCCGGCGTCCTGGAGTAAGCAGACCGCCCGAAAATATCGGCTGCCATATTACGCAGCACCATATTACTTCTCCATTTATTAATCCATCCCATCCGAATTTATTTCAGAGTTGAGCCAATAAATCTTTATTAAATTTAAGTAATTATGGAAAAATAGGATGAGGAGCTTAGCCAATATAGGACGTCTGACGTTAAAAAAGACGCTTTTTAAACGGCTTACAATAAATAAGCTAATTATTAGAGTAAGGGGAAATGAATTGCTGTCGTAGCAATTTTCGAACTATTTTTTTAAGTGTCCCCTTCGCTAATGTATGTATTTATTTGCTGCTTAGTATTATAATCTTCTACCTCTTTTTTTTTGCTGAATCGTAGTTGCTTTTTTTTGAGAAGGAACGTTTTTCTTCTGAAATATTTTCTGATCGTTAGTAACAGCATCATGTAATCTGTCGGCAATTTCCTTCCAGGGAATTTCCTGATCGATATAATCAATCCTCTGTTTCATATTTATATCATTGTGATAAAGAAGTGCGTTATGAGCCATTTGCCTGTTCACATCCGGATATTTCCGCACAAAACTTTCAGTTACTTTGTTTAACGGAAGATGCTCAAGCAGCGCATACATATCAACAAAGTCTTTCAAACGGGTACCGCTATTAAGAATAGCATTTAATTTCATCGCTCCAATATCTTCCAACGATAACATTCTTATACCTTCTTTGATTTCTACCTGTTTTAATATGGGGTATTGATGTGCCAGTAAATCAATTTTCACATTGTTAATAAAGGCAAAAACGCCATTCTGGAGGACGCCAGAAAGTGTAGCATTATAAGTATTCACTAAATATTTTGCAAGCGCAAGGGCGTCAAAATTAGTATCTGCAAAAAGATCAATATCTATTGATTTTCTATGACCCAGTTTTAAAGAAAGAGCAGTGCCGCCAACAAGATTAAACTTAAACAACTCCACATCAAGCATCAACTTTTTTATCAGATCCAGTGTCCCGGTCTCGACTGTTTTCGTGTATAACATAACAGATTCTCCTTAGGGATAGAAAAATACACACAAACCTTCTCAATAGCATAGTCTGCCAGGAACTTTATCTCGTTTTTTACTGCATGAACCACCTGATCGTATCCGTAGAAACGTATCATCTCCTCCCATTCTTCTTTGCTGCCACGTTCAAATACCCTTTCCATTACAGTCAGATAGTCGCCCATCCAATCAATCTCGTCATATCTAAAGTCCCAAAAAAGACGTTTCGGTAATTGAGGTTTGTTTTGTATTTGTTTATCTATGCCCATATTTTAAAGTTACAAAAATTTTATTGTTCGCTGTTTTTCAGGTAAACCCGTTAACGGCATCCCGATTGACTTCTACGCCAATTCCGAAATCACCCGGGAAATGGCTATTTAATTAGAAGTACCTGAAAAATCATCAGGATTTATTTCCCGTCTCTTATTAAATGCAGTTAGTTTGCCGGCAAGTTCCTTTTTTAACTCGTTTCCAAAACTATCCAGGTAGTTTTCAGTAGTTCGTATGTCTTCATGCCCCAACGCCTCCTGTATTACTTCCGTACTGGCTCCTGAACGTTTCAGGACTGTGGCAAAGCTATGTCTGGCTACATAGGTAGTCGCTTTCTTGTCAATCCCCAAATTTTGACAAATCTTCACCATCCAGTCGTTAATGAAGCGTACAAAAAATTGCAGCAAATCATATTGTCTTAGCGGCGTTACTCCCTCATAAAGAATCGGGAATATGTAATTCTCCGGTC
The DNA here is from genome assembly GCA_937991535.1 of uncultured Sphingobacteriales bacterium. Classification (GTDB taxonomy): domain Bacteria; phylum Bacteroidota; class Bacteroidia; order Chitinophagales; family Chitinophagaceae; genus Agriterribacter. The sequence goes on from CALKHN010000017.1 coordinate 17,065, forward strand.
TTTTATCCTTGTTACCCAATTCTTCAATGATGGCGGTGATTTCCTCAGTTATATAAACCACAATCGGTTTGGGATCGGAACGGCTGGTTCGCTCTGTTTTTGCACGCTCAAAAACAATGTATTCTTCCTGTATGTTTTTATATTTAAGCAATGCTACATCTTTGGGATTAATGCCGTTGCTGAAGTAACAAAACAGCCAGTATGCCTTTGCCTTCTTTTCGCTTTCACAAGATGGTTTGTAGTAATATATCTGCTCAATATGGTTTAACTCTAAAGCTTTCTTCTTATTACGGCTATTAGGAATTTGATATTTGCGCCGTCCGAAAGGGTAGCATTTGTCCTTTCGGATAATTCCATTAGCGTCTGCCTCGTTAAAAATGGTTCTCAATGCACGGGTATATATGCCGATAGTGGTTTTTGACATTCCTCCCTGTTTTGCCCACTGTTCATATCTGTTAAGGTAGTTCACCGTCATATAGTTAAATGTAACATTCCCACTGAATCGCTTAAAAGAATTGTAGGCACAATGACAGCTTAAAGCGGTTCCTATCCTGCCTTCGGTAAGGAGTTTCTTTATGTATTGTGGGGAAAGAGTTTTTTTAAGACGCTATCTTTAGTAACAAATGGAAGTTTAACTTTTCTTGCTATTGCATTTTTTGCAAAAAAAGCTTGTACAGTTTTGGTTGGCTCATAACCAACAACAATTATTTGCACCTGCTCTTTTAGCTGGCGCTGAATAGCATCAAGGTGAGGCAATGCTTTGGTGCAGGCTCCGCACCAGGATGCCCAAAAGTCCAGTATCACCAGCTTGCCTTTTAGATCAGATAATCGGATTTTAGAAACGGGGTAGTTAATTACATTGGTGAGTTCCAAGTCAGCGGGTATTGTGTCTCCTATTGATAGGGGGCGGATTTCCTTTTCGGTGGTTTGAGAAAAGGATGTTAATTACGCGAAGAAAGTGTATCAAGATAGGTGTCCAGCATCGTAAATGCCTGCAACCAGTTGGTAGGGATCGCCAGGGCTACGGCGCTTTTGGCAGCCAGTTGGAGCGCCTGGCTGAAATTTTCAAGCTGCGTTTTCATTGTAGCCCCATGAATGCCGGTAAATTCAAATATCATCTCCTCTTTGCAGAAAGTACGCACGAGATAGGTTTTGCCTACCCGACGGCGGCCGTAAATGGCGATTAGTTCAGGCTCAGGTCTTGCCAGCCTGTCTGCCAGTATTTTCTGCTCCACAATACGCCCAATGATCTTCATAATTATTTATTCTCGTCCAAAATTAATGTTTTCCTTCTAATTTGGACGAGTATAATAAATTATATTAAGCCATCTTTTGATTAAAAATTCTATTTTGAACAGATATAACTTTTAGGAGAGGATTGTACCTTGTAATTACCCGGTTTCAAAAGCGCTTAAGAAATGTGTTTTTTCTCATTTACCGGCTTGTCGGCAACTTACACAAAACATTAACGTGTTTATTTGTTTAGCTTCCCGGTAGCATCCAGCTTTAACAATTGCATTATCTTGCATATATTATTTACCCATCATAAAAATTAATTTTATGAAACTCCGATTGCCACTTCTTACTGTAGTTGCTTCCCTTTTTCTTTTTTCCTGTGTGAGCAGCAAAAAGTTCAAAGCAGAGCAGGCCAAAAATGAAGCCCTTAACACTACCTATGTAAACGTTCAGCAAACCCTGAAAGAATGCACCGATGCCAGGGATGCGGCTAACCGTAAGAACGGTGACTTGCAGAAAGAAAATGATAACCTTAAGGAACAGGTAGCCTTTCTGAAAGAAAACAATACCCAGGCGCTGAAGCAACTGCAGGATCTTTCTGTAATTTCTGCATCGCAGGCCGAAAGCATTAAAAAATCGCTCGACAATATCGGCTCAAAGGATGTATATATCCAGGGGTTGCAATCAGCCATTTCCCGCAGAGACTCGTTGAACATGGTGCTGGTGATGAACTTAAAAGGTGTTATTGGGAATCTCGATGATGAAGACATTAATATTAAGATAGACAAGGGTGTGGTGTATATTGATATTTCAGATAAGCTGCTGTTTAAAAGCGGTCGTTACGAGATAACGCCACAGGCTAAAACTGTTTTGGGCAAAGTGGCGCAGGTGCTGAAGAATCAGCCCGATATTGAATTTATGGTGGAAGGACATACAGATAATGTACCGTACCGGAGCGGTGTACTTCTTGATAACTGGGACCTGAGCGTTAAACGGGCTACTTCTGTTGTACGCATTCTGCAAAATGAGTACCAGCTCGACCCTTCCAAAATGGCTGCAGCCGGGCGAAGTGAATATAAGCCCTTAACCGATAATGCTACGGCAGAAGGCAGGGCTGCCAACCGGCGTACAAGGATCGTTATTCTTCCCCAACTCGACCAGTTTTTTCAGTTGCTTGAACCGCAGTCGTAGGAGATAAAGCTGCTTCCGTACTTGCTTTCTTTGTAATAACTTTAGGCTATGAAATTCAGCCTGCTGCTATATGGCATGATACTGGCCTGTGGGGTTGCAAAGGGTCAGCTTTGGAATAATTATACAGGGTTTGGAAGGTTTACTGTTGCTGTACCTGATTCCACCAGCCGTTCTGCTGCTGCACTGGCAGCATTTATACAGCATCGCTACGATGCTCCAAAAGCGCAGTTACAAGCCATTTATGGCTGGATTACCGCCAATATCCGTTACGACGACGACAGTTCCTATTATTTCAACCGGAGTATGGATCATGAAACAAGAATTACGGCTACGCTTCGCAGAAGGAAAGGTGTATGTGAAAATTATGCAGGGCTCTTTGCCGATCTTGCATCAAGGATCGGGTTCAGTTCGCATGTAATTTACGGCTATCCCCAAGGTGTGAGTACAAGGGGTAATACCGGGCATGCCTGGTGTGCAGTGAATGTAGATGGGGAGTGGTGGTTGTTTGATCCAACATGGGATGCCGGCATTCAGGGTGGATTTCAATATTTTATGGTGCATCCCGCTACCTTTATACAAACCCATATCCCTTTTGATCCGCTTTGGCAATTGTTGGAAAAACCGGTAAGCTACCGGAATGCGGCAGCAAAAAGCAAAACAATATTCCATTATAAGGATTCTGTAAAAGTTTTTCTGCAGATGGACAGCCTGCAGCAATATCTTGCTATTGAACGGCGCATGAAAGATGCGGGAGCGAACAATGAAATGTTTAAGCTCTGGCAGGGTTATAACCGGATGAACATTGCCATCATCGCAGGCGAACAGGATATGCAATTGTACAATGCCGCTGTAGAGAACCTCAACAATGCTACGGATATCTTTAATTCGTTTGTGCAGTACCGCAACAGCGGCTTCCTTCCTCAAAAGCCGGATGCACTGATCCGCACCATGCTGGAGCCGATTGGTCTGTTGATTGCTGAAGCAAATAAAAAGTTAGAAGGGATTGGGTTGCTTACAGAGAATTTTCAATACAATACGGAAGGCATCCGGCATCAATTGCTTTTGCTCAGTAAACGAAGTGAGGAACAAAAACAATTTTTAAAAAAATATCTTGCAGCCAGTCCCCCGGAAAGGCCGCAGCTTTTTTACCGGTAAAAGCAGCGATAGCTATAACTTTATCTGAAGCACAAAGTAAATACAATGCAATCAATAAGAAGCCTCACCACCCTTACTATTTGTTTATTGACTGCAATGCTCACAACGGCACAGCAAAAACCAAACATCATCTATATTCTTGCTGATGACCTCGGTTACGGGGATGTGCGTTGCCTGAATTCCGGTTCGAAGCTGCATACGGTGAACATTGATCAAATGGCAGCAGGAGGGATGAAATTTACAGATGCGCACAGCAATTCCTCGGTATGCACTCCCACCCGTTATGGCATACTCACCGGCAGGTATGCGTGGCGTACAAGATTGCAAAATGGTGTGTTATGGGGATATGATACCATGCTCATAAAAAACAACAGAACTACTTTAGCTTCCTTACTAAAGCGCAATGGGTACCACACCGGTTGTATCGGTAAATGGCATCTTGGACTTGACTGGAAGAAAAAGGGGTCAGGTGAATTTGATTTTTTTCAACCTCTTACAGCGGGTCCCTTGCAGGTTGGATTTGATTATTTCTACGGGATACCCGCATCATTAGACATGCACCCGTATTTCTATATTGAAAACAGTAGCATAACAGCAACCGCCGTTGACAGCACGGCCGGAAACAGTGGCAAAGGATTCTGGAGAGCGGGACCTGCGGGAAATGATTTCAGGCACGAAGAGGTGCTTGACAGGATCACAGATAAGGCAGTTGATTACATTTCCCGGGAGGCAAGATCGGCTCATCCGTTTTTTCTTTACTTCGCGCTCACATCGCCGCATACGCCTATACTGCCAACTCGGTCCTACCAGGGAAAATCCGGTACCAATGCATATGGTGATTTTGTACTGATGACTGATGATGTGGTGGGTAAAATTTTGGATGCAGTGAAGGCTGCCGGTATTGAAGAAAATACGATCATTGTTTTTACCAGCGACAATGGCTGTTCCCCTTCTGCCGGCTTTGCTGAACTTTCCGCTGCCGGCCATCATCCCAGTTGTATTTACCGGGGGGCAAAAGCCGATATTTTTGAAGGCGGACATCGCATACCCTTTATTGTTAGGTGGCCCGCAAAGATCAAAGCCGGGTCGGAAACAACCGCAACCATTTGCCTCACCGATTTCATGGCAACACTTGCGGATATGTTTCAGCAACCGTTAAAAGATAATGAAGGCGAAGACAGCTTCAGCCTGTTGCCTTTGTTATTGCAAAAAAAGGGCTACGCCAGAACGAGCATTGTTCACCACTCCATTGATGGAAATTTTTCTGTCAGAAGAAATGACTGGAAACTGATTTTTGCACGGGGGTCGGGTGGGTGGAGCGCACCTGCCGAAAAAGAAGCAAAAGCTATGGGATTACCAGGCCTGCAATTGTACGATTTAAAAACAGATATCAGAGAGGAGAACAATGTAGCCGCTGGTCACACTTCTATAGTGAAAGAGTTGTCGGATGCCATTGAAGACATCGTTAAAAACGGCAGATCAACAAAAGGAAAAAAACAATCCAACGATGTTGTGGTAAATTACAAGGAATAAATACTGTTTTGGCTGAATCAGATGTCAGCAATAGACTTACTGTAGCTGAAGCTACAGTAGTACAATAGCTAAATCAGGGAACAGGCACGAAAACGGGCAGTAATCCCTGCCCGCCCCCGTCCGGCTGGTGTCATCCGGGCGGTTGAACGATGTTCCCGTCCGAACCGGCACGGGCGGGCCTTTTTTTGTTTCTTTTTTGGGCAAGCAAAAGAGAAAAGAAAAAAACAAATACCTTTTTTTGTCAAAAACCGCCTGCCATAGGGTTGTCACCCTGCCTTGTTTTCTTTGTATGGTAAAATCAATAACAAACCATAAAATTGAAAACAATGACAAACAGTAACCAGGCAACGGCCACCGAACCTACCATCGTTATCACCGCTGAAGCGCTGCTCGAACACTGGCAGGGACACAGGAAGCTCACCCGTAAAATGATAGAAACTTTCCCTGAAGACAAATTGTTTACGTATTCCGTAGGCGGTATGCGTCCTTTTTCGGAACTGGTAATGGAAATGCTTGCAATGGCAGTGCCGGGAATAAAAGGCCTCATTACAGGCAAATGGCAAAATTATGATGAAGCATCTGTAGCCGCGCCCGCTTCAAAGCAAGAATTGCTGGAACGCTGGGATGAAACAACCGAAATGTTGAATGCGCTTTGGCCACAGATCCCTCCGCATCGTTTCCTGGAAACCGATACGGCGTTTGGCCAATGGGAAGGCACCGGTTACTTCTTTATATTTTATTTTATAGATAACGAGATCCATCATCGTGGACAGGCCTACGTATATCTTCGTTCACTGAATATAGCGCCTCCCGCTTTCTGGGACAGGAACTGATGCATTTACCGGGCAGCTACACTGGATTTCTCTTCTTTTAAGATCTATAGCATTTGCTACGACAAATGCTATAGGTCTTTCTGCCTAACAGCCTCCGTTATATGCTATTCGGAGTTTTAGATGTCATCAGGTTGAGTAGGAGAGTATTGTCTCAGGTCCACTTGTAAGATTCTTCACAAGAGCATTGCTTTCATAAAGGAAAATGTGGACTGAAAAAATATTATACACTTTGTTCCCTCACTCAAAAAATACTTTACCTTAAGTTTTCATTCTACCATTTATGCTTAACAGAAGGAAACTCATAAAACGAACAGGTGCAGCGGCTTTGACCGCCCTTATGCCTTCGTTTATCAAAGCAAGTCCAAACCAGGCCGGCGGAACATTTCGTTTTTGTCTTAATACCAGCACGATCAGCGGACAAAAGCCGGGATTACTTAAGTCATTGGAAATTGCATCTGCTGCCGGATATGATGGTGTGGAATTGTGGGTGAACGATATAAGGGATTATCTTAAACAGGGCAACAAAGTGGATGCACTCGCAAAATTTATTGCAGACCACAAGCTTACAGTGGAAAATGCGATCAGTTTCACTCCATGGATGGTGAATGATACCGCAAAACGGAAAGCAGGATTGCTGGAGCTGGAAGAGGAGATGAAGATACTGGCCGCTTTGGGTTGTCGCCGCATAGCTGCACCGCCTTCAGGTGTTGAAAAAAATGAGCCGGTTGACTTCCGGCAGGCAGGTATGTATTACCGTGAGATACTGGACCTGGGAAGAAAACATAAGGTAATGCCGCAATTAGAATTCTGGGGCGCTTCGGGTACGTTGTATAGCTTAGGCCAGGCATTGGCCATTGCTGCGGCTGCTAATGATCCTGATGCGCGGGTGTTGCCGGATGTATACCATCTTTTTCGCGGCGGTTCAGGGTTCAACGGCTTAAAACTGGTGAATGGAAAAGCGATTGAAATAATACATATGAACGATTATCCGGGTAATAAACCAGTGAACGAACAAACCGATGGCGACAGGGTATATCCCGGCGATGGTGTGGCGCCGGTTAAACAGGTGCTACAGGACCTCCGGTCCATGGGTGGCACAAAAGTGCTTTCACTGGAGTTGTTTAATAAAACATACTGGGCGCAGGATCCTTTGCTGGTGGCCAAAACGGGCCTTAAAAAAATGAAGGCATTGGTAAATGCGCTTTAACGGGAAAATAGCATACGTGAAAGACGCGCAGCATTGAGCATGTTAATAGAATCAATATTCCCGGCATGGTCAATGATACCCGCGCCCTGCGGTAACGGTAAAAATCATTATTGTCCGACTAAAATTAGTTCAAAAACGGCTGTAACCCTTTTGCGACAGGGATTACAGACAAAAATTTGATTGTTTCAAAATCGGGGGGAGCTCCCCCGGCTTTATTACGGAGAAAAATCAAACGCTGTATTGTATGTTTTTCTCCAGGCTTTATAAGTGTCTTTAATAAATCCCATCAGTTCAACATAACTTGTTAAGTGTAGTCGGATGACCGTAATCATATTCGCAAATGACTTTTTGGTAGCCGCTTTCTTCCTGATTACCACCATCAGCAACTGGGCTATCAGTACACAATATACCTGCATCTTGATCGCATTGGAGCTTTCTCCCCAGAAGTAACGCAACGGAAAATTCTGTTTGATCTGTTTAAACAATAATTCTATCATCCAACGATTTTTGTAAATGGTCGCAATTTGGGATGCCGGTAAGGTAAAATTATTGGTAATGAATACATATATCTTTCCTTCGTCTGTTTTATAGGTGATCCGCCTTAGCTTTAATTGCTCTATCTCTTTTCCACTCTGCTTTACCGCTACGGTGATGTATTGTTCTTTCAGTACCCCTTTCGCATTTTTCTTTTTGGTTTTATCTACCAGTACTTTGGTGACATGAAAAGCTGCGTTATCCTTCATACGGGTCACAAACCAAACCTTTTGCGTTGTCCATTTGGCAAACTGATCATAAACATTGTATGCCTTGTCGAACACCAACCAGCTATTAGCTGCCAACTTCAGGTGATATAGGAATTTTCGGTCATGTTCCCGGGCTTCTGTCATACGAACAAATTCCGTTACTCCACTGAAGGCGTCCAGCATGGCATGCACCTTTATACCGCCTTTCTTCCTGCCTCCATCCAGCCGGTTGCGGCCAACGCCCCGAAGCAACTCACAGAAAAGCTGGATAGTTGTACTGTCTATGATCTTCAGGTTCCGTATACTTAAACCCTTCAACCGGCTGTCCGAGATAAAACTGTGATACTGCTTTAGCAATCCATAATAAATTGTTTCAAAGACCTGGTAGCTGCGGTTGTTATTGGCATCTGATATTGTACTGCGGGCCGGCGCTTTATCCAAACCCAGATGAGACAGCTTGCCTTCACAGGCCAGAAGCCCCTCGCAGAGCTCCCGCAGCCCATTGCAATAGCTGAACACACCATACAGAAGACTCACTAAATGAACCCGCAAGGGTAGTTTCTTGTAGTACCGGTTTGCTTTATGTTTACGATTCGCTGCATTAATTATTGCCGTTGGAATTACATCCAATATCTGTGATAAAATCGGCTGTCCGGTAAATTTTTTATTTTCACCCATTAGTTATTGTTTTTGTGTGGTAACTCAAACATAACTAAACTGGGTGGTTCCTCGGAACTGCCCTTTTTCTTTAGCTCATTTTCTTATATTTTAGTCGGACAATAGTGGGTAAAAATCATTCTCCTTTTCCTGGTATCAATAACCTTTGCGAAGCATGTCGGCATATTCACTTGGCAAAGGACTTTCTTCTACTGCTTTTGCTGCTTTTTCTACATCATAAACAAATCTGATAAATTCTACCTGCACTGCATCTTTATTTGTAATGCTGCTATCCTGATTGATTGTAAGAATTACATAACAGCCTTTGGGGTTTCCATCTTTTGGCTTACCCACCGAACCGGTGTTAATGGCATGACGGTAATGAGTTTTTTCGGCTGGCTCTGTTGGTAGTATTCTGTAGTAAGGCTTGTGGGTATGACCAAAGCACATAATGTCCGCATCTGCCTGTTCCATTATTCTAAGCAAACTTTTTTCATCTCTATCTTCAAACAAGTATTCATTAATCTTTCTTGGACTGCCATGTACCAACAAAAGGTTTAGCTTGTCGTTGTTCAATTGAAACTCTACTTTAATGTGTGCCGGTAAGGTTCTTAGGTATTTCCTTTCTTCTGGCTTGACAAGGGAGTTTGTGAAGCTGATGGATATTTTACCCATGTCTTTTTCCGGTTCTGTTTTATAGGCGCAACCACATTCATCACTCATTATACCAATGCCCTGGTCATAATTTCCTGCAATGGTTGGAATACCCCTTCTTCTAACTTCGTTGATTACTTCGTTTGCCCAAATGTTGTAACCTACTAAATCACCCAGGCAGTAAATAGCATCGGGTTTTTGTTCTTCAATGCTTTTAAGGCAGGCTTCCAAAGCCGGAAGGTTTGCATGAATGTCGCTAAATAATGCAATTCTCATAAGAAGGTGTTTAAGCGTTTTGTAATTGTTGTTTTGTATAGTATTTTCTTCTCAGCCAAAATGCAACATTGACTAATGCAATGAGTGCCGGGACTTCTACCAGAGGTCCAATGACGCCTGCAAACGCTTGTCCGCTGTTGATGCCAAATACACCGATGGCTACTGCAATGGCTAATTCAAAATTGTTACCTGCTGCTGTAAAGGCGATTGATGCATTAGTTGAGTAATCCGCCCCCATTTTCTTACCCATAAAAAAGCTGACAATAAACATGATGGCAAAGTAGATGACTAGAGGAATGGCTATTCTCACGACATCAAGAGGTATCTGCACAATCAATTCTCCTTTCAGGCTAAACATAACAACGATTGTAAACAGTAGGGCTATCAAGGTTATCGGTGAAATAGCAGGAATAAACCTCCTGGTATACCATTCGTCACCCATCGCTTTGCGGAGAATGAGCCTTGTAAATACACCAGCGGCGAAAGGAATACCTAAATAGATGGCAACACTTTCTGCAATTTGTCCAATTGTAATGTTTACTTCTGAACCTGTGATGCCAAACAATGGCGGTAACACGGTAATAAATATATAGGCATACACACTGTAAAGCAGTACCTGGAAAATACTATTGAGTGCAACCAATCCTGCTGCATATTCCCGGCTTCCTTCTGCAAGCTCATTCCATACTATTACCATTGCAATGCATCTGGCTAAGCCAATTAAAATAAGTCCTGCCATGTATTCGGGATAGCCGTGTAAAAACACAATGGCAAGAATGAACATGAGAATTGGACCTATTACCCAATTCAAAAGCAAGGACATGCCTAAAACTTTTGTGTTCTTAAATACTTCCTTCAGTTTTTCATATCTCACTTTAGCAAAGGGGGGATACATCATCAGGATTAGTCCAACTGCCAAAGGAATGTTGGTAGTCCCTGACGAAAAGGAATTAATGAATGTTGACGATGCAGGAAAGAAATAGCCGATTGCTACTCCTATCCCCATCGCTAAGAATATCCATAGCGTTAAATACCTGTCTAAAAAACTTAACTTCTTTCTTTCGTTTGCAGGAGAACAATTGTTTGCTGACATAACTATTTACTGTATTTTAAAATGATTGCCATTTGTCCTGCATGCCATGTTGTATGAGTAACAATGCGCCCTAATGCTTCTGCCTTTGTCTTTGTTCCAAATTCTTTTGTCGTAACAGTGTTCTCCCAATCATCTTCGGATTGTGCTGTGAGTATGTTTTTAAGGGTACTGTATGATAGCTGCTGGTACGATAGCAATTCTGAAAGGTTTGTCCATTCACCGGTGTCCTTTTTAGCTATGACTGTCTTAGCATGAACCTCTACGTTGGTTGCATTAAAAACATTTTTAGCAAAGAGTAATTCCACATCGGAAATATGACGCATAAGAAAACCTACCGAATTTGGAGCAGGAGCTAATGTTTTCTTTAAATCTGCTTCTTGAACCTGTTCAAGGAGTTTGGAAAAACGGGTTCTGCCTTCTTCCCAAAGACTCAATAAAAGTGCTGACTTATTCATAATCGTATTTTTTAGCAACAGCCACCGTCAGGTGTGCAATTGGTTGTTTGTAAGGGCTTTTCCGCATATATGGTAATGCTTTTGATGCCTGTGCCGGATTGTTTGAAAGCTTCAATTTGTTCTATTGATAAGTAGTTGCTTAAATATCATCCGGAATTATGACCTTCTAAAACAATATCAGAAATTGAGAAATGACCGCCTGGCTTCAAAATCCTTTATATTTCATAGCCTTCCAACTGTTAATGATCGCCACGATGTTCTACACTTCTTTGCAGCAACCACCAGAGCCACATCAGGAGCTTTGTTTCGTTTCTTTACCCTGCAAAGCAATTTCACTGTATTTCTGCCTTACCAATTCTTTACTGGTTCTTGTGTTACCATTGTATTTATATTTTTAATTTATCGAAATATTACGATGATAATAAACAAAAAAAAGGTTAGCAACTTTCGTTGCAACCCTCATAGCTATCGAATAATTGATTAATCCAAACCTGTGCTCCCTTCCACGCTTTTGCATCAATACAATAACAGACTTTTGCACCGTCAATCTCGCCTTTAATTAAACCGGCTTCCTTTAATTCCTTTAGGTGTTGCGAAACTGTGCTTTGTGAAAGTGGTAGTTCTTCTACTATATCTCCGCATTGACAGGTAGATTTTCCAGCCAGTATTTTTAATATGGCAATTCTTGCCGGGTGACCCAATGCTTTGGCATATTTGGCTAACCTGTTCTCTGTTGTACTAAACTCGTATGATTTAGTTGCTCCCATAATCTTCTTATCGCAAAATTACGATTGGAGTTCAAGCTGCCAAATTTATTTTTCTATTGTTAGTTTTGCTTTGCAACCCTATTGGTAAGAAAAACAGTTAAGTATTTACAAGGTATGCATCAGTAAAGGCAAGGTTGCAAATGAACATTGACATCGAAAAGCCAATGCCAATGAGATTTTTCCACGATAAGCCTTGTATCAAACGTGCAATATCTGTCTTAAATGGCTGCGGGGAAGTAAATCGAAAAAGACTGGAGGTGGTTGGTTTTATGAAGGACGCTTACACATCCACAAACTCCCATGCGCTCTGGTAAGCGTTGTGTTGCTCCGCGTAAGCAATAAAGCTGGCATAAAATGGAAACTGGCTCAGCGTGGCGCTGTCGCCGATCACCACTAATTTTTTCCGGGCACGCGTCATGGCCACATTCATGCGACGGATATCGGACAGGAAACCGATCCTGTTTTCGGTATTGCTGCGTGTCAGGCTGATGTATACAATATCCCGCTCCTGCCCCTGGAAGCTGTCAATGGTATTCACCGAAATATTATCGCCATATGCTTGCAGTTGTGTGCTGTGCTGCAACTGCTCTTTTAATAATTGTATCTGCTGCCGGTAGGGAGATATAACAGCTATCGAAGGAAAATGATGAGGCTGATAATGCGTGCACAATGTTGTTACCAGTTGTGTAAGGTGTTTAAGAACAAAAGCTGCTTCTTCGGGGTTTGAGGTACTCGTGCCTTCTGTTTTTTCATCGAAGCCACAGCCGGCAGTATCCACAAAAGCCATGGGGCTATCTGCATCAAACAATAAGTGCCTTGCTACGGAAGCATGCGCTTTTAACCTGTTTTGGTAAAATACACTGGAAGAGTAGCCCATGATTGTTTCATGCATGCGGTACTGTTCTTCCAGCAGCACAACGGATCCGGGATGGAGCTGTACGCATTTTTCGAGCAGGGTAGTGCTCAAACCATTACGGGCGGCTTCTTCCGATTTGATGGTGGGAGGTAGCTGGCAATGGTCGCCTGCCAGTACAAGTTTTTGTGCTTTGAGGATGGGTATCCAGCAGGCGGGTTCCAGCGCCTGCCCGGCTTCGTCAATTACTACCGTATGGTATTTGAGATGGCGCACGGTATAATGATTGGCGCCTACCAGGGTGGCGGTAATTACCTGCGCCCGGCTGAGCAGATCATTGGTAATGTATTGTTCTGTTTTTTCAACATCTTTAATAATGCGGTGCGCTTCATCAAACAGGGCCCTGCGTTGTTCGCGTTCGGCCTTGCCAAAATTGCGCTTATACTTATGCGCCATATTGCGGAGTTCATTGGCCTGCTTCTTCATTTTCTTCACTTCTTTCATGCCGCTGTGCTCAGCCATTTTGCTGTCGAGTGTGAGTGCCATCAGGCGGTCCGATACGCGGGCCGGGTTACCTACGCGCAATACGTTTAATCCTTCATCTGATAGTTTTTCGCTTAACAGATCTACAGCGGTATTGCTGGGTGCTACTACCAATACCTGTTTATGATCCTGTTGTATCAATGCTTTAACGGCCTGCACCAAAGTGGTGGTTTTACCCGTTCCCGGCGGACCATGTACAACAGCCAGTTCGTTAGCCGATAAAATTTTATTTACCGCCGCCTGCTGCGAATCATTTAATACGGTACTGGTAAAATGCGGAATGGCGGTTTCAAAAGTAGCTGGTTTTTCTCCCGTAAGTATTTGAATCAAATGCCCTTCCTTTGGCTTTTCACTGATTATTGATGCAAGCTTCAGGGCGTTTTGCATTTCGTCGTAGCTGTTGTCGTCAAAAAGCAGGTCAATGCCCAATTTCCCGTCACGGCTCCAGTTGGGCAGTTCATCTGTACGCAAGGTAATTTTCAACCGGTTACCACCCTGAAACGTGATTACTCCCTCCACCCTGTTTTCTTGTGGATTATGATTGGAAAAAATAACCGCGGATGCGCCGAAGCGAAGCTGGTGTGGAATATCCTGGTGTGTAGTGCGTTCAACCTCTACCGTTAAATAATCGCCGCGGCCCAGTTCTGTATCCCGTATGGCAATGGGATACCAGGTGAGTCCGTTCGCGCGGCGTTCGGCTACGCCGGATGTTTCGATGAGTTGCTGGTAGGTCCTGCGATCCTGCTCCCGCTCCATTTTCAACAAGTCCAGAAGCTTTTTGAAATAATCCATGGAGCAAAGATAAGCGGGCGGGAGAGAAGATAGTAAGATAGTAAGATAGTAAGATAGTAAGAGTGTAAGATAGTAAGATAGTAAGAGTGTAAGAGGTGAATCTTAAACCCGAAATTCGGGGGAGGTCCATTGGCTTTCGGCCCGCAATGAGGTCATTGATTTGACCTCTCTTGTAAGGATCCTCATGTATATAACTAATGATAAACCTCAAATTACAAAACCACAAATCACAAACATCCTCCTCTTAATCTGCCAACGGTCTAACCAATATGTTCTTAAAATATACTTTGCTTTTAGGATCATGTCCCTGTATAGCGAATGTACCGCTGGAGAGCACACGCTGCGCATTTTTTTCATCTCTCCCGGGGTTTTCGGGCTCAGTATAGTCAACTACCGTTTTGTCGTTTATTTTTATGATTATTCTTTAGCCTTCTACTTTGATGTATTCGGTATACCATTCATTGTCTTTTGCATATACTTCCCGTACATCCGAAAAGCTGTACAAACTGCCTGACCTGCGCCAATCGGTGTGCGAATTGTTTACCTGTGCTTCATATCCTTTCCCGGGCCAGCCATCCGCCTGGTATACCGTATGAAAATAAATGCCGGCGTTGGAGCCAGGTGTAGTCATTACATCTGCTTTAAATTCAAAATTTTTGAAATTATGCTGCTGTACATCCCCCTGGTAAAACAAGTGCGCTCTTGGACCATTTACAACCAGTTTACCATCTTCCACGCTAAAAGTAGAAGCATTATCACCCACTTTCCAGTTGTTGAGGGTTTTACTATCGAACAATGAAATCCAGCCATCCGGACCTTGCTGTGCTTTTCCCGGCGTTTTGCAGGATAATGCGAAAATGCATATGGCAAAGAATAATATTAATCGTTGCATAATTATAAAAAATTGGAAAGATGATTACAGATATGAAGCTACGTTATTTGCAGAAATGAAAAGCAGAAAAAATCAGAAAGCCCCGGTGTAGAAACATCGGGACTTTTGGTTAAGGCTCTGATTAGTAGCTATTTTAAGGGTTATTCTCTGCCGGCATTTCGGTATGAACAAACTCCATTAATTCTTTTATATAGGCTGGTGAAAAATCGAATCGCAACCCTGCAGCAGCATATAGCTTCGGTAAGGGTTTTGTACCACCCAAACTTAGTGCTTTCATATAATTATCCAAAGCATTTTCTTTATTTTCTTTGAATTGTTTCCACATTCCTATGGCGCCTAACTGTGCTATGCCATATTCAATATAATAAAACGGTACCTCAAAAAGATGCAACTGGCGTTGCCACGCTATTTCACGGTATTGATCTAACCCATTGAAATCTATTTCAATAGAGGAAAATTCTTTCAATATTTCCATCCACCGGGCAGTTCTTTCTTCCGTGGTGTGAAAAGGGTTTTCATAGAGCCAGTGCTGAAACTTGTCTATGGTTGCAATCCAGGGCATAACGGTGATTACTCTTTCCAACTGGTGCTCTTTGGCTCTTTTCAGGTCATCGGCATCCGCAAAAAAACTATCCCAGTAATCCATACTGAACAGTTCCATGCTCATACTGGCTACTTCTGCCAGTTCAATAGGGTATTCTTTGAAAGCCGCCAATTCGAGCGGATGAGCCAAAAAAGAGTGAACCGCATGCCCGCCTTCGTGAACCATAGTGGTTACATCATGCATTTGCCCTACGGCATTCATAAAAATAAAGGGGGCCCCGCTTTCTGCTAACGGCATATTGTAACCGCCGGGCGCCTTGCCTTTCCTGCTATCTAAATCAAGATGTTTCAACTCATTCATCCGGCGCAGGCAGTCTGCAAAAAAAGGCCGCAGGCGGTTGAAGCATAGAATGGTTTTTTCCAGTAGTTCCCTGCCGTCGGTAAAGGGCGTTAAAGGCTTTACGCCTTCCGGTTCTGCTTCTGTATCCCAGGGCTTTAATGTATCCAGACCCAGTTTTTTCTTTTTCTTTTTATTGATGATATCCACCAGGGGCAAAACATACTGTTTGACGCCCTCATGAAAATCAAAACAATCTTCTTTTGTATAATCAAACCTGCCCTTCTCTACAAATGTATAATCGCGGTAGTTTTTAAATCCGGCATTTAAGGCCACCTGGTGGCGCTTATGGATCAGTTTGGTAAACAATTCATTTAACGTGTCTTTATCCTGCAAACGTCTTTCGTTCACTTTGCGGTAAACCGATTCCCGCAAACTGCGGTCGTGGCTTTCCAGGAATTTGGAGGCCTGCTGCAGTGTATATTCCTTTCCTTCTACTTCAATGGTCATTTTGCCTGCAACGGCGCCATATTGCTGCTGCATTACACTTAATTCTGAGAAGAGGGGTATATTCTCCTCCCGGAAAAGGTCTATACTCTTTTTTACGGAACGCAGGTAGGTATAATATTTATCCTGGTCTAACTCCGCCGTATAAGCGCAGTTGATTAGTTTTCGGTTGATCTGGTCGGCATAGGGTTGTATATTGGGCTGTATCGCCGTGTAAAAGAAATTAAAGGCCTCTGTGAGCGCTTTATTTTCTGTATCGCATGTCATGCGTACCTGCCGCCAGCAGGCATCTTCCGACACAACGGCTTCGAGTTCGCTGGAATTTTTTAACCACTGTTCCAGTTCTTTTTTGGAATGGATAGGTCTTTCAGCCAAATCTTTAAAATACGGTTCAAGCGCTTCCCAGGTGGTTACCTGGAAATCCTCCGGTAAAAATTGTCTCACCGGCTTTTTAATATCAGCACTGGCCTGGATCATAGTAGTGTAAAAGGTGAAAAGTGAAAGATAAGAGTAAGGAGGGTGATTTCTTTCACCTCTCACTTCTGACTTTTAGATTATTCTTTTGTTTTTTTCTTAGGAGCGGCTTTCTTTTTTGGAGCGGCTTCTTCTTTAGACGCTTCGGTTTTTTTTGGAACAGCTTTTTTCTTAGGCGCCGGATTCACTTCTGTTTCTTCCTCTCCTGCTTCTTCCTTTTTCTTTGCCGTTTTTTTCGGTGCGGCTTTTTCCGGAGCAGCGTCAATCTCTTTTACTGCCTCCGCTTCCGGTTGCTCATCGGGTTCAGTGCTTTGTTCTTCCTCAGGCTGCGGCGCTTTGATCTCAATATTGTTCGCTGTTAAAATACCAAACCATTTCACCATTTTTTTCATATCGCTGGTATATACCCTGGTAAAATCCATGTCGGGGTATACGGCTTCAAAATATTTTTTTACCGCAGCATTGTCCTTTTCGCCGGGCAATGGCGTAGTATCTTTTTGCATAGCAAGAAATACATCAGCCAGGTTCACATTATCGCGAACAGTAAATATTTCAATGCTTTCAAGATGTGAGAAATTGTGTACCCTGGAAGAAACAAACCTTGTGCTTTTATCTTCCAGCGAACGTACAATGGCACCATCTGCTTTTGAGCTTAATAATTCAAATAAACCGCCTAAGCCGGTTACAGAAATGATCTTACCGTATTCCATATCAATCATAACATTTTAAGGACGTGCAAGATAACGGGAAATTTGGAAATGTTAGTCCGGGAATAGCGTTTTATCAATATTTGGGATGATCCGGAGGGCATTTTTGTAATATATTTTTTTGAGAATGGCATCGGGAAGGCCCATTCCGTACATCCGCCAGAAGGCATGGTATTTTTTGTGGTAAGGAAAATATTCATCTTCCGTTTCCAAAACCCTGAAATATGTAGTGTATTCTTCCGGTACCCAGCTATCCTTGCCAAACATGATCCTGTTCTGGTATTTTTCAAAAAAATGTTTGGCGGCCCGGGGCTGTCTGCCCAATTCGGCAATGACAGCACCAAATTCAATCATCATATTTGGCATTTCGTTCAATAAGCTGCCCAATTTGCCCAAATCATTAGGATACCATCCAAAATGAGCTGCGATAAAGATAGTGGAAGGATGTTTTTTAAACATGCGGTGTTGCTCAGCAATCAATTGTTCCCATGGCTCGGGGTCATTGGCTTCTCTTTTTCTGCGGGGATGTGTAACCAGTTCCAGCCAGCGTTCATTGTGCTTATCCACCGGATCCCAAAAGGGTTTGGGGTCGGCGGTATGAATGAGCACGGGAATTTTCAATGCTCCGCACTTTTCCCATATCGCGTCTAACCGGGAATCGTCTATGGCTACCCGTTTGCCATCTTTATCTGTTACTGAAAATCCCAGGTTTTTGAATATTTTTAAACCATTGGCGCCATTTTTTACATCAGTCTCTAATTGATTTACCGCATTGGCTGTCCAGCCGGCTTCTCCTATGCCCTTAAAATCGATATTGGCAAATACAATAAATCGTTTGGGCGATTTGCTGCGGATACTTTTTGTCATCTCTTCCAGCCTGCTGCCATTGCCGCCGCTGAGGTTTACCATTACTGCCATATTCAGTTTATCCATATCCGTAAGCAGGCCTGGAATGGCTTGTTCCGACAGGTTCCATTGGTGATTGTGAACATCAATAAAAGGAAATTTTGCTTTGGTTACAATATGCTCCGGCACTTTAAGCGTGGACACCGGGTCGTATTTTTCAAAATCCATGGTTTTTTGCTGGGCAAACAGCGAGGCTGAACAACAGAACAAAACAATAAAGCTGATCTTTTTCATGCTATTGGAATTAATAAGAGGTCAATCAGTAAGCGCCTGGTAAGCCAGTACTTTAAACTTTTCATGGATGTCGCCATGACTATTGGGATACAACTGCAAAAAGAATTGCGCCACCATTTTTTCTTTAGGATCAATCCAGTATGAAGAACTGAACATGCCACCCCAGCTATACGAGCCCTGGGGACGGGGAGAAAAGGCACTGCCTTTTTCCGTTACTACTTCAAAGCCCAATCCAAATGCATTGCCGCGGCCCAATGTCAGGTCCCCGATTTGGTTACTGGTCATCATACGAATGGTATTGCGTGATAATATTTGCTTGCCATTATACACACCATTGTTCAACAACATTTGCATAAAAATAGTATAATCGTAAGCAGTGGACGACAACCCGCCCCCTCCTGAAAAATAAGTACCGTTCATTTTAGGATAATCGGAATAAAATGTTCCGCTAATATCCATGGTTTCCGGGGCTTTTTTGATGTGCTTGCTGTCATCTTCTGTATACAGCGTGGCCAGACGATTTTGTTTATCCGCAGGCAGGTAAAACCAGGTATCCTTCATGCCCAGGGGTTCAAAGATCCTTTTTTTAAAAAATTGATCCAGGTTTGTGCCGGATACAACTTCCACTAAGTAGCCGAGCAGGTCGGTATTCAGACCGTAAGTAAATTTTTCTCCGGGCTGATGCGCCAAAGGCAATGGTCCTAATTTTTTCATGATATCGCCCAGCTTTATCCTGTTTACGCCAATGCCGGCCACAATACCTGCTTTTGCATAAATGGCGTTAAAAGCTTTGCTGCCTATTTGCGCATAGTGGATACCCGAAGTGTGGGTAAGCAACTGGCGAATGGTTATCTCCGATTTGGCAGGAACAGTGGTATAGGTGGTGTCGGATTCGTTGAATGTATCCAGCACTACCGGGTTTTTAAATTCAGGTATGTATTTACTGATGGCATCGTCCAGCAAAAATTTACCTTCCTCATACAGCATCATTACCGCCACACTGGTTACAGCTTTGGTTTGTGAAGCGATACGCATGATGGCGTCTTTGGCCAAAGGTTTTTTCGATAAAACATCATCGTATCCCAGCCCCTTGTGGTACACAATTTTTCCATTGCGTGCAATAAGTGCCGTAGCGCCATTGATCCAGCCGCTGTCTATATATTGCTGTATTAGCAAATCAATCCTTTTTAACCTTTCTTCAGAAACCTGTACGGATGCAGGCGGGGCTCTTTGTAATGTTTGGGAGAATGATGCAGTACATACTGAAATAAAAAAAAACAGAAGTATTGTGTTACGGGTGAACGATCTTATCATATAAAATGGTATTGGCATTTGAAGGATGAAAGATAAGATTTTTGGAAGAACCGAAGAATGCCCGAAGATTGGAAAATCTGAAATTCGAAAGGGGATTAAATGATGAGCTCATATTGAAATGGATCTTTCTGTACCTGAAACCTGTTACTTGCAACCTGCACAACCGGTACCATGCAACCTGCAACTTGCAACCCGGACCAATCTCAAATTTAAAATTTCAAATCATTAGTGTCCGGTAAAAATACTTGATTGATAAATTAAAAGGAGGC
>CALKHN010000018.1 GCA_937991535.1 uncultured Sphingobacteriales bacterium
CCACCAGCACGATATGCGTACCTTGCTCATAATAGCTACGTACCATGTGGTTGGTGAAGAATGATTTTCCGCTACCAGAAGGCCCAAGTATGAACTTGTTCCTGTTTGTGCAGATACCCATTTTCATAGGTTCATCGCTGATGTCCACATGAACTGGTTTGCCAGTGAGTCTGTCACCCATGCGAACGCCCATCGGGCTTAATGAAGAACGGTAGCCGGTTTCCAGATTCAGGAAGCAGGTTGCCTGTTCTGCGAACGTATCAAAAGTGTCATTCATGGGAAAGTCTGCCGCATTCCCAGGAATGCCCGCCCAGAATATCTGAGGAGCGCCGACCGTTTCCTGTTTAGCCACTGCATCCATCTGTGCCAGTGCAGAGGAAACCATATTTTTCAGGTCTTTCAGTTCTTCCTTGTCGTCTGTCCATACGAGTACATTGAAGTGTGCCTTGACGGGCAAACGTTGCTGACTAATGGCTTCATTCAAAAAATCATTAGTAGCATCTCTGGCAATCAAATTTTCCCTGCTATATGCGGAAAGGGATTGTAACCTCAGTCTTTTGCTTTCCAGCTTTTGGATGGTCTTTTGAGCATCTTCGATAAAGATGTATTGATTGTAGATATGATTGCAGGGTAAAAGCTGGCCTAACGTAGAAGCAAACCCTACGCTGAACTTCGTTTTGTCGGTGCTATACTTATCGTAGTTGATGCGGCTACCGCACAGTGCAGGAAGATCCACTGCGTCGCCCAGCGTATATAGCTGGCAATATTTATCTCCCACACGCATCGCCTCATCAAAAGTGATGTCGCCCATCAGGAAGCTGTCATTTCGCTCAGACAGGTAACAATACTGCTCTACCAATCCCATTTTACGGCTATGGCTGTGCAGTTCCTTTTCTCTTAATCTTGTCAGCTTCACAAACCCGCTATCCTCCATGATCCGCTTGAATTGTCCCGTACTGTCAAGAAAATCCTGTAGCATGTGCGGCCTTAATGTTTCTTCAGGCACAATGGATTTGCGCAAAAGACTTGAAAACATGGAGCTGGCTGTCTTCCGCCCTTCCGGCTTTTTGGTAAGCATGATGTAGCAGGTGTGAGCGAAAAAAGGACGTTCATTAAAGAACCGTTCGCTGGCCCGACTGAGGAAGCTGGTATCTTCCTTTGAGAAGTCGGGTTTATGACTGCTTTCCAAAAACCAATCCTGTTTGTGGAATACACTGAATTTGGGCAGTAGCTTGATTGCTTTTATCCATGCCTGGTGAAAGGCTTCGTATTCCTGATCGGAAAGCGAAAAGATTTCCGGCAGGTCTGCTTTAAAGACAACCGTCATGTCGCCTTGCTTGCTTAGGATGCAGTCATGCTCTACATCCATTATTGGTAAAATATCATCCAACACTTTTTCCATCTCACTTTTTTTACCTGTTATCACTTCAATGCACTCATGGCATTGTTACCTCATAGCTTTGGGCCTCTACGCTGCCGCTGGCCGGTCTTCCGGCTTTCATCTGCTTGTTTGGATTGCTGCTGTTTTTTTATATTCTCTTTTATAGTTTGTTCAATGCCGGTTTCTTTCCAGTCAATAATCTTCGCCTCAAAATGAGATTTGATGTTCTTTAGCTTCAACCCGTCTGTTTCGTCCCACCCTCCTTTTCTATTGAAGCCTACCGGGTCTAATACTATTTCGTGCGGGAAGGAAATAACAATAAGGTCTTTAGGAATGGAGGTGATGTTTTCATAGTCCAATTCCTGAAACTCATGTTTCTTTGGATTGTATGGTATCACGTAAGCCTCTTTGTCATCATCGTAGTAATGGTCAATCTGTCTGAAGACGATGCCGTTGGAAGCGAAATCATCTTTAGGACGCAGCATATCCATTGTTATATCTACATAGAAAGTGTGACCGGCTATGTCCACGGTAGGCAATTGCCCCATCAGCCTCCTTCCAAGCGCCTGCTGATCTACCATTAAAGCGAAATCTGTTTTTCCCTGCACCTCGTGAACGGAGCAACCGTATTTCTCTGCCATCCCCACAGGATCAAGCTGCACCAACTCTGGTATCTTTACTGTGGTAACATCCGTATCGTCGCTAAACAACCTCGGTATGTTTTTCTCTTTAGGACTATAATCAAATACATATCCATCACCAACATCCCGCATGTCAAACAGGGGGATTACGTTCTCCGGGTTTGCTTTCTCACAGAGTTGCAAGCTGGCAACGTCCACAACAAAATCGGTTCCTTCGATGTTGTACACCGGCAATTCTCTTTTCATGATTGTTTGTCTTTAATGCCTATAAAGATTTTTCTGCTCCTGGACTTGATCAGCTTAGGAACCTGCTTCCGGGCAAGGGCTTTCATCAACCCATGTTCGCCGTATTTGTTGCTCATGCCGTAAATCTTCATAACCAGGAATGTTCCTGCGGTCAGAATGATACCGATGCACAGGTAAGTAGGAAGACCGATGATATACATTGCGGCAAAGACAATGAGCAGCGCCACGACACCACCGCCTAAATACCAGATATATTGTGCCTTCAAGCCTTTGAACTCAATGCTCTGGTTTATTCCTTTGTTGATTTGATAAACACTATTTGCCATAATATTTCCTTTTAATTATTTTATAATCGCATCCTGCTACGGGAACGTTCTGCTAACTGCTGCGAGGCGAGTATCACTTCTTTTGGAACAGTATGCCCGTTCACTTTTTCGGACAGTTGAATGACAGGAGTATCAATAACTTCTTCCGGTTCGGTTTCCGCTACCTGTTGCTGCTTCAACTGGTTTTCCTGTATCTTGATGGCTATCTGCCTTTCCAGATTAGCCAGTTCATTTTTCATTTGTTGTAATTCCGCTTCCTGTAAAAATGGTTTGGTAGTAAGCTGCTCCAGTTTGGGTATCTCTGTTTTCAGTTCGTTCAAAGTATGCTCGTACTTTTCTTTCAGGCTTTCCACCCGGTCAATCGCATTAAGGAAATGTCTTGCCGCCAGCTTAGGATTGTCTGTATTCGGAAGCCCGTTGTTGTAAGTGTACTTAATACCGTCACTGCTTCGCTGCGCATAAAAGCTATTGGAATAGCGGTATTCAAAAACTCCGTTTTCCTCATAGGCTTCCTGCTGCCTGCGGATATACAGGCTGAAACCGTAGAGTGTACCTATCTGCGCTGTATGCTCATCTGCAACAGCAGGCTTCCAGTCCTGGTACAGCTTGATGATGTGTTTACCAATGGCTTCACTGTCCGTTGAACTGATAGTATCCAGTTTGATAGGGTTAACTTTTACACCGTCCTTATCCAGTTGAAGGCCGGCCTTGTACACTTTTTCATCTGCTGCAAGTTTATCGAGCGTTTTAACGGTGGATGCCTGTTCATTTTGCAGATTTTCCAATTGGTATTTATTGCGTGCGATTTCTCTGAAGTGAGAAACTTTCAGGCTTTCCATTACAGCTATCTTCTTTTCCAGTTTTGATTTTTCCAATAATGAAGTGTCGCCGGACAGAATGGCTATATATTCGGAAAAATTCATCCCGCTTTTTTCGTCAATCGCACCTTCATCAATGGTACGCACGTTCAATTCACAATTTTTCATTTGCGAAATGAACGTCTGTTTATTCTTCAGAAGGTTGAATTTGTAATTATCCAATGACTGTTCTACTGCGTAGATATAGTTCTGAACTTTGTTGCCGTAATATTCTTTGGCAATAAGATTGCCCTGGCGTGCGCCACGGCCATTACGTTGTTCCAGCTCTGACGGTTTCCAGGGAATATCAAGGTGGTGCATGGCCACTACACGTTGCTGCACATTTAGGCCGGTTCCGGCTTTCTCTGTGCTGCCCAATAAAATGCGAATCTCACCTCTGTTCATCTTACGGAACAGTTCGGGCTTTTTTGTATCTGTCCAGTCGTGAATAAAAGTGATTTCCCGTTCGGGAATATTAAAGTCCCTGATCAGTTTTTCTTTAACTGCATCGTAGATATTAAATTCAACAGGCTTGGGTGTACCAATGTCTGAGAAGATAATCTGTGTACCCTTATGCTCGGTAGTTTCTTTATAGATCTCTGCAATCTTGCGGGCACTGACATTTACTTTGTTGTCGGGATGATCACTATACTTCCACTCGTTGATCAATCGCATATCCGCCGACATTTTCTTAGCGTAGTTGGTTGCGATCAGCATTCTGCCTTTGTCTTCCTCTGGCGTCAACCTGCCACGACCAATCAATTCACCATTACCTGTTTTAGCGAATTGCATCAGGTTTTTAATGAACTCACTTTGTTCAGGCGTTGGCTTTATGTTCACCAGCGTTTCACTCAATTCGGGCTTGTCAAGGTTTATATGTTTTGCCGTTTTGTAGTCGGTGATCTCGTTATAGAACAAAGCAAGCTCCGGTACTTTAATAAAATGCCTGAAGCGTTCTTTGGCAATGATCTCGTTGGTCACTGAAAATTCAAAGTCTGTTGTTTTACGTGCAAATACAGCAGCCCAACCATCAAAATTTTCAATATGCTGGCGTTCCATTTCTTTCGGACGCAGGTATTTAAACAACAGATACATTTCGGTGAGGCTGTTGGATATAGGTGTGCCGGAAAGGAACGTGACACATAAATCGGAATTAAAACGTGTTTGCAGTTCGCGAACAGCGAATAACATATTCAGCGCCTTCTGGCTACCTTCTGTATTACCCAAACCAGCGACCCTGTTATGACGGGTAGTGAAAGTGAGATTTTTGTACTTATGGGATTCGTCCACAAATAAGTGATCAATACCCATTTCTTTGAAATTGATACCTGTGTCTTTCTTTTCCTCGATCTCTTTCAGGATAGATTTCAGTTTTCCCTCAAGGTTGTTCTTGCGTATCTCCAGCCCTTTGAGCATTTTCTTAGAGATGTCGCCGCCAAGATCTTTGACAGTTTCCAGGTCACGTTCAACATTGTCCAGTTCCGTTTGAAATATCTCTCTTTGTATCTCCGGTGACTGCGGTATCTTTCCGAATTGATCATGGGTAAGTATGATACAATCCCAATTGTTGTTCTTTATTTCATGGAAAAGCCGCAACCGTTGTGCGGGTGTAAAATCATTTTGCCCCGGAAACAGGATGCGAGCTTTAGGATAGGCTTTTTTATAGGTTTCTGCTATCTGGTTAACGTTTGCCTTTAGCGCAACAATCATAGGCTTATGCACAATACCTAATCTTTTCATCTCCTGTGCGGAGACGATCATGGTAAGGGTTTTGCCCAATCCTACTTCATGATCAACCAATGCCCCACGGTTCTGTATGATTCGCCAGGCTGCGTTCTTTTGTGAGCTATATAAATCCTCAATGCCTAATGCTTTTTTATCTAAGCCGGGAAAATTGAGGTGGTTGCCGTTGAACTCCCGCAATACATAGCAGTTGAACGTATCATTGTACAGGTTTTCCAAGTTCTTTTTCTCATCATCCGGTATTTCATTCAGCCAGTTAATGAAACCACTCCTTATCTGCTCGATCTTTTGGTGTGCCAGTTGTATGGCTTCATTATCGGGGACCCTGATGGTTGTATTATTAGGGCCTTTCACTTCATAAGTAAAGAAAGGGGTTGTATTCTCCAGTGCATGTTCCAGCAAAGTGTATCCGTAGGTAGTACGTCCGCTTTTCGGTGTAACAGCGAACTCTCTGGATACTTTGATATTCATTCCTGTGTTTACCTTGAAGGCATCCAGCGACGGAAAATAATTGATGGTAGTGTCCAGCTCGAATAGCGATGTAGCAAATCGCTCGTAGTATGAATTAGGTATCCAGCGTTCTCCTAAATTGAAATCCAGTAATTCAAACGGAATACGCTCCGGCTGCACCTTTGCGATGGCTTCCGCACTTCTTTTATAGTGCAGGTTATCCGGGAACTGACCGTACAGGTGCTCTGCCTGCCGCAGCTTTTCAACTACATTACCGCTCAAATACTGGTCTGCTGTTTCCCACTCATTGCTGGCAGGATTCATGTACACATGATTACCGAGGCGATTGATGACTTCGTTTTCATCTAACCCCATTGCCGCACTGATGAAGCCTGTATCTACCTTTCCGGTATCGTTGAGGCTATGAGCAAGGGCTTCAATGGGATCATCGGTTATGAACCGCTCCTTAACCTGATGAATGGAATGAGTTAGTATATCTGCTTTAACAAACCGTTCGCCTTCTCTGCGTTCGAGCGAGGACAATGCAATTACCCCGAAAGCAGTATCTTCCAGAATACGCCTGCGGTTATCAGGGCTGTTCAAAAGACCGTATTCAACAACAAAATGTTCGTACTTGCTGTTTAGCTGATCCCTGTCTGCGTTGCTGATTGTTTCCCCTGATACTTCTTTGGCTGCTAATTCGAGATAAGCATCACGAAGTGCTGCATAGTTTTCGTAGAAATGAATGTTTCCCTGAAGACCCAAGGGCTGGAACACGGCTTGCTTGTATTCGGGATCGGGATTGCCAATTGTGCCGACACTACCCATGTGTACCACCAGCGTTCCTTCCTGGTAGTAACGCTTTAGCCCGATAAATGGAAGTGGAACTTTTTGTTCAAACCGGAAAAAGCCTTCCAGTGTCTGGTCGCCCTCATACCTGAAACTGTGGTCAAACTGTATAAGATAATTGGAAATACCCGTCAGCTCATGACCCAATAAACGGGCATCCATCCAGTTTGCGGACAGAAGATCTACTTCTTTGACATTAGAATACAGCTTATATAAAAAACGATTGCTTTTGTGCTGCTTTGCGGTAAGCAATACAACATTCTCATGACTGGGCTTATCGGTGGTGCGTATCGTGCCGATGATACGTGCTGATGCTTTTTGCACAACCGTTTCATCGAGCGGATTGATATATGCCATTGCCCGATTGATCTGCTCTGCCGGGGCTGTATCAAACAATCCCAATTGTACCGAAGTGCTTTCCGTTGTGTTTTCCGGCATCGGCAGGTACGTGAGCTTTTTACCCTCATTTTCAGGAACAGGTAATAGGACGGTTTGCGCCTTCTGATATAGTTCAGTGTTAAAGCGATTTTGAAATTGATTGATTAGACTGGCATGAAGGCTTTCCCTGATCTGGTTGATGTCACCATCCTGCCAAACCACTTCTGAAGCTCTGCCATATTGGTTTTTGCCTGGCTTACGCACATTGCCCATGACCACATCATGATCGTGAGTAGAGATAAAATAATTATAGGGAAAGCGACCAAATTCATTTTCTCTTTCCCTTACTTTATTCAGCCAATCTTCTTCCCAGCTTATCTTTTCCTTTCCCGTATTCTTTTGAACAATCAACAAGTGGTTCGGCGCTTCGGTATTGCCGGTATCTTTCATAAGGTTATCAGGCATCACCGCAAGGCCCACAAAATCTGCCCGCTGAAACAGGTATTCTCTTGCCGTATGATTAGATGGACTGTTCAGGAAAGCATCTGTTGTGATGAAAGCCATCAAACCACCTTCAGCCAGTTTGTCCAGACCCTTGGCGAAAAAATAATTGTGTATTTTTCCCGATATTTCTTTATCGGGAAAGGCTTCATCATATACCGAAAAATTCCCAAAAGGGATATTGCTGACCACTAGGTCATAAGTGCCATTGTCTTTTACGGGTGCTTCTTCAAAGCCTGTAATATGCGTCGCTGTTTTTACCGGAAGTGTACTGTTGATGGCAGACAGCACTAATCCGGTAAGCCTGTCCTTTTCCACAGCGGTAACCTGTTCCAGTTCAGGGAACGTTGTAACCGCTTCGCTGATGAACACACCTGAACCGGCTGAAGGTTCATACAATCTTTTAGGCTGAATGCCCTGTGCTGCGAGTACGCTGTAAAGGGTTTGGGGTACTACCTCCGGTGTATAAAATGCGGTGAGAACACTATTGCGTAATGAAGCAATGATTTCCTTGTAAGCTGTTTCCGGGTAGTTTTCTTTGAGCAGATCGTGTAATTGCATCATTTCCGTGTGATGCTTCAAATCCTCTTTTGTAGCACCATTAGCCTGCCAATCTTCCGGTGATCCATAAGGATATAAAACGGCCTTGATGCCGCCAAAACCTGCATATTTTTTCAGGC
>CALKHN010000019.1 GCA_937991535.1 uncultured Sphingobacteriales bacterium
AAAAAATATTCAACCGGGCGTGCAGCCTTTTCTCATCATTGAAGGTGAGAGGGGAGAGGTGAAAGGTGAAGGTGAGAGGTGAGACAAGTTCAGCCGATCTGATAGCTGAAAGCTGATCGCTGATAGCCCAGAAATACCATTATGAAGATTTTTAAAAATATACCTTCCTGGCTAAAAAACAAGTACAGCCTTACCCTGCTGGTATTTGTGGTATGGCTTGTATTTTTTGATCATAATGATTTGTTTATGCAAATGGAAAGAACAAGCGAATTGAAACAGCTTGAAAAAGGGAAGGACTATTACACAGAACAAATAAGGGAAATGAAAAAGGAGCTTTTGGAGTTGGATAATGATCCCGCTTCGCTGGAAAAGGTGGCCAGGGAAAGATATTTGATGAAGAAGGACAACGAAGATGTATTTATCATCGAAGAAAAATAATTTTACTAAATTTTTGTGCTTTTCACAATATCTGCTCTCTTGCCTCGTTTTAACAAAGCAACTTTATCCCCGCCCGTTGACAAACACCTGGAAACACTATTAATCCGTATTGTCCTGAATATCCTAAAAACCGTATAATTGAGATTATTGTGAATTCTAAAACGAATGGCGCATGGATATTTTTACACCTGAAAACATGATACGATTCCTCTACAAAGAAACCTCAGCCGAAGAAACTGCTGCAATACAGCTTGCTTTGGAGACGGACTGGACACTGCGGGAGAAGTTTGAGATTCTTAAAAATGCACTTGAGGGTCTTAATACCATTCATCTTTCTCCGCGTCCTTCTGCAATACAGTCGTTATTGCGTTATGCCGGTATTGGCAAAGAGGTCGAGCATCATTAACTTATTGTCAGTCAGTTAGCTTATTTTTGAGTGATCAGGAAAATTTCCAATGACGCAAAAAGAAAGGTATAGCTTTGTGCTGAACTGGTTCGGGCAACATGCACCCGATGCAGAAACCGAATTGATATATGATAATCCTTACCAGCTTCTGGTATCGGTTATTCTATCGGCACAGTGTACCGACAAACGGGTAAATCTTACTACCCCGGCTATTTTTGAAAAATACCCTTCCCCGCAAGCGCTTTCGAAAGCAAGTTTCGGTGAGCTTTTTCCTTATATAAGAAGTATTTCTTATCCCAACAACAAAACGAAGCACCTTATTGGCATGGCCAAGATGCTGGTTGAGCAATTTAATGGCGAAGTTCCACTAACCGTTGAAGCGCTTATGCAGTTACCCGGTGTTGGCAGAAAAACGGCAAATGTAATTACCTCGGTTATAGATCAGCAGCCCAATATGGCGGTAGACACACATGTTTTTCGTGTTGCCGGCCGCATTGGACTAACCCGCAATGCCAAAACACCGCTGGCAGCAGAAAAGCAACTCATTAAAAATATTCCAACCGGGCTGATCCATAAAGCGCATCATTGGCTTATATTGCACGGCCGGTATATTTGTGTTGCCCGCAAACCCAAATGCAACGAATGCGGATTAAGACCGGTTTGTAAGTATTATCAGCAAAACATAGCGCGGGCGGAAAGCGTAAAAAAACTCAAACGGGTAAAGATTAAAGCTGAATCCAAAGAGCTAGAAAAGTCAGGGTATATCCCGCCTTGTGGAGGCGCACGCCTGCTTCGCTAATTAGAAATGTAGCCATTTCATCCGGTTATCCGGCACTAATGTTTTATTTTTCATAATTTCAGGCTCCAAAACAACTCATTACCCGAAATGCTTATAAACAGAGAACATGAATTGTTGCTGAAGATCGCGTCGGGAAGCGAAGCGGCATTCAGAGAGTTGTTCCAGGCGTATCGCAGAAAATTGTTCAGTTATATTCTTAAAATAACAACATCAAGGGAAATTGCTGAAGACACCGTCCAGGATATCTTTTTGAAGTTGTGGTCTGTGCGCGAAACCCTTCCTGCCATCGGTAATATGAATGCCTACCTGCACCGGATGGCTCATAATTATGCCTACCACGGGTTCCGGCAGCTGGCAAGAGAAACATTGCTTCTGGAGCACCTGAGGGAGCAGGAAGGTGGCGATTCGGGCAATCCGGCACGGGAACTACTGTCGAAGGAAGCTACAGCCTATATTCAACTCCTGGTTGACCGGCTCACCCCCCAGCAACGCAAAGTTTTTTTGCTGAGCCGGGAGGACGGTTTGAAACAGGAAGAAATTGCCAGCCGGCTCAATATTTCTATTTCTACTGTTAAAAAGCATATGGTAGATGCCCTGTCTTTTCTCCGGGAACAGATCCGGCAAAATTACAGCATGTACGCCACCGCCTTGTTTGCTATTCATCAGCTCTACTTGTGATGGGTGCCGGGTAAATTTGTGTATAGCCGGTAACCTCTTGCTGGTTTCTTGATTTTTGATTTTCTGATTTATTTGGTTCTTCTCCCTTCGGACTTCGGGATTATGACTTCGGATTTGTGATTTCACTGGTTCTTGTCTTTTGCCTCCTGGTGCTTTTTAGGCATAAGTTTAAGGCAGAAAATATGGTCTCCACATTTATATCTCCTCTCCAGGCAAACACTATTTCAAAAAAAATTTGATTTCCTCTTGTCCTAAATCTTTTTCTTTTACTCTTATTATTCGTTAATGCCCGTTATATGCCGAACAAATTAAAGGAATTATTTAAGCGCTTCCTTGCAAATAGTATTTCGCCTGAAGAAAAAAAGGAGCTAATGGGAATGGCACTGGAGACCGGCTTGCAGGATGAGTTGAAGCAGGTTATCAAAGATGCCTGGCAGCAAACGGGGGAAGATGAAGATATTACGGACGCCAAAGCGGAGGAGCTGATGCAAAAAATTTTTGCGGAGAGCTCCGAAAACAAAACCAAGCTGACACCTATCAGCAAAAGAACCGGATGGCGAAGCATTGCAGCGGCAGCAGCAATTGTTACCGCATTAGGAACAGCAACATATTACGCGGCCATTCATAAGTCGGGCAACCCTCCTGAAATCGTAAAAACCACTGCACTTTCTTTAGATGTAAAACCACCCCAAACCAACCGGGCAATCATTGTAATGGCCGGCGGTAAAACCGTGTACTTAGACAGCACCGTCAATGGAATACTGGCGGTGCAGGACAATATGCAACTGATCAGGCTGGATGACGGCCAGATAGCCTACCGTGGTTCAGCCAAAGAATTGATCTATAACACGCTAACTAACCCACGGGGCAGTAAAGTCATCAATATGACTTTGTCCGATGGCAGCCAGGTTTGGCTGAACGCAGGTTCATCCGTCACCTATCCGGTTACGTTTATCGGCGATGAAAGAAAAGTATCCGTTACGGGTGAGGCCTATTTTGAGGTGGCACATGATATTGCAAAGCCATTCACCGTAAGCAAAGGAGACCTGCAGGTGCAGGTATTGGGTACCCGGTTCAATATAAACGCATATGATGATGAGGGCAATGCCAGGATAACATTGCTGCAGGGCTCCGTAAAAGTAAAGAATGGTAAAAAAGAAGATATACTGCAACCCGGCCAGCAGGCACAGATTGCTGCAGGGATAAAAATAATCAGCGATATAGATGTAGAACAGGCAATAGCGTGGAAAAACGGCTTGTTTGTTTTTGACAGGGCGGATATCAGGGATGTGATGCGGCAACTGGCACGCTGGTATGATCTGGACGTATATTACACAGACGATATCCCAAAAGGGAAATTTAAGGGAGAAATTTCAAAAGACCTGACCTTATCGCAGGTATTGAACGGGCTAACCACAGCGAGAATTCATTTTACAATGGAAGGCGGCAATAAGATCACCATTTTGCCGGAATAGCCTAATGCTATGTCAAAACTATAATAAAAACAGCGATACGCTAAATAAAAAAGATGGGCTGAAAATAAAAACCGGGAGAAGATTGGACCCTTACCCGGCTTTATTCAGGCTAATGATTAACGGGCATAACTGCTTATTACTTAACCTAAACAATGTAAAAGTATGCAAATTAAGTCTCTTTACAAGCCCTCCTTTTCTTTGAGGACGGGTGCAGCAGGGATCTTTACCAAAACCTGCCCCGCGGGGTTACACGGGGTGCTGTTGGGTATGAAACTAACGATTGTTTTATTGCTCGCTGCCATGTTGCAGGCAACGGCGAAATCCGATGCGCAAACTGTTACTTATGCTGGCGAATCCGTCAACCTGGAGAAAGTTTTTGTGATTATCAAGAAACAGACGGGTTATGTATTTTTTTACCGGGAGGAAGACATCAGGGGCTTGCCGGCTGTTTCTGTTTATTTCAGGAATACACCTCTTGCAACAGCCCTTCAGGAAACATTAAAAGGGTTTCCGCTGCAGTACAGCATTCAGGGCAAAACCATTTTTATTACCACAACAACAGGCGCCGGTAAAAAGAAAAATGCGATACAGGAGGAAACGGTTTCAGCAGAGCTGTGGGGGGAAATAACAGGCGTGGTGAGAGACAAGGAGGGAACGCCAATGGAGGGTGTGAGCGTAACGGTTAAAAGGACTCAAACGGGTACTACTACCAATGCCGACGGACGCTTCCAGTTATCTGTACCCTCAGCCAATAACATAGAACTTGTTTTTTCTTTTGTGGGATATGGTACACAAACAGTAAAGGTGGGAAGCCGGACTGTTTTAGATATAGTGCTGGAGGAAGCGGTTTCTGATTTGAGCGATGTAGTGGTTATCGGGTATGGAACCCAAAAAAGAAGTTCTGTTACTGCTTCTATTTCCAGGATTGAAAATGACAAATTGGATCAAATCCCTACCGGAAGGTTGGAAAATGCTATCATTGGCCGCATGGCTGGCGTTAACATTACTACACAGCATGACAGGCCGGGGGAGGCTCCTGAAATTAATATAAGAGGATATAATTCTATTAGTGCGGGTAACTCACCTTTAATCGTAATTGATGGGGTTCCCGGAGGAAACCTGGGATCAATAAACATGAATGATATTGAGTCTATTGAAGTATTAAAGGATGCTTCTTCTGCCGCTATTTACGGGTCAAGAGGCGCCGGTGGCGTGCTGCTGGTTACAACAAAAAGAGGGAAAAGCGGCAAGCCGGTTTTGAGTATTAATGCCTATTCCGGATTTTCAAAGGCGATGTTGTATGACGACTGGATCACGGGTAAAGAATGGTATGATCTTTTGGTTAAATACCAAAACAGGGCCTTTGCAACTACAGGGGGCGACGTTTCTATACCTATGATAGGAGATTCCCGGCGCCCCCTGAGTTATCAATTGGATCCGGTTATCTATCAGCTTCCCCAAACCAATTGGGAAAAGGAGGTGACCCGTATAGCGCCCATTCAGAATTATAACGTTACCGTTAGCGGAGGAAGTGAAAATATTAGATATTATGTTTCCGGTACTTACGGTAACGAACAGGGAGTAATAAAGACCGCCGGTTACGAGACTTTTAACTTCCGGGCAAATCTTAATATAAAGGTTAATAAGAGCATTGATATGGGAATAGAGCTGAACCCCCGGTATATCAAACGACGGTTAGCAGGAGGAGGAGCAATGATTAATTTTAACAAGTACCCCTATTTTACCGCTCCGTATAAGGTGAATGGAAAGTATCCCAGAACAATTGACTATGCCTACGGGCATTCGGGGCAGGCAAGTCCGTTTACCTCTATCTATGGTACAAGAAATTTTGTTAACTCTTTATCGAACATTGGGAACGCATTTGTTAATATAAAATTAGTGGAAGGGTTGAGCCTGAGAACATCTGTTGGTACAACTACGGGCTATTCTACCAACAACAATTATACAGATGGAGATGGAGACCCTCAAGTACCTTCTGCAGGATATGTTGATGAGTCGCATGGTATTGATTTGGTTAACGAGAATGTGTTTAGTTTTAAAAAGACGTTCAATGAAAAGCATGATTTCGATGCGCTTTTAGGGGCTTCCTATCAACTTGCTACATCGCAAACTACCAGAATGTCTGCAGTGTCCAATTCTTTCAATAACGATATCGTTCAAACCTTAAATAATGCTATTATTAATCCCTCCTGGTCTACTTCCTCAAAAACCCAGTGGGGATTAATATCCTATTTCGGAAGGCTGAATTATGCGTATGACAATAAATATCTGTTGGTCGCCTCGCTTAGAAGGGATGGCAGCTCACGTTTTGGACAAAACAATAAGTGGGGATACTTTCCTTCGGTGTCAGCAGCCTGGCGTATTTCAAAAGAAAATTTCCTGGTTGATAACAGGTTGATCAATGAATTAAAATTGAGAGCGAGTTATGGGGAAACCGGTAATTTCAATATTGGTAATTTTCAATACCTGGGCATCGTAAGTAATCGTGTTTTTTCACCCGATAACAAGACTGTTAACGGTATTGCCCAAACTTCTATTGCCAATCCTGATTTATCGTGGGAAAAAGTTAAATCCTACGATATAGGAGTTGATCTTGGGTTGTTTAATAACAGGTTGAACTTTAATATAGATTACTATAATAAACGTACACAGGGCATGTTATACCAGGTAAATGTGCCTGCTGTAACAGGGTTTACCAATGCTATTCAAAACATTGGTACGGTTGAAAACAAAGGATTTGAAATAGAAGTTCAGTCAAAAGTAATAGCTGATCGCGACTTTAGATGGAATGCCTCTTTTAATTTCTCTGCCATTAAAAATAAGGTTGTGGGCCTGGGAGGTGTTAACGAAAGGATTATTCCTATATCAATTGGTATGAACTGGTTATTAAGAGTGGGGGAACCTATGTTTTCTTATTATGCTTATAAAATGATTGGCGTATATCAGGATCAGGATGAAATTAACGGAACCCCTCATTTGGCGGGAACTGTTCCGGGGAACCCCATTGTGGAAGACAGAAATCATGATGGTAAAATAAATACAGACGACAGGTATATTGCCGGCAATTACATGCCAAAAGCAACGCTTGGTTTCACCAATCAATTCGCATGGAAAGGATTCGATCTAAGCTTTACTTTACAGGCTTCCTTAGGATCAAAAATCTTCAATGAAGAGTATCTTTTTTATCAGGGTCCCAATTTAGGAACGCTGCGCAGGTCTGTAAATAATCAATGGTGGTCGAAAGATGATCCCGGAGATGGAAAAACACCCGGAATAGCCCTGGCGCAATTATATAGTTATATAACCAATACCGATTACTATATTGAAGATGCGTCTTATTTAAACCTTAGAAACCTGAATCTTGGATATGATATGTCAGGTATAGTTAAGCATACCTTTATAAAAAGCCTGAGGCTGTATCTTTCTGTAAACAATTTGTTTATTATTCAAAGTAAAAACTTTCATGGGTATAATCCTGAAGGGGTAACCAGTGGAGGGATTAACGGGATAAACAGCACGCCTGGTTTTAACCAGGGATCTGAGCCTATGAGCCGCAGAGTAGTATTTGGGATAAATGTGAATCTTTAGTTTTTAAGTAAAAAAAATTGCAATGAAAAAAATAATTTATTATATAAATATTCTTACGCTCATTTTTATAATGAGTTTTATAGAATCGTGCCAGAAAATATTGTTAAACGCTGTCCCTGAATCAAGCCTTACAGACGCTAATGCTTTCAATACCGCTAAGGGGATAGATCTGGCTGTATTGGGCGGCTACAATGCCCTTCAATCCATGGCAAGTACTAATTATGAATTAATGGAAATGCCTTCGGGGGATATGTATGGAGAACTATTTTTAAATCCGCCGGGGGTAAGCCAAATTGCATTATTAACTACAGATGCTGATAATCCCCGGATAAATAGTTTTTGGAAAAGTTGCTACAATGGAATTTTTCGGGCCAATACTGTGCTTGATAAAATAGATATTCCTGCTGATTACTCAGGTTCTCAAAAGGCGCAGCTTACAGGAGAAGCGAAGTTTTTAAGAGCCTGCTTTTACTTCGACCTGGTGAGGATTTTTGGAGGTGTGCCAATTATTACCAAGGTTTTATCCATTGATGAGTCAAAAAAAATCGGAAGGTCAACTGAACAGGAAGTGTATGGTCAAATTGTAAGCGATCTTACAGATGCGGTAAATTCATTACCCGCTCCTTCTCAAATAGCCTGGGGAAGAGCTTCCAAAGGCGCTGCCGTTGCGTTGCTGGCTAAAGTATATGTTTACATGGAGGATTGGAATAACGCAAAAACCTATTTAGACGAACTTTTTTCGAGTGAATTTTCTTATAGCCTGGTTGCAAACTATGGCGATCTGTTTCAGATAGCCACTGAAAAAAATAGTGAGGTTATTTATTCAATACCTTTTGTTGAGGGTACCAATGGATCAGCATTAGCTACCGCATTTGCCCCTGTGCAGGGAATTTATGGCATAGTATCATATGGAGGCGCAAATAGTTTTGGTACGCCTGCCTGGAACCTTCGTAAAGAATTTCTAGATGGCGATACCCGGTTCCCGGTTACAATTACGGAATATTTCAGGCCGTTTACATCACAGCCTTCAGACCCTCCTAAATGGTATCCCTATTTTAGCAAATATATAGTTCCTTCTCTGCAATTTAGTTCCGGGCTAGATGTCCCGTTAATCCGCCTGGCAGACATGATTCTGCTTAATGCCGAAACGCTGTATAATTTAAACAAACCGGTTCTGGCTCTTGCAGCGCTTAATATGGTTAGAGAAAGAGCCTTTAAAGGCCCTTCTCATAATTATATATTATCCGATATTTCTTCGAAGGAAACTTTTTATGACAAGTTGTTATTAGAACGACGTTTAGAGCTGTCTGCAGAGAATAACAGGTGGTTCGATTTAGTCCGCACTGACAGATTTGTTGCAGAATTAGGAAACGGTTTTCCTGGTTCCTATTCTTCCCCTTCCGGGGATAATCAGGTGATTATTCCTTTGCATGCAAAACCTTATAATAGCGTTTTTCCGATTCCTAATGAGCAGATTCAACTTGCTAATCCGGGGGTTTTAACCCAAAATGAAGGATATAATTGAGCATCAGTAGTTGTATTCTGGTATAAAATATGGGTAGCTGGCGGAACTGCAGTGCCAAACTATAGGATAAACATAGGTGCACGAAACAGTTTTCCCGGCTCCTGTTCTTCACCTCCCGGGGATAAGTGTATGTTAAAGATTAATCGTCGCAAGTTTGTATCCAACACCGCTGCTTCGGCTGCGGGATTGTTGCTGGGTAATAGTCATATGGGATCTGCTTTTAAAGAAAGGTCGCTGATCCCCGATGCGCTAATCCCGAAAGAAGGTCTGATGAAGGAAGTGATGAAATACCCGAAGATAGACAGCCATGCTCATGTTCATATCGGCGATAGAACTTATACAGACAAAGTAATATATTATGCCGATAAATTGGGAATCAGCAAGCTGATGATCTCAAGACCGATATCCACTGTTTCTGAAGCGACCCCCGAAAATTTCAGGAAGAATAATGATTTTGTAATTAAATGCATGAAGCAACATCCCGATCGCTTTACGGGAACAGTGGTTTTTAATGCAAACTATCAGAAAGAATCCCTGGAGGAGATAGACCGTTGTATAGATGCCGGTATGGTGGGGGCAGGAGAGCTATACCGCCAGGTAAAGATCAATGATCCTTTGTATTATCCTATCATAGAGAAACTTATTGATTTAAAGATGCTCATAATGCAACATTCCGTTGTGGGTTATTCCCGTGTAACCTGGCATTCGGCCGAGCCCAAAACAAGCTCTTTACCTGAAGATTTTGCTGACATTGCCAAAAGATATCCTGAGGCCATGTTCCAGTATGCTCATATTGGCGGAGGTATTGACTGGGAATATGCCTGCAAGACACTAAAGGACTCCCTAAATGTTTACGTGGATGTTTCAGGAAGTAATAATGCGGACAATATGATCAATTTTGCGATGAGATATATTGGTGAAGACAGGTTGCTTTTTGGCTGCGACAATAGCTTTTACCAGGGTGTAGGTCATATGTTTTCTGCAAAGCTGACCGATGCGCAACGCAGAAAGATCTTTTTTGAAAATTACAATAGCATACTGAAAAAATCAGGAAACCATGTTAATTGACAGTAATGCATATATCGGACACTGGCCATTCAGGCGGTTTGAATATAATACTCTTGAGGCACTTTCAGGCAGAATGAAAGCGTTTGGTACAGACCGGTCTGTAGTAAGCAATCTCAATGGTATTTTTTATAAGAATACACAACATGCCAATGAGGAGCTTCTTGCGGCCATCCGCAATAAAAGAGCTTATCAGGACAGGTTTATTCCCTTTGCAGTCATCAACCCAATCTATGGCGGCTGGCGTGATGACTTTAAAATATGCAGTTCTGACGCTGCTATTAAAGGAATACGTTTGTATCCTCAATATCATAATTATGATATCACTAACCCTTTTTGTGTAGAGCTTGTAAAGATGTGCCGCGACAAAGGGCTTCCTGTAGTGTTCACATTAAGAATGGTGGACAGCTATGCCAGTTCATGGATGGATATTGATAAAGAATGGTCATTAAAAGATATTGTACCGATACTATGGGCTGTGCCTGATGCAAAATATATGATTGTGAATGTGGCCAACAGTACAGCCTTAAGTAAGGAGGATACCGCACTTTTCAAAAAAGCGGATGTATTAATGGATACCTCAGGCAGGAATATAACAGACTGGACAGATCTGTTCAAAAGGTTCGGGACAGACAAATTCTGCTTTGGCACGCATTCCCCGATACTGGATTATTTTTCCGGTTTATTACGTATTGAATCTTTGGGCGAAAATGAAGCCGGTGAGAAGATAAAGGATCTGTTGAGGGCTGGAAATGTAAAAAGGATGTTAGGGATATAGGGCGGTCTTTTTTAACTGCTCCGTAACTATGGCACGTTGATCAGCACAGGACAAATTGCTGATGCTGCCAGAACCTGCTTCATCCTCACCCACATTGCAGCCAGTCACCATTCAAGCCAGAAATCAAAAGTAACCCGTGCCGTTCACCGGTTCTACCCATTCAACTAAATTATCGCTCTATATATAATATTTATATCTTTGCGCCGAAGTCAGACCGCGTCTGACTTTTTTAAATTGTATTTGTGTGTCGCAATTGGATAAAATTGATAAGAACCAGCTCCCGTTACATATCGCTATCATCATGGATGGTAATGGAAGATGGGCGCAGGAGAAAGGAGAAGACCGCCTTTTTGGGCACTATCATGGAGTTGAAAGTGTACGCAATATTGTAGAGGGTTGCGCAGAACTGGGAATTGAATATCTTACATTGTATGCTTTTAGTACCGAAAACTGGGACCGTCCGGAAACTGAGGTAACCGGACTAATGGAATTGCTGGCACAAACCATTCGCCAGGAAGTATCCACTTTAAATAAAAACAATATTAAGCTGCAAATAATTGGTAATATTGAAATGCTCCCTGATTATGCCCGCCAGTCATTACAGGAAGCTGTTGACCTTACCAAAGCAAACAGCGGCTTAACTTTGATTATTGCCTTAAGCTATAGTTCCCGCTGGGAGTTGGTACAGGCAGTACAAGGGATTGCGGCAGACGTTAAGTCCGGTAAAATAATGCCTGACCAGATTAACCAGGATACGCTCCGCCACTATCTTGTTACCAGTGCTTTTCCTGATCCCGAACTAATGATCAGAACCAGTGGGGAATACCGGATTAGTAATTTTTTATTATACCAGTTGGCTTATGCAGAGTTGTATTTTACCGACACCCGGTGGCCCGATTTTGGAAAAGAACATTTGTATGAGGCTATCGTGAACTTTCAGCAAAGACAAAGACGATTTGGAAAAACGGGGGAACAGATTCAACGGGAATCCGCTACAGATATGCATTAGATAAAATTAAACCATTATTCTTTTAACAAACCATTTTAATTAATCCCGTTAATTTGCCGGGCGAAACTTATAAAACGGATGCAAAGAATCTGCAAGATTTTTACGATTTTACTTGGATTAAGTTTTATCTCAACCAAAACTAACGCACAGGTAAGCGATACA
Organism: uncultured Sphingobacteriales bacterium; assembly: GCA_937991535.1. Lineage (GTDB taxonomy): Bacteria > Bacteroidota > Bacteroidia > Chitinophagales > Chitinophagaceae > Agriterribacter. Next base: position 11,945 of record CALKHN010000019.1, read on the forward strand.
CTGCCAACTACTTCTGCGGATCCTGTTCTGTTAGGGCTGTTCAATCAATCTATTCCAAAAAGATATTCTATTGCTGAAATTAAAGTAACGGGAACCCAGTATTTTGATCCAAACCTTGTTACCTCTATTTCCGGACTGAATGTTGGAGATGAGGTGAGAATTCCCGGTGGTGATAATTTTGCCAAAGCGATAGAAAAATTATGGGGGCAAAATCTGTTTGCAGATATTGAAATTTATATTACTAAAGTTGAAGGCGATAAAATATGGGTAGAGATTGCGGCAGTGGAACGGCCGCGGTTATCCAAACTTATCTTCAGGGGTATAAAAAAATCGGAAGCCACAGAATTGAAAGAGAAAGTGGGTATTTCCGCCAGCCAGGTGGTAACGGAGGCCCGCAAACAAAATGCCATCGAAGCCATTCAGAAATTTTATACCGAGAAAGGCTTCCAGGGCGCCCAAATAACAGTGCAGGAACGGCCCGACACGGCCTATACCAATGGAGTAGACCTGGTTTTTATTGTTGAAAAAGGAGGCAAGGTGAGGGTTAACGATGTAATGATTTTTGGAAATGAAAAGATAAGTGAACTAAAGCTTAAAAAGCAATTAAAAGGCACAAAGGAAAAAAGCAGGTTTAGCTTGTTTGCCGATAAAAATACCAGCCCTTACGGTGAAAAGGAAACTATTTCATTTAAAGAGTATGTAAAGAATTTCGGCTTTCTCTCTCCAACCAAAACGCTGGATTATTTAGATCCCTATTTCCGTTTCAAAATATTTAGTTCAGCCAAGTTTAATGAAAAGAAATACGCTGAGGACAAACGAAATATTATTGCCTATTATAACGCCCAGGGCTACCGTGATGCCGTTATTGAAAAAGATACTGTATATTATAATGATAAAGGAAACCTCAACATTGCCATTAAAGTAGATGAAGGGCATAAGTATTATTTTGGTGATATCGCCTGGAGAGGGAATACAAAATATTCTGATTCGGTATTAAATATAATACTGGGCATCAAAAAGGGTGATGTATATAACTTAGAAACGCTGAACAAAAGAGTTGGTAAGGAACTTACGCAGGAAGGTGGCGATATAAGTGCTTTGTACGCAGATAACGGCTATCTTTTCTTCCGCGTTGATCCTGTTGAAACTTCGGTATACAACGATACCATTGATCACGAAATCCGCATCACTGAAGGTCCGCAGGCTACCATAAAACGGGTAACCATTGCGGGTAACGACAAAACCAAGGAACATGTAATACGCAGGGAACTGAGAACCCTTCCCGGCGAAAAGTTCAGCCGTCAGGAACTCATCCGCTCCCAGCGTGAAATAGCCAACCTCGGCTATTTTAACCAGGAAAAAATCGGTATCAATCCTGTTCCCAATCCTGACGACGGAACTGTGGATATCAATTATACCGTTGAAGAAAAATCATCCGACCAGTTGGAACTAAGCGCAGGCTGGGGCGGTGGTATAGGGTTAACCGGCACTGTGGGCGTGGTGTTCAATAATTTCTCATTGCGCAATATATTTAAAAGATCAGCATGGAGCCCGCTTCCATCGGGCGATGGTCAAAAGCTTAGTCTTCGTTTCCAGAGTAACGGACGATATTTCCGTTCTACTAATTTTTCATTTACTGAACCCTGGCTGGGAGGGAAAAAGCGCAATTCATTTACGGTAAGTTTGTATAGCTCCAAGTACGCCAATGCGTACGATCCCTATACCGGCAGGTACACCAATGCCAGGGCCGATTCATCCTACCTGAAAGCTATGGGGGCAACGATATCGTTGGGCAAACAATTAAAGTGGCCGGATGATTATTTTACACTTATATACGCGTTGAACTTTACACAGTATAAATTGAAAAACTATCCCGGATTTTTCCAGGGGTTATCAGACGCTACATCTAATATCCTTAACCTGAAGCTTACCCTCGCAAGATCGTCGGTCAATCAGCCTATCTTTCCAACAGGTGGCTCCAGCTTTATGATCAGTGGCGCGTTTACGCCTCCTTATTCGGCCTTTAAAAGCACAGAGTCTATTAAGTCGGAAGACAAATACAGATTAGTAGAATATCATAAATGGCGGGTAAACGGTGAATGGTATGTACCCCTGGGTAAACCTGCAGGTGAAGAAAAGAACCGCCAGTTTGTGTTAAAAGTGGCTGCCAAATACGGCTTCATTGGAAGGTATAATAAAGACCTTGAAATTTCTCCGTTTGAACGATTTCAGGTAGGGGATGCGGGGCTAACCAATAATTTTGGGATACTTGGCTACGATATCATAGCGCACAGAGGTTACCCGGTATATGATAATTCTGATCCCACGATCAACCCGGATCAGCAGTCTACTAACAAATTCTTTACTATTTTTAATAAGTATACTATGGAACTGCGCTATCCTTTTTCAACAAACCCCAGCAGTACCATTTACGGTTTGGCCTTTTTTGAAGCAGCGAACGGCTGGTATGATTTCAAAAAATGGAATCCATTCCAGCTTCGCAGGTCGGTTGGTTTGGGAGCCAGGTTCTTTTTACCAATGTTTGGTTTGCTTGGATTTGATTATGGCTTAGGGCTCGACAGGTTATCGGTTCCGGGCGCTTCATTTAAAGATGCAACGCGGTTTACCTTTATGCTTGGGTTTGAACCGGAATAGCAGGGAAGAAAGAGGTGAGAAGTGAGAGGTCTCATGTATAAGAAAGGGTCCTGTAAAAGTGTAAATTGAAGGTTGAAT
>CALKHN010000020.1 GCA_937991535.1 uncultured Sphingobacteriales bacterium
GCTTTTGTATTGTCATGGTGAGGCACGAACCATCTGCACGCTTTTGTATTGTCATGGTGAGGCACGAACCATCTGTGGTTTTTACTATTTGTTTCCCCGGGCTTTGCGTTCAGATGCGGTCTGATCCGCCGCGGCGGGTACCGACCGCATCTCCGGATTTCGGATTTGTTTTCCAGGTTTCTAAAATATTTTCTACATTCAAATCTATGGGAACAGCGGAGATACAAGACGGGCAACTGGTTATCCGGTCCAACATTATAACATATGGAACTGCAGCCGATCCGGCTGTTACAGAAAATATACGCGATGAAATAGAAACCATGTGGAATGAACCACAGGCTACTGTTATCTTAAAAAGAAATACACTGCGTATTGTATTCCGTATTTCTGCCACCTGCAAGCCACAGCTCATCCCCGAAGAAATATTTGAAAATACCAACCCGCAAAATAACTATTTCCGCATTGAACCCTTTGCCGCGGGTAATATTTCATTTGTAGACGGACTGGGGTGCAACAGCGGCTATTTTAAATTGGATAACCTGTACAAAGGATCAACTACCGCTGCACATGAATATGGTCATACGATTGGACTGGGCCATCCCGCATGGCTCGACCTGCGTGGCAAAGGAGTGCCGGGCATCATGTATCCAAGGGGTACTCTGGTAGATCCCCTGTTTCAATACAATCCCGATGCAGCGGCAGGCGACAGCAGCCGGGGCGGCACCATGCATCCCATGCACCGCAAAGTAAAGCAGGAAGATATTGACCTGCTGAAACTGCATAAGCTCTATTTTCAAAATGCTTTTTCTATACTGGGAGAATTCAGCAGTGTATGGCATCCCAATCATGCCGACATATCTTCACCCGGCAGGCATATTGCATAAAGTAAACCTGAGATTACTTTCTACTTCGCAATATCAATCTTCACCTTTTTATTCTTGATCTTCTGGCCTTTGATCAACCGCAGCGCTTCCCCCATCTTTGCTTTTCGCACGGCGGCAAAAGAAAAAAAATCTTTTACTTCTATCAGGCCAATATCTTCTTTTTTCAATTTCGCCTTGTTGCCCAAAAAACCAACAATATCAATTTTATTCACTTTGTCTTTTTTTCCCGCGGCTATAAACAACGTTGACCATTTGGGCTTTTCAGGCAGTACACTGGTTTCCGGTAAAATAATTTTTTCAGTATCCTGTGCAATATAGGCAGGGCGCTTTTCTTCGGGCGACAGAATAAGTATAGCGGTGCCGCTGGCATCCATCCTCGCGGTTCTTCCATTGCGGTGAATAAAAATCTCCTCCGTTTGCGGCAGGTGAAAATGAATGATATAACGAATATTGGGAATATCCAGCCCCCGCGAGGCCAGGTCGGTTGTTACCAATATATTAGAAGTACCATTCCTGAATTTGCATAAAGCGCTGTCCCTTTCCTGCTGCTCCATAGCGCCGTGATAAAACACATTGGTGATGGTTTGCTGCGTCAGGTATTCACTGGTGCGCTCCACCGATTCACGATGATTACAGAACACAACAGCAGAACGGTTGCCCAAATAACAGATCAGCTTAAAAAGCGTTTCTAATTTATCCTTTTCATCGCTCTGCACTATTTTTATTGCCAGACCCTCAGGCACTTCATCGGCGCCGGACAGGAAATTCAATTTTACCGGATCTTTTAATCCGATAAATTCAGGAATTTCAACAGCTTCTGTAGCGGAAGTAAGTATTCTTTTTTTCAATGCCGGCAGGGAACCGATGATAAAAGCCACTTCTTCATGGAAACCCGATTCCAGCGATTTATCAAATTCATCCAGCACCAGGGTTTCAATCGTATCCGTAGTTATATTTCCACGCCGGATATGATCCGCCAGCCTTCCTGGTGTGCCAATGAGCAATGCCGGGGGCTGCTGCAAATTGTTTTCCTCTGTTTCACGCAGGTGACCGCCATAGCAGCAGGTAACCTTATACCAGGTTCCAAGCGACTTAAATACTTTTTCTATCTGCATGGCCAGTTCGCGGGACGGCACTACAATAAGGGCCTGTGTTTTTTTATTTTCCGGATCAAGCAGATCCAGTATGGGCAATAAAAAAGCCAGTGTCTTTCCCGATCCCGTTGCCGAAAGCAATACCACATTATTGTGCTGTTCATTGGCCGCAATGGAAGCTGTTTGCATTTCATTGAGCCCATCAATATTCAAGCGGGAAAGTATGTTGGGCAGGAAATACGATTTATTTTGCATAGCCGCAAAAGTACGAAAGTGCCGGCTGACGTGCTGTTAAAGATATGCTGTGGAGGAAAAAGAGACATGCTAACAAAAGCTTAGCTACGAGATCTGCCGTTACCCTTTTTTTTATTTATCTTTTTCTGTTGCCCCGGTGCATACGGCTTTGCAGATTTTGAGCCGGTGATCTTTTTCGCGTGGCCGGGGGGTAATGGTTTTACCTTATATACCTTCTTTGAGGGATGCCATTTTCTGGAACAGCCAGTGGAAAGAATGGACACGGAAATTAACACTGCTAAAAAAACACGAAAGTATTTCATAAGGATGATTTTAAACACTGCAGTTGCAAATGTAAACTAGTGATAAACGATAAATAGATGCATATTATGCGAACACGAAGAGAAAATGACAATTATCACCAGTTTCCACTGTAGCAACTTCTTGTAATATAAGCGTAAAAAAAATATATTGAATTTAATTAAAATATATAATCATGGGAAAATTTGTAACGAAAACCGGTAATAACGGACAGTATTATTTCAACCTGGCGGCAGGTAATGATCAGGTGATCCTGAGCAGTGAAGGATATACCACCCCCGCGGCCCGGCAAAACGGCATTGATTCTGTTAAGAAAAATGCAGGTGACGATGCATGTTATGACAAACTAACGGTATCGAGTGGAAAATTTTATTTTAACCTGAAAGCAACAAACGGTTAGCTTACTGGAAAAGCCAGAGGTATGAAAGTGAGGCCAGCCGGGATAATGGCATTGCATCTGTGAAAAGCAATGCGGTTGACGAGCCGGTGCTATAAGAATAAACTACGGCTACTACATATTGCTGGAGGCGGCCGTTGCGAAAAAGCGGGTATAAAAGGTACAGATGCATTGCCTGTTGCCACCTCGTTTCTTTCCGGAAAACGCCCCTTGCAGTGTAAAGTTATTATCGGGCAAATTCAATCCGGGCATCGCTGTCCAGGATAATACAGGAAGAAAAATCCTCTAAAACTTCCATTCTATGCTGATCATGCGCCCTAATCAGCAGCGTTTCACCCGCACACAATTCCACCTGCCGGTCGGCAAAGCTTACCCTGCCTTTTCCTTTTTTGAGGATCACAAAAGCATCCGAACTCGCTTCATGCAGTGGCATCTGCTCTCCCACCTTCAGGGTAACGCTCAATACCTTGTACCGGTCGCTACGGTGTATTTCTTTCATTTCCATAAACTGTCATTTGAATTGTAAAGATAATCAGGTTATCAATAAAAGTATTTAAATACTTTTATTATTTTTTTGTTTTCCTTACCGCCCGATAGCATCAGCAGGAAATGCCGGCATCACAACTATTTCTATCGCTTTGGTGAAGTAAGTCTTCAAATTATTATGTAGTTTAGCCTCTAACAATATAATCATCCATATCCTTAGCCTGTTGCGTATGAAATCTATCATAACCATTTCCAGGTACATTGTTGGTGTTCTTTTTATTTTTTCGGGGCTGGTAAAAGCCAATGACCCCCTGGGCCTGGCCTATAAAATGCAGGAGTTCTTTGAGGTATGGGCACAGTCGGGCTGGGCGCCCGGGCTTATGCATGCCATGAATGATTATGCACTGACTTTTTCGGTCATTATGATCACTTTTGAAATAGTAGCCGGTGTGGCGGTACTGGTGGGCTGGAAGATGCGCTTGTTTAGCTGGCTTTTATTGATACTGATTATTTTCTTTACTTTTTTAACGGGTTATGCTTACCTCTCAGGTAAATTCAGAAGCTGTGGCTGCTTTGGCGATTGTATTCCGATTACGCCAAAAGTATCGTTCATAAAAGATATTGTACTGCTGCTGCTGATCCTGCTCATTTTTACATGGCGCAATAAAATAAAGCCGGTATTATCGTCATTCAGCAGCGCATGTATCGTCCTGCTGTCTGTGATCTTCAGCCTATGGTTCCAATGGTACGTATTAAAACATTTGCCCGTTGCCGATTGTTTGCCTTTCAAAAAAGGGAATAATATTCCTGAAAAGATGAAGATACCACCTGGCGCAATACCCGATAGTACGGTAATTGGTTTTGTATATGAAAAGGATGGCAAAACAGTGGAATTTACTTCAGATAATTTCCCGGATGATTTTGATGATTCCATTTACCATTTTGTAAAACGATATGACAAGCTGATCCGCAAAGGAAATGCTGAACCCGCTATCAAAGATTTTGTACTCACTACCTTGCAGGAGAACGATACCACCATGCAGGTGCTGAGTGACCCGGGTTACAATGCATTCCTCTTTATTAAAGATGATCCCGGAAAGGGCGAATGGGAGCAAAACCTGGAATTATTGTATCCCGTATTGCAACAACAAAAAATAAACCTTTTTGTGGTTACCAATGACGCACCTGGAATCAGTGCTTATTTTAACGCTATACCAGGAGTAAGCTTTTTAAAGTGCGATGTGGTACCCATTAAAACAGCCGCCCGTGCCAATCCAACATTGTACCTGCTGAAGAACGGAACGATCATCAGCAAATGGAGCTATGCCGACTGGGATGATGCTGCGGAAGAAATACAGGCTTCGGCGAATTAAATATCAGCTATTGATACGATACCTCACCAGGAAGATCTTTTATGCGCTGCTTGTACTGGCAGGTGTAGTATGCATTGTATTTTTTTTGTTCCAGGGCTTTGGCGATCCGGCGCGACTGGTACTGGGACAAACCGGCGACAGCGCTACCATTCAAAACATACGCAAAGAACTGTATCTCGACCAGCCCAAATGGAAACAGTTTGTATATTATGTAAAAGATATTTCACCGGTGAGCGTTCATTCAGCACAGGAAATTGAACAAAAGAAACTGAAAGGATTATTTATCGGGAATGAAAAGATCAGTTTCGCTATAAAGTTGCCTTACCTGCGTCACTCCTATCAAACCAAAAGAGATGTGCTGAATATACTGATGGAAGCCTTGCCGGGCACTTTGCTGCTGGCTGTAGCGGCAATGCTGTTTGCCACCATTACAGGCATTGCCCTGGGTGTGTTGGCCGCTGTTAAACAAAATACATGGATGGATACTTCCGCTGTTTTTACGAGTGTGCTGGGCATTTCGGCTCCTTCCTTTTTTATGGGTATTCTTATCGCCTATTTTTTTGCTGTTGTATTGGGCCCATATACAGGGCTTAACCTTACCGGCAGCTACTTCGAATATGATGATTATACCGGTGAAAAGTATATTGTCATTAAAAATCTTATCCTGCCCGCTCTTACTTTAGGTATCCGCCCGCTGGCCATTATAACGCAGCTTACCCGCAGTGCTATGCTGGATGTTTTGAACCAGGATTATATACGCACAGCCTACGCCAAAGGATTAAGCAGGCGTAAAGTAATATTTAAGCATGCCTTGCGCAATGCCCTGAACCCTGTACTTACCGCGGTTACAGGCTGGTTTGCAGAATTGCTGGCAGGCGCATTTTTTGTAGAGTATATATTTGGGTGGAAAGGAATTGGCAAAATAACGGTGGATGCGCTGGACAAACTTGATTTCCCGGTAGTGATGGGCAGTGTACTGGTAACTGCCACACTCTTTGTTGTTATCAATATCCTTTCGGATGTGCTGTACAGCATTGTTGACCCCCGGGTGAAGACGACCTGAATAACGCGGGAACCAGCGTTTGCATTACAATTTAAATATTTCGTTATAAAACAAAGGTATATCCTCATCTTTTGAAAACCCAATGATCACAACTCTTATGCTTTTTGCATCATCATTATTAAAAAAACGGATCTGTACAGGCTTATTACCTTCGGGCAATACCGCGGGATTCCAATATAGCTCATCACGGCTGTCTTTTGCTATACGTTTATACGTTGCGTCGTTATAATCAGGCTTATAAAAAGGCAACACTTTATCGTAGCCCGCTAAAACACTGTTGTTTAAAGAAGGGGGCTTTTGGGCATTTGCGGCCTGCGTATCCCCCCTGCGGGTATAAATGGCTACCGCGCCTCCGCCACCACCGCCAATACCACCTACAAAGCCACTCTTGATCACTTTTACCATTGCAATGTTACTCACCGACATGCCGCTGATAGCGGAAGGATCAACCGGCATTTCATCAAGATACAACTGCACACGGCTGCCCCTGATAATAGGGATGTAATCGCCACCCTGCATTTGTATCTGCAACCCGGCTACCCGGCCCTGCAACCACTGGAGTATGTTCTGATACGACATGGCTTCCTGGTTTTCATTTACCAGGTCAAATACATCTTCATTCATGCTCCTGAACATTCCGGAGCTCAATTGCTCATTTAATTTCTGCTTATTGCTTTTGCGCTGTGCCACCACCTTTACTTCTTCCAGCGTTTTAACCCTTTCATTTGCTTCTTTCTGATTATTGCGGTTAATTACAGCCCTTGCTATATCCGCCGGAAGTTTATCATTGGGTGGTCTTTTAACCAGCATATAGCCGCCCGGCGGCAATGGATCTTTATAAGGAACAACTTTATTCAGCGATTCAAATGTTACCGTAACATCCCGCGGCGCTACTTTTTTATTGTTGACCTGGTAATATACTTTCAGCGGTTCTTCAAAGATCAGGTTTTTCAGTTCAAACACCCCTTTTGAATCGGTAGTTACCTGATTGAGTTGTGTAGTAGAATCAGCAAAATAGAAAATGAGGTTTACCGTTTCATTGGCTACAATTCCCCCTCCGCCGTAAACCGTTCCTTTGTAAGAAATATAAGGTTCTGGAGTAAAGCGGATCTCCGGAAATTTCCCCGCCGTCACCTCAGTCCAGTCGAAACGTTTCCATTTTTCAGAAATCAGCAGTGCATCCAAAGCCATAGGATCGGCATCGGCATCAAAGTAGTGCCCCGGCGCGTCAATGCGTGTGGTAAAATCGGATGTAAGCCACAAACTGGTTAAAATATTATTGTTGCTTAAATAATCATTTACACCGCCATCCATTACAAGCACTGTATATTTCAGGTAGCTGGAATCAGCCATTAAATCGAATCCATTAACGCCACGGGGGGTATTACTCAGGTACAGTGGTGGAAAGGACGGGCGGCCAACGCGAAGTTCCCCGGGCTGAACAAAGCATAACCTTTCTGCCACCACTTTTTCCGATCCGTCGAACACCGTTAAGCGCAATATGCCGTTGATCAGCTTATCTGCCGGAATAGAACTCGCTATTTCGGGCGTAATTTTATTGATATTGGCTTTATAGACTAAAATATTGTTCATGGTGCCGATGATCTTGTATCCTTTGGCATCTGCAGGCAGATTTTTAAATTGCAGGGAATAGAATACAGCAGTATTGGTGCTGTTTACCTTTATGCTTACCCCGGAGGCTTCGGCTGCCGGTAAGGTGATGGTTTGCTTCTTTCCTTTTTTGTCCTGCACCAGCACCTGGTATTTTTTGTTCTTTTCAGGCGCCAGGCTAAAAACGGCCACATTCCTGTCGAGAGCTGTAAAACTGGCAATTTTCTCCGATGGTTTGGCAGCATCAACAACATAACCGCTCCAGTTTTCGGGCAATATACCCGGCGATGAAAGCCTTACTGCAACCTTGTTGTTAAGTCCTTCAATAAAAGTGCCCCCTTCCGGGAAAACCGCTGCATTCCATGCCGCCAGAGAATCAGGTACCAGTTTTTGCGGTGAAGCTGCATTATATAAGGCAAAGGAATGCATATATTGAAAAGCCTCATCGAAGTTGAGCATCCACTGCGTGTAACCCCTAACGTAATACAGTCCCTCGGGCAGAGAATCCGGGAGTGCAAAACTGCCCTGTCCTTCTCCGTCAAAAAGCGGGATGCTCTTCCTGCTGATCATTGTTTTTTTGCTATTGTACAGTTCAAGGGTAAGACTGGTGGAAATAGCAGAACGATTGTATCCTTCAAACACGTACGCGCTAAACCACATATTTTCTCCGGCTACATAATTTTCTTTATTATACAGGAGATAAACTTTTTCCTGCGGATATTTTTCTGAAAGTGTTTGCAGGGCCTGCTCCGCTTTATCCTGGGCAAACAGGTAACCGGCTGAGGGCAACAACAAAAGACCGGACAATAATGTTCGGAAAAGCTTTTTATAAAACAACATGAGTATTTCCGTTATAAGTGCAGCACTACTTTATACTGCAATTTACCATGGCAAATTGTTAGTGCCAGGTTAAATTAAAGATAGCACAATGATAATAATAATTGGACGGAATGTTGAAATTTGAGGCAATACAATTCATATAAAAAAGTTTATGACCCGAATTTTTGGAGGAGTTAACGGACACCTGATACCCGGGGCCTGCAACCTTTTATACGAGCCGCTCATTAATAGCCTTGCTGATGGCTTCACCCTGGGAGCGAACATGCAATTTGTCGTAAATATGTTTAATATGGGTACGAACGGTGTCGAGACTAATGAATAACTCTGCGGCAATCAGCTTAAAACTGTTTCCTTTAGAAAGCAGATATAATATTTCTTTTTCTCTGTTGGTAAGGAGGTAGTCTTTGGCGGGCGTTTTTATGCTTTCCTGCATACTGGAGATAATCATTCGTGCAATAGACGGGCTCATAGGAGCTCCGCCCTCCAGTACCTCCCTTATGGAATGAATAAGTTTATCGGATACATACTTTTTCAGGAGGTAGCCATTAGCGCCAGCATACATGGCATCAAACACGTGGTTGTTATCATCAAAAACAGTGAGCATTATAATCTGCACGGAGGTATTGATTGCCCGTATTTTTTTAACCGCTTCAATACCATTGATACCCGGCATATCAATGTCCATTAATATCACATCGGGTTTCATAACCTTTATATCCTCTGTTACTTTTAAACAATCCGGGTAGCTGGCCAAAATGCTGTATTCGCCGGTGAGCGCAAGCAGGTTGCTTAAACTTTCACGAAGCGTTGCATTATCTTCATATATAACAATACTTACTGGCATATGTAATTAGTGTTTCATTCTTCTACTTTTGGTGGTTAACATTCATGCGTTATGCCTGCAAAAAATAATATCCTTTAAAGTGTTTTACTACATAAATGATTCGCCCGGGTTGCAACTTACTCATCTTTATTATAGTGGCACATACCCTAATCATGTGATGATTACTTCAAGCGCAATGGTAGTTCCTGTGTCTTTTATAGAGTCAATGTTTAACGTGGCATTCATTGCTGCGGCCCTGCTCTGCATATTTTTTAATCCATTACCAGGGTATTCGCATTCTGCATTAAAACCTCCGCCATTGTCCATAATAATCATTTTAAGATTATCATTTTTCTTTCGCAAAACAATATTCACTTCGGTTCCATTGCTGTATTTTACGATATTATTGATCGCCTCTTTAAATACCAGATAAATATCTTTTCGCTGTTCAAGATTAAGCTGCGTTTTATCCAGCGATCCTTCTTCGTTAAAATAATAATTGATACCCGCAGGTTCCAGTATCTCGGCTGCAAACTCCTTCATACGTAATATCACTTTATCAAAACTGTCATTTACAGGATTAATGGCCCATACAATATCGCTCATCCGCTCCATAATATTACCCGAGTTATCCTTTATCTTTTGCAAATAGGCTTCTACTTTATCGCTCTCGAGCCCTTTTTGCATTGCAACTTTACTAAGGATGTTAATGCTGGTAAGCGTTGATCCTATTTCGTCGTGGAGATCGCGGGCAATTTTGCTCCTCAACCTGTCTTCCGCCAGGTATTTCACTATGCGCTCCGAACAAATAGCGGAAATTTTTTTAAGCATGCGTAAATGGTATCCTGTAAAAAAACCTTTTTGTGGATGCTCCGAATCTATCACGCCAAAAACCTTTCCATCCACCCATACCGGCACTGTAATTTCAGACAACCTGCTTTCATCGTCTACTATATACCGGGAGTCGGCTGCTGTATTATGAATGATCTCGGCATTACCGGTTTGTGCAACCGAACCCACAATTCCCTTACCCAACGGTATTTCTATACGGTTAATGATTTCGCGCCGCCAGGGATTTTTTGGACCAAAAGCAGCCTTCTGCAGCAATAAATTTCCTGTTTCATCCAATTGATAAATCACACAATCCACAAAGCCTATTTTTTCAACACAGTTTTTAGCAGTATTCCAAAAAATATCTTCAACCGTTTTTTGACCGTACAAAGAAGTAGCAAACGCGCTGATAATTTTTTCTTCTTTTAACCTTTGCTGCAGGGAATGGATAACCCAATAAACTGCCATAGCAGCAACGAACAGGATAGCTCCGTACAGCCACCAACTGGTATTTTTCTCATTAAAACCAGGTATATTATTGTCTTTAAGCTGTGCTTCTGCACATAAAGCCAGGCCCAGCCCGGAAAGCATCAGTATGAAGAATTTGTTTCTCAAAAAAGAATAAAAATTAGAAGGTTTATAAATTTACAGCATGAAAAACAAAAAAAGGAGATTTAATGAATGTCCCGGGGAAAGGCTTATGTACCCTCCTGACTGTATCAAATCTTAAATACCGCCATTAAATATATTACAGACTCAGAAATGGGAAATACGGCGAAGGAACGCAATAAAAAAACAGTGAAAAGGAATTTATAACAGATCACCTCATACGCATTGAAAGCTCAGGTTGATGTATGGAATTCGAGCCAGGTTAACGCCTGGCTTTCTTCTTAACCAAACCAATTATTATTATATATTAAAATTTTATACATGTAATAATATATATATTTTTATATATAATATATTATTTTTACTGATTTTTGAATATAATATTGATTTATTGTTACATGCAACAATTAAATTAAGTAGTAAAAGCTATATTACATTATAATCATAGGCAAAATCACTTTTTTAGATAATATTCAATTAACCATTAATTTAAATTAAAAATAATAATATATAAATTAATTATTGAAATATATTTATTTGTACAGTACATTTGTTTTATTTTAATAAATAATTATTATTTCTAATTTAAAATTTTCCCAATGGCCAAAAGAACGCTAAAACAAATTGCCCCCTTCCTGGTGCTGGCAGCCATAGCTTTGGCTGCTACATTCGTTAAACCCGTTTCCGACTTTGCAGACACCGATATTTACAGTGCTGCAGATATTGCCTGGGTTATTGTAGCCGCTACACTTGTTTTTTTAATGACGCCGGGGCTCGCTTTTTTTTATGGAGGAATGGTACATCGTAAAAATGTGATTTCTACCATGATGAAAAGTGTTGTAGCTGCCGGAGTGGTAAGTGTATTATGGGTATTTGTGGGATACAGCCTTTGCTTTGGGGAAGACCTGGGTGGCTTTATCGGTAACCCTTCGACCCATTTGTTTTTTAAGGACGTGAATTCCGGCGAACCCTGGGTTGGCGCTCCTACGATTCCAAAAACATTGTTTTCTGTATTCCAGCTAATGTTCGCCATTATTACTCCGGGATTGGTGGTAGGCGCCGTTGCAGAAAGGATCCGTTTTACTTCCTATATTCTTTTTATAGCCCTGTTCAGTATATTGGTATATGCCCCTTTGGCACACTGGAGCTGGCACCCCGAAGGTTTTTTATTTAAAATGGGAGCTCTGGACTTTGCAGGCGGAACCGTAGTACATATTTCGGCAGGTTGTGCAGCATTAGCAGGCGCTCTCGTACTAAAGCGCAGAAAAGCACATATTGAGCACAGGGAAATTCCACCGGCTAATATTCCCTATGTTTTGATTGGCACGGGCCTGCTCTGGTTCGGCTGGTTTGGGTTTAACGCGGGTTCTGCTTTAGGTGCCAATTCCCTGGCTGTTTCTGCATTTGCCACTACCAATACCGCCGCTGCCGCCGGTGGGTTGGGCTGGATGTTTTTTGACGTACTCAGGGGTAAAAAACCTTCCGTAATAGGATTTTGTATAGGCGCAGTGGTAGGTTTGGTAGCCATTACGCCTGCTGCGGGTTTTGTGGCCATACCACAAAGCATCTTCATTGGTCTTGTTGCTGCTATCATCTCCAATATTGCCATCTACTATAAGCAAAAATCAAAACTCGATGACACCCTCGATGTTTTCCCCTGCCATGGTATAGGTGGAATGGTAGGTATGCTTATGACGGGCATATTTGCTACCAGGGCGGTTAATGCCGCCGGTAATGATGGATGGTTTTATGGCAACAGTGCGTTCTTCTTTACCCAGTTAAAAGCAATGGCCATTTCTGCGGGGTATAGTTTTGTTGTGTCTTATGCCATTTTTAAATTCATCAATTTCATATTACCGCTTCGTGTAACCGCTGAAGAAGAAGAAATTGGACTGGATGCTACGCAACATAACGAAAAATACCTGCAGGGAACTTTGCTGGTAACCAATAATGGAGTTATTCACGAAGAAGAAGTGATAGACTAAACCCCAAATACAAAAGACTGAAAAATTCAAAAAAGAAAAGGTACAGTTTTAATAAAACCTCTGACCAGGCTTAAAACAGTACCCTTTCATTTTAACACTTAAAATCAACTGCAATGTTAAGAAAAATTCTTACACCTGCCATTTTTATGGCCTCATTCTCAAGCGCTTTTTCACAGGATTCTACACACAAAAAAGGGGAGCTTACCCTCTCGGGGTCTGTTGACGGCTATTACCGCTACAATTTTGCCAATGCCAAAGACCAGAGCGAAACTAATAATTATACCAGTTTTACCAATTCGCAAAATTCTTTTGAACTGGGCATGGCTTCCATTAAAGCAGATTATTCGGTTGGAAAAGTGTCTGCAACCATAGATCTTGGTTTTGGGAGCAGGGCACAGGAATTTTCCTACGCCGAAACGGGTGCAATGGCAGCTATCAAACAAGCCTATATTAGTTATTCCCCTTCCGGTAAAGTAAAATTCACTATAGGTAAATGGGGTACGCATGTAGGTTATGAAGTGCTGGATCCGCAGGTAAACCGCAATTACAGCATGAGCTATATGTTTTCCTATGGTCCATTTTCTCATAGCGGAATTAAAGCCGACTTCGTCCTGGGTGATCATTTCGGGTTAATGGCGGGAATAGCCAATCCAAATGATTGTATCAGTGCCGGGTTTTCCAAAAAATTTATTTTAGGACAATTCAGTGCCACCTACGATAAATTCAGTGCTTTTTTGAATTACGCGGGAGGAAAAGATTTGGATAACGCTGCAAATAATCAGCTTGGATTAACTGCTACTGCTACTGTGTCGGATAAGTTTAGCTTTGGATATGATGGAACGGTAAAGTTTTATAACCCAAAAGGCGGTAGCCCGGGTTCCTGGTGGGGTTCTGCATTATACCTGAACGTTGATCCAACAGAAAAATTCGGCTTAACGTTTCGGGGTGAATATTTCGATGATAAAAAGGGTGTAATAACCTACATGAATGAATATGATGATGTTTATCCTCTTTTTGGCTCGGACATTTTCCAAACCACCCTTTCCTTTAATATTAAACCGCATGAAAATTTCATGATCATCCCGGAATTTCGCTTAGACAGCGCCGAGGATCCCATATTCATGAAGAATAACGGGAAAGGAGTAAAAAGTACGGGGTCGTTTGTGCTGGCAGCCATTTTCAGCTTTTAGAGGACACGGAGTTACAGGTCTCAGGGTATAAGTTTCAGGGTACAGGATTCAGGGACTAAATTTTTTCACGGGGCAAGCAATCGTTACAGCCGTCTATTATATATCATTCAATGCCGTTTTCATTACGATTAATGTCTGTACCCTACATAGATTTCGTACAGACACCAGGCAAGACCCTATTTATTTCGCAAGCTCCATTCGTCATCAGGAAACATCCTACCCTGCAACTTGCGCCCTGGAACCTGAAACCTCATCTGATACCCCTCATCACGCCGAATTTCTTCCTGCATTGATGATACCGAAGGCACAACGCATCACCAATTTTTCGAGTGTTTGCTTATTCGGCGACTCAGATCCGTTTTCTTCCATTTCCCTCACTTTGGTAATCGCAAATTGCTGTATGGTTACCAGTGGCAGTACAATCCGTTCCCTCATTTGAACGGACAGTTGCTCTACCGGGTAATCCGCCATCAGTTCGTTTTTGCCGGTAAGGCGAAATACGTATTGTTTGGTAAGCTCATATTCATTAAATATCTTATTCCATATTTCTCCGTATATGGGATGAGTGGAAAGAAAACGGGTCATGGGAAAAAAGCTTTTTTTCATAGACATTTCACAATTGGCGACCAGCGTTTTAATAAAAGTAGATTTCTCGTATAGCTTTTTAACCTCTTCCCATCTGCCTTCTTCATCCATTTTTTTAAATGCGGTGCCTACACCATAATACCCGGTTACATTTTGCTTTAACTGGCTCCATGAACCAACGAATGGGATGGCACGCAGATCTTCCAGCACCAGTTTGCCTGAACCGCCTCTCTTTGCCGGGCGGCTGCCGATATTGGTTGCTGCATAAAATCGCAGCGGACTTGCATGACCGAGATATTCCAGGAAGTTGGGATGGTTCTTCAACTCCAGGTAAGCTGTAAGGCTCTTTTCGGCCAACTGCTGTATCAGTTCCTTTTCAGTATCCTGGAGCATCACTTTCTGGGAAGCGAAAAGGTCGTTGGAAATACCTGCATTGATCAGTTGTTCAATATTAAACTGTGCAGATTCAATAGTACCGAAGTTGGAACTTACGGTTTGTCCCTGTATGGTTAACTGAATTTCTTCATTGGCGATATTTTTCCCGAGGGAAGCATAAAACTTATGGGTTTTTCCGCCGCCTCTTGCAGGAGGTCCGCCCCTGCCGTCGAAAAATATTACATCAATATCGTGGGCTCTCGATACCCGGGTAAGCGCTTCCTTAGCCTTGTATATGCTCCAGTTGGCCATAAGGTAACCCCCGTCTTTGGTACCATCGGAAAAGCCCAGCATAATGGTTTGTTTATTCCTGCGCAAACGCAAATGTTCGCGGTAAGCAGGCAGTTCATACAATTCTTTCATAATGCCGGCGGCATTGTCCAAATCGTCAACAGTTTCAAAAAGTGGCACAATATCAACCAGCAGTGAGCTTGCTTCCCAACCACTCATCAGCAGCAATCCATATACCTCAATAACAGTGAGGGCACTATCGGCATGGCTTATAACATAACGGTCGCATCCTTCCATCCCGTTATTAGACTGGATATCTTTAATCGCTGCCATTACCTTCAGGGTATCCTTATGAATTTCATCGGATAGCGCCTCACCATCAACCCGAGCGTTAACCTTTACCAGCGCTTGTATTTTATCTTTCTCAGGCAAAGACAAATAATCAGGCGGAAGCGCTTTTGTATTTTTTACAATCTCCTCAATTACCCTGGTGTGTACCGAACTATCCTGCCTCACATCTAATGATGCAAAATACAATCCAAAAACCTCCACTTTATTGATCAGCGATTCAATCAGGTCGAGAAACAGTCCATTGTGCTTGTAAATAAGTGTTTCTTTAATCTGCAAAAGGGTGTTGAGGATTTCGGCTTTGTCAATATCACTCTTGTACTCCGGTACAAAAAGATTATTATACAACTTGAGCTCCAACTGGTGCAGCGGCGCTTCAACTCCTTTAAATGTAAGCCTCCGTTTCAACCGGCGCACATCAAGATAGTACGATTTCATAATACTTTCACGCAAGGCGCCTGCCACTTTTAAGGTGGTATCCGTTCTAACGTACGGATTGCCATCCCTGTCTCCACCGGGCCAAAATCCCATACGGATAATAGGGTTGTCGGCAGACACCACTTCAGGCAAATTCGTTTTCATAATGGAAATGATCCTTCCCGCAGCCTGGTAAAAAATATTCTCCAGGTACCACATTAAACTGATGGCTTCATCGTAAGGCGTAGGCTTCTGCTCCTTTAAAAAAGGAGTTTTTCCCAATTGCTGCAGGTACATGTTGATCTGGTTGATATTGTTTTCAGCAATAGCCCTTGTAAGATCATGAATTATGCCCAAAACGGCGCCGGGATAAAATTGCGTTGGATGCGCAGTAAGCACAAGCCTGATGCTAAAATCTTCCAGTTTTTTCTTCAGTTGGCTTTCATTGTCAAACTGCGCCACTTCCGATTGGAGCCCCTTAAGTGTACCCGGTCCATTCATGTCATTAACGGTAGTAAAGGCGGCATCTTCAAGCGCATCAAATAATACAACCTGCCGCTCCACGTATTGCACAAACCGGAACAACAGGTCTAACTTCTCTTCTTCTTTTTCATAACCGGTATGTTTACTAAAGAAGTCATCAATGATTTGCAGCGGACTTTGGTTATTGGCATAGCCTTCCTCGCAATAGCTCAGCAAAAGCGAAAGCAGGATACCGGTTTTTTCAATACGGTGAAAAGGCAAAGAGGTAAACAGACTGTTGTATATCTGGAACTTACGGCCTACAAGGTTCTGAAACTGCGTTAACGCTGCGGAAGATGAGCTTGGCATGAGTTACTGTGCTTAATGATTAAATTCGTCAGGATAGTTGTAAAAAAATTCAGGCTTCGCCGCTGTAAGCAGCAATGCGCATCAGATTTTTAATTGACAGGCAATCGTCTTTTAAAGCCATGAAATTAGTCAAAAAAAAAGTAATTGATCTTTACATTAAATGTTTTTAATGAAAATCGCAGTATTTTGCGCAACTTATAAAGCAAAACCCTCAAATTGTTGTTCATAAATGCATTTTGTTACTGGCAACATTTGATAGCGGTTGTTGTGCAGTATAAAAAATAGCAGCTTTTTGTTTGCTATTGTCCAAATCTGTTTTACCTTCGGCAACTCAAAACAGTAATGGTACAACACAAAACAAATACATTTCCCTCTGCTGCTGCGCATTCTGCAGCAGGTACCATTATTATTACCACAACGACAACCCTCGGTTGAGGGTAAATTGCACGCATATCATTCTTTGGGCTACAGGGCTGCGATCATCTGAAAAGACACAGGAACCGGTATAATAATCATTATCAAATACAAACATATGCAGGTGTTGAAATTCGGCGGTACTTCAGTAGGAAGCGCCGATAATATTAAAAGAGTAATATCCATTGTAAAAGAAAGATTAGAAAAAGATAAAACACTCATGGTAGTGTCTGCATTAGGTGGAACAACTGATGCATTGCTTAATTCGGGATTAATGGCAGCCGAGGGCAATGAACAATATAAAGAAGAGCTGCAGCACATTGAACAAAGGCACCTGGATACGGTAAAACTATTAATACCCGTTCAGCAGCAAAGCAGCGTATTGAGCATGGTTAAAAAATTGTGCAACGACATCGAGGATATTTGTAATGGTGTTTTTTTATTGGGTGAGTTTTCTGCAAGAACCCGCGACCGGATGGTAAGCTATGGTGAACTGACTTCCTCACAGATCATTGCCGCAGCTTTTAATACAGCAGGAATAACTGCTGCATGGAAGGATGCGAGAACCCTGATACAGACAAATGCCAATTTTGGAAATGCCACGGTAAATGTGCCGGTTACCCGCCGGCAAATCGCCGATTATATTGCCACCTGCAAAGAACCTTTGGTAGTAGTACCCGGCTTTATTGCCGCTGATGAAAATAATGAAACGACTACTTTGGGGCGTGGAGGTTCCGACTATACAGCCGCTATACTGGCGGCAGCCACAGATGCCACCACACTTGAAATATGGACGGATGTATCGGGCATGATGACTGCCGACCCCCGCTGGGTAAGCGGCGCCAGGGTTATCCCTTCCATATCATACCAGGAAGCGATGGAACTTTCTCACTTTGGTGCTAAAGTGCTTTACCCGCCAACCATTCAACCCGTTTTGCGCAAGGCCATCCCCGTGGTAATAAAAAATACTTTTGCTCCTGATGCCGCAGGAACCATAATTGAGCAAAAAGCCTCAGCAAACGGCAATGCCATACGTGGTATTTCGAGCATCAGTAATATTGCGCTCTTTAGCCTTGAAGGAAGCGGAATGGTGGGTGTGCCCGGCTTTTCGAGAAGGTTGTTTGAGGCGTTATCAGATGCGCAGATCAACGTTATAATCATTACACAGGGTTCCTCAGAGCACTCCATTTGTGTTGGTGTTGAAGCCGCCTCTATTCATAAAGCCAAAGCGGTAGTGGAAACTGAATTTGAACATGAGGTATTGGTTGAAAAAGTACAGCCCCTCCTGGTAGAAACAGAACTGTCTATCGTGGCTTTGGTTGGAGAAAATATGAAAAGCCACCCGGGCATAAGCGGCAAGATGTTTGGTGCGCTGGGTAGAAACGGGATTAATGTGCGCGCCATTGCGCAGGGCTCTTCTGAGCGTAATATATCTGCCGTAGTGGCTACAAAAGATGTGCGCAAAGCCATCAATGTGCTGCATGAAGAGTTTTTTGAAACGACCAATAAACAAATTCACCTCTTTATTGCCGGCACAGGCAATGTAGGCGGCAAATTACTGCAGCAATTGCAGCAACAGCAGGAGTGGCTGTCAAAACACCTGCGTCTTAACGTGAAAGTTACAGGCCTGGCCAACAGCAGGAAGATGATAATAGATGACAACGGCATTGATTTTAACCAGTGGCACGAAAAATTGCAGGGAGGAGAAGCGGCCGATATAGAAGCCTTTGTAAATATCATCATCGGGAAAAACTTCCGCAATGCCATTTTTGCAGATATGACCGCAAGCGATGCAGTGGCAAAAGTTTACGACAGGCTGTTACAAAAAAGCGTTTCTGTAGTAGCATGCAATAAAGTAGCGGCATCGTCATCATATGCTTACTACCGGAAATTAAAGGACCTGGCAAGATCATACAACTGTCTTTATCTGTTTGAAACCAATGTAGGCGCTGCATTGCCGGTAATTGGCACATTGAATGATCTGATGCGCAGCGGCGATAAGATCAACCGCATTGAAGCGGTGCTCAGTGGCACATTAAATTTTGTTTTTAATCATTACAATGGTGAAGTGAGTTTCGCCAAAGTGGTAAAGCAGGCACAGGACGAGGGCTATACAGAGCCTGATCCGCGTTTGGATTTGAGCGGCACAGATGTGATGCGCAAAATACTGATACTGGCCCGCGAATCGGGAGAGCAATTAGAAATGGAAGACGTCATCTGTAACGGCTTTTTACCAGAAAGCTGTATGCAGGGCGATGTAAATGCATTTTATAAAGAGATGGAAAGACATGAATCTCATTTCAAAAAATTGTATAATGATGCAGCAAAAGCAAACAGCAAACTTAAATTTGTAGCAAAATTTGAAAAGGGGAAAGCTGTTGTGGGACTGGAGCACATCCCTCCCCGGCACGACCTCTATCACTTATATGGGAAAGATAATGTAGTATTGTTTTACACAGAACGCTATCCCGTACAGCCTTTGGTGGTAAAAGGCGCCGGTGCAGGTGCAGAGGTAACTGCCTCAGGCGTATTTGCAGATATAATAAGAGCAACGGCGTCTTAAATACATTAATGCTCCATTTCAAATTTTAAATTTGAAATGGAGCATTCGGCATATCAAATCATAAATCTTAAATCTCAAATCCAGTCATGCATTTAAAAGCGATAGCGCCGGCAAAGAATAAATCAGTAACCGTTCACGCTCCCGGCACGGTAGCCAATATCGTATGCGGATTTGACGTGCTTGGACTTGCCCTGAACGATCCTTATGATGTGATGACGGTAAAACTCATTGAAGAACCTGTGGTGGTTATTCACAATGTTGATGATTATGGATTACCTACCGACCCTCAAAAGAACGTAGCAGGCGTTGCGCTTTTGGAAATGATTGACAGGCTGGACAGTAAAATAGGATTTGATATTACCATTGAAAAAAAAATAATGCCGGGTAGTGGCATCGGCTCAAGCGCCGCCAGTTCAGCAGGTGCAGTAATGGCTGCCAATCATTTGCTGGATAATATGTTCACCAAAGCCGACCTGGTGCAGATGGCTATGCTGGGTGAAAAACTGGCATCGGGTGTTAAGCATGCCGATAATATTGCACCCTGTATTTATGGAGGAGTTACGCTTATCCGCAGCATATACCCCCTCGACGTGATTAGCGTTCCTTCACCGCCGCTGTATGTTACGCTGGTTCACCCGCAAATAGAAGTACGCACAGAAGATGCCAGACAGATACTGAGAAAACAGATACTATTGAAAGATGCCATTAAGCAATGGGGCAATATTGCGGCTTTGGTTACAGGATTAATGAAAAGTGATTACGATCTTATCAGCCGTTCCCTTGAAGATGTGCTGATTGAACCTGTAAGGAGCATCCTTATTCCCGCTTTTGCGGAAGTAAAATCCAGGAGTTTGGAGGCCGGTGCTTTGGGTGGCGGCATATCTGGTTCGGGACCCTCGATATTTATGCTCAGCCGTGACGAAACAACTGCAAAAGAAGTTGAAAAAGCCATGCAGGAAACATACACAAATACCGGAATCGCCTTTCGCACTTATGTTACAACCGTAAATATGGAAGGGGTTAAACTGGTGAACTGATCGCTGGTTATGAGTTCCTTTCACAAACACTGCCGTTTAAAAAGCACGGCAATAACTACAATGAAATATTATAGTCTGAACCAACACTCACCTAAAGTTAATTTTAAGGAAGCCACTATAAAAGGGCAGGCGCCGGATAAGGGATTGTATTTCCCCGAAAAGATCCCGGGGTTACCGGAAAGCTGGATGGATGACATTGAGCATAAAAGCAATGAAACCATTGCCTTTGATGTGATAAAGCCTTACGTAGGCAACGATATACCCGACGATCAATTGCTGCGCATAGTTGAGGAAACCATTCATTTTCCAATACCGCTGGTAAAAATAAACGATCGTATTTTCTCTCTGGAACTGTTCCACGGCCCAACACTCGCTTTTAAAGATATTGGCGCCAGGTTTATGAGCAGGTGCCTTGGCTATTTTGCAAAAGAAAGAAGCGAAAAAATAACAGTACTGGTTGCCACTTCCGGCGATACGGGCGGCGCTGTGGCCAATGGGTTTTATGAAGTAGATGGCGTAGATGTAGTTATTCTTTATCCTTCCGGTAAAGTAAGCTCAGTGCAGGAAAAGCAGCTAACCTCGCTCGGGAAAAATATTCATGCACTTGAGGTAAATGGTTCGTTCGACGACTGCCAGCGAATGGTAAAGCAAGCTTTTGCAGATGAAACACTCACTCAAAAAAGACTGCTCACCTCCGCCAACTCTATCAATGTAGCCCGCTGGCTGCCGCAGCAATTTTATTATTTCTTTGCGTATAAACAATGGATCCGGAAAGACACCCCCCCGGTATTTTGTGTACCCAGCGGAAACTTTGGCAATATTTGCGCAGGTATGCTCGCACATGTTTCCGGGCTTCCGGCAGCGCATTTTATTGCAGCCTGCAATGCAAATGATGTTGTGCCCCGCTTTCTGCGCAACGGCGAATACCAGGTTAAACCTGCAGTGCCCACGCTTTCCAATGCCATGGATGTAGGCGACCCCAGTAATTTTGTTCGTATGCTTGAATTGTTTGATCATCACTTCATCAGGCTTAAAGAAAAGCTTTCCGGATATACGATTACCGATGCCGAAACCAAAACCACCATAAAAAGAGTGAAACAGAACACCGGCTATTTGCTTGATCCCCATGGGGCGGTTGCTTACCTTAGCCTGGAACGTTACCTTGAACAACAGCCACATCAAAAAGGTATCTTTCTTGAAACCGCTCACCCTGTAAAGTTCTACGACGTGGTGGAACCGGTAACCGGAGAAAAAATAGCTATCCCTCCTTCAATCGAAAGCATACTGCAGCGACCAAAGCAAAGCACGGTTATAGCATCGGACTATTCACTGCTCAAAGAATATTTATTGCAGCATTAACCCCTTGTAAAAACCATGTGAAACCCTGTTTTGTTACGGGTATTCTTTCGATATTTGTGGTACAGAGGTATTGAATTATGCATGATATAGAACCGTTTTACAACTGGCGGCACCTGTACGCATCGGAAGAAGATCCGCGATCTCCTTTTTTAGGAAGGGAGTACAGTGAATTTGTGTTTTCGCAAACCGTATATAATTATTACATCCATCCCCAATGGGACGAATTTGGATCGCGTACTTTATATATGAAGATTC
Source organism: uncultured Sphingobacteriales bacterium (assembly GCA_937991535.1). Taxonomy (GTDB): domain Bacteria; phylum Bacteroidota; class Bacteroidia; order Chitinophagales; family Chitinophagaceae; genus Agriterribacter. The sequence goes on from CALKHN010000020.1 coordinate 22,217, forward strand.
TTTACGCGGACTACGAAAATGGGTTTGCCATCATTGAATTAATCGGCGAATGGAACGATGCTATAGAAAACGATATACAAACTTTACGAAGGGAAGTCACGGACGTGCTTTTTTACGAAAGGATTACAAAATTTATTCTAATCGCAGAGAATGTATTGAATTTCCACAGCAGTGACGACAGCTATTACGAGGATTGGTTCCAGGAAACCAACGAGGAAGAAGGATGGATAGTGATATTAAATTTGCCTGAGCAGTCGCAGTATGATTTTAAAAAAGCAAAACTGAACCGGTATATTGAATTAATAGATGTTTTTGACTGGCGTATAGTGCAGCCCCAGCACCTCTTTCAGCTTATAACCGATCGGCTTTCCAAACGGATAGATTTATAAAAAATATCATAACTTGATTTTTATGAGCATTTGTATGCTATTTTTGCATTACTTTTTCTAACCACTCTTCATTACTATGACCTGGAAACAACTCTTCACTTCTTCCGTTGGAAAAAAATTTGTAATGGCGCTTACGGGTGTTTCCCTCATCGCGTTTCTTGTGGTGCATGTTGGCCTTAATGCCTGCATATGGGCAGGAGATGACGGCAAAATGTTTAATACAGCCGCTCATTTTATGGGAGCAACTGTAATCATTCGTATCCTGGAAGTTGGGCTATTCATTGGCATTATTTTACACGTTGTGCAGGGATTGATTCTGGAAGCTCAGAACAGGAGCAGGCGAAGCATAGGCTACCAGGTTCCGCTGGGCAACCGGGGAAGCAAATGGTACAGCCGCAGTATGGGATTATTGGGTACTTTAATCCTGCTTTTCCTGATCATGCATATTTATCATTTCTGGACGCCAAGCCGGCTGGGTGGAATTGGCAATATTCATGAGCTGGGCGTTACCTCCTACAATGGAAAAGAATATCATAACCTGTATGGCGAAATGCTGATCGTATTTCAATCGCTGGCAGTAGTTATTTTATATGTGCTGGCCTGCATTTCCTTAGCGTATCATTTACTGCATGGATTTAACAGCGCCTTCAGAACGCTTGGGCTGCACAATCAACGCTATGTACGTATTGTTCAGGCAACCGGAGTGGCGTTTTCTGTAATAGTACCACTAACGTTTGCCATGATGCCTGTTTCAATATATCTTGGATGGGTGAAATAGTGATAAGTAGTAAGTAGTAAGTGATAAGTGGTAAGTATTGGAGAGGTGACGCGGCGATGAGGAAAAAAATATTAGTGGTGATCCTTTACTTTTAGCAATAACCTGGAATCAATCTGGTAAAACCATCAACGTATTTACAATTATGCTGGATTCAAAAATACCTGAGGGACCATTAGAGAATAAATGGAGCAATTACAAAGGTCATGTAAAGCTGGTAAACCCTGCCAATAAGCGTAAACTGGAGATCATTGTTGTAGGAACGGGTTTGGCCGGCGCTTCTGCGGCCGCTTCACTGGGTGAATTAGGATACCGTGTAAAAGCCTTTTGTTTCCAGGATTCTCCCCGCAGAGCGCATTCCATCGCGGCACAGGGTGGTATAAACGCTGCTAAAAATTACCAGAATGACGGCGATTCTGTTTTCCGTCTTTTTTATGACACGATAAAAGGGGGAGATTACCGTTCCCGCGAATCCAATACACACCGGCTGGCGGAAGTAAGCGTTAACATTATTGATCAGTGTGTGGCCCAGGGAGTACCTTTTGCAAGGGAATACAGCGGATTGCTGAATAACCGTTCCTTTGGGGGCGTGCAGGTAAAAAGAACATTCTACGCAGCCGGACAAACAGGCCAGCAATTACTGATAGGTGCTTACCAGGCACTGGAGCGGCAGGTAGCATTGGGAAATGTAACAATGTATACACGTCATGAAATGCTGGATGTGGTGATAATTGACGGCAAAGCCAGGGGTATTATCTGCCGCAATCTTGTTACTGGCGAATTGGAAAGACATTTCGGTCATTCGGTATTGTTATGTACCGGCGGATATGGAAATGTATTTTATTTGTCTACCAATGCCATGGGGTGTAATGTTACGGCTGCCTGGAAGGCGCATAAAAAAGGCGCTTTTTTTGCCAATCCCTGTTTTACGCAAATTCACCCCACCTGTATACCCGTTACCGGCGACCACCAGAGCAAATTAACATTGATGTCGGAATCCCTGCGTAACGATGGCCGCATATGGGTTCCTAAAAAACAAAATGATACCCGTAAAGCCAATGATATTCCGGAAGAGGAAAGAGACTATTATTTAGAAAGAAGATACCCCGCCTATGGTAACCTGGTACCACGCGATGTGGCTTCCCGTGCTGCCAAAGAACGATGTGACGCAGGTTACGGGGTTGGCACCACAAAGCAGGCTGTTTATCTGGATTTCAGGTATAATCTTATCAATAAATATGGAAGAGCCGAAGCCAGCAAACATGGAATAGAAAACCCAGACATGGAAACACTCGTAAGATTGGGAAAAGAAGTGGTAAAAGAAGAGTACGGTAACCTTTTCGACATGTATGAAAAGATTACTGGCGAAAATCCATATGAAGTACCTATGCGCATCTACCCTGCAGTACATTATACAATGGGCGGACTATGGGTTGACTACGAACTTATGACATCGGTAAAAGGCTTATACGCTTTAGGCGAATGCAATTTCAGCGATCATGGCGCCAACCGGCTCGGTGCTTCTGCCCTAATGCAGGGATTGGCAGATGGTTATTTTGTTATTCCCTATACCATCGGCAATTACCTGGCTGATGAAATCTCTGTAAAGCCCATTCCCACTACACATGAAGCTTTTGAGGCAGCAGAAAACGCTGTAAGGGAACGCATCAGCAGCCTGATGAATATCAAAGGGAACCAGTCGGTGGAAAGTTTTCATAAGCGCCTGGGAAAGATCATGTGGAATAAATGCGGCATGTCGCGCAATGCAAAAAATTTGAATGAAGCAATACAAGAAATAAGATCCCTGAAAAAAGAGTTCTGGAACGAGGTGCGAATCCCCGGTGATATCAATGAAATGAACCCTGAACTGGATAAAGCCAGTCGCGTGGCAGATTTTATTGAACTGGGTGAACTGATATGTATAGACGCACTTGAAAGGGCAGAAAGCTGCGGTGGTCATTTTAGGGAAGAAAGCCAGACAGAAGAAGGAGAAGCTCTTCGCCATGATGATCAGTTCCTGCATGTGGCAGCCTGGGAATACAACGGAGAGCACAACTGGAAACTGAATAAAGAAGAACTTGAATTTGAGTTGGCCAAACCAACGCAACGGAACTATAAGTAATAATTTGAAAATTTGAAAGTGTAGCAATTTGAAAATATGTTATTTTGATGATGAATTCAATTTGCTAACTTTTAAATTTTCGACAATGAGAAATGATAAACCCAATGTGATAGTGGAAAAGACAATAGATTTTGCACTATCCATCATCGAATATTGTGAGCAACTGGAAGGAGATAAAAAATTTGTGATAGCCAGGCAGTTACTGCGTTCCTCGACATCCATAGGCGCAAATGTTTTTGAAGCCCAAAATGCGGAGAGTAAAGCTGATTTTATTCACAAGATGAAATTAGCAGCTAAGGAAGCAAGTGAAACATTATATTGGCTGACACTCTGTGAAAGAAGCAAAAATTATAGGTTTAACAACATACTGATTGATAATTTGACTGAAATCATAAAGATATTATCTAAAATAATTTCTTCAGCAAAGGGAAAAATTCCAGGATTAATTTGGGTATTTCTTTATGTATTTTCAAATTTTCAAATTTTCAAATTAGGGAATTAATTATGGACCATTATACAATGAACCTCACCTTAAAGGTGTGGAAACAAAAAAACAAAAGCGAAAGAGGACATTTTGAAACCTACCAGGTAACGGATATTTCTTCGGAAATGTCGTTCCTCGAAATGTTCGATGTACTTAATGAAAAATTAATTGAAGAAAACAGGGAGCCCATAGCTTTCGATCACGATTGTCGTGAAGGAATTTGTGGTATGTGTTCTATGTATATCAATGGCCGCCCCCACGGACCATGGCACGGCACTACCACCTGCCAGTTGCATATGAGGGCGTTTAAAGATGGCGATACCGTTGTGGTAGAACCCTGGCGCGCCAATGCTTTTCCCGTAATTAAGGACCTTATCGTAGATCGCCACGCTTTCGACAGGATCATACAGGCAGGCGGTTATATTTCGGTAAACACAGGTAATGCGGTTGACGGGAACGCCATTCCGGTGGAAAAAGAAAAAGCAGATCAATCTTTTGCAGCCGCGGCCTGTATAGGATGTGGCGCCTGCGTGGCAGCCTGCAAAAACAGTTCAGCCATGCTTTTTGTATCGGCTAAAGTTGCTCACCTGGCTTTATTGCCCCAGGGCGCACCCGAGAAAAAGAGCCGGGTGCTCAACATGGTAGAGCAAATGGATAAGGAAGGTTTTGGTTCATGTACCATGACGGAAGCGTGTGAAGCTGTTTGCCCCAAAGAAATTTCTGTAGATTATATTGCAAGGTTAAATAAAGAATATCTTTCTGCGGCAAGCCTTATTGATAAATAGTTTAAAATGGATAAGTGAAACGATAAATCAAATCATTTTCCGCTTATTTTTCCTGTCGCTGATTTAGCTTTTACAAATGGATGGTGGTGAAATTATATCTGCAGAGCCCGTTACAACGGATACCATCAAAAATCCCCTCGCTGATCAAAAAAAAATACAGCTTGATATACTCCGGTTAGATAAAATACATCCTGTGGTTTCGGGGAATAAATGGTTTAAACTTCGATATTATACCGCCGACGCGCTAAATAAAGGATATGCTACATTACTTACATTCGGTGGTCCCTATTCTAATCATATTGCGGCCACTGCTTATGCAGCAAAAATACAGGGGCTTAATACTATTGGAGTAATCAGGGGAGAATCTCCCAAACAATGGTCGCATACATTGCAGGAAGCACAAATGTGCGGTATGCAGCTTGTTTTTTTATCCAGAAATGAATTTGATACAATAAAAAGAAATGTGCATACCAAAAAATTTGAAGCGCAATTTGGTAAAGCATACATTATACCCGAAGGTGGTTTTGGTCCACTGGGCATACAGGGCGCTGCGGATATATTACGCATCACGGATATTAGCCTTTACACACATATTGTTTCGGCTGTGGGAACAGGAACAACCATAGCCGGCATCATACAGGCCTCAAATCCTCATCAAAAGGTTACTGGCATAAGCGTTATGAAGAATAATCTGAGTTTGAACGATGAGATACAATCTTTATTAAATATACCGCTGCCGGACAGGTTTCGCATTGTACATGATTATCATTTTGGGGGATATGCAAAATGTACCCCGGCATTAACGGCCAGCATGAACCAGTTTTATCATGCATCAACTATTCCGCTCGATTTTGTTTATACCGCAAAAATGATGTATGGTATATTTGATCTGATGGGGAAAGATTTTTTCCGGCCCCATTCCCGCATCTTAGCTGTTCACAGCGGGGGTTTACAAGGCAACCGGTCTCTTGCACACGGAGTTTTAGTGTTTTAATATATAAGTGTAGCATTATCTTTGTTGCGTTAAGGGTTAATGCTTTTGATATAATTATTACTATGAAAATTGTTTCCCGGGTTATTGTTTTCTTTACGCTTATTTCGTACAGCTATACTATCCGGTCGCAGGACACCCTGCCCGATTTTACAGTTGTAAACAGAAATGGTAAAGTTATTCTGAGCTGGGTAAACGATTTTTCCGTAATAAAACAGTTGAGTATCCAGCGTTCACCGGATAGTTTGAAAGGCTTTAAAACCATTTTAACCCTGCCAGATCCTTCATCGGTTACCAATGGATTTCTTGATAACAATGCCCCGGATACTTCGTCTTTCTACAAATTGTATATTCTGCTCGACAATGGAAAATACATGTTCAGTACAGCACAAAAGCCACATAAAGATCTGCCTCCGGTGGCTAAAAAAGAAAAAAGCGGAACCGATAATAATATAACTGTTCAACCAAAGGCGCAGAAAAACATGGACGCTGTTAAAACAAGTGCCGCAGTTGCAAATGAAACATCAGCGTCATATCAATTGCAGTCTGCCGCCCGAACTTCCGGCAAAAAAAGAAGCGATGGTTTAGTAGCGGATACAATAAATCTGGTAAGACCTGAAACTTATAAACCCTCAAGTTTTATTTTTACAAATCCTGATGGAAATATTACTATTGTATTACCACCGGGAAGACTGAACAATTTTAAAATCCGGTTCTACGAAGAAAGTGGCAATATCCTGTTCCAGATCAATGATATTAAAGAACATATTTTTACGCTGGATAAATCAAATTTCATGCGTGCAGGCTGGTTCAGGTTTGAATTGTTTGAAAATGGCACGCTCAAAGAAAAAAACAAAGTGAGGGTACCTTAATATACTGGTGTTGTTTCAACACACAGACATAATTTGCCTGACTTAATACTAGTGTTAAGTTAAGTATAATATGACGTATATTTATGGTATATTTGTAAAACTA
>CALKHN010000021.1 GCA_937991535.1 uncultured Sphingobacteriales bacterium
TGAAGGAAAACGGAACACTCACCTATGAAGTAGTGAACCTCATTGAAGCCTGCAAAAGCATCTTCAGTGATTTTGATTTTAACAGTGAAAATGAAGCAAACAGGCATTTGAGATATGCCATCATCGGACAGGTGCATGACTATCTCTCCTAAGCCAAAAGGAAAAGTGAAGAAAGAAAACGTGTGGTTATGGCTTACAATGTTTCTCAAAAGCTGCAGGATAATCTTGATGCTATCCGAATAGCGTTGGATTATCAGAACGGTCGACCGCTTACAGCGGAGGATGTCGCCAGCCTGAAAAAATACGCAGGTTTTGGCGGCATCAAGGCCGTTTTATATCCTTACGGCACGCCAGAGGAATGGCAGGCTAATGGGGCTACCAAAGAAGACCTGAAGCACCACCAGGGTATTACGCAATTACATGAGTTGCTCAGGGAAAACTATGATGACGCAGCCTATAAAGAAATTATCGCTTCATTACGACATAGCGTTCTGACCGCTTTCTACACACCAGAGGTCGTACCCCAAACATTGTATAGTGTACTTGAAGCCCAAGGCATACAGCCTAAAAGGTTATACGAGCCTTCTGCCGGTTCCGGGGTATTTATAAGCGAGGCTGTAACAGCCTTTCCTGAACTGGAACAGATCACCGCAGTCGAAAAAGACAGGCTTACCGGATTGGTGCTTTCTGCGGTTAACAGTACACTCCCTATTAAAACAGCTACTCACATCACGGGATTTGAAGAAGCTCCGGTTAGAGACAATGGCGGCTATGACCTTGTAGTAAGCAATATTCCCTTCGGAAACTTCTCGGTATATGACGAAGCATTTCCTGACAAGGAAATATCTGGCAAAATTCACAATTACTTTTTTGCTAAAGGTCTGGATAAACTGGCCGAAGGCGGCCTTATGGCATTCATTACGACGGATGCCTTTTTGAACAGCTCTTCTAACCATGCGGCACGGGAATACCTGTTTGAGCGGGCAAACTTCGTGGGCCTGGCTGTAATGCCGGACAACCTGATGAAAGATACAGGTAACACAGAAGCGCCGAATCACCTGTTGATCGTTCAGAAAAATACAGCAAAGGAAAAGATAAGCTGGGAAGAAGATTGGCTGAATGATGTACGTGAGAGGGAGAATGAGTTTGGCCGCTTTCCTTATAACTACTTCATATCTACGCATGATCATGATGTTGTCATGGGCAATGTGCGTAAGCCCGGAAAAAACCAATACGGCAGGGCTTCAGAAGTAGTATGGCAGGACGGTGATATTAACCAGATACGGGATGCCCTTTATGCCAGCCTTACCCATCAATTAAAAAATCGCTTCAACACCGAACTGTTTGCGAAAACACAAGCATTCGCCCTACCAGTTTCAGAAAACGAAGGCAAAAAGCTGACCTACCTGCCGATGCCGGAAAGCAAGGCAGAAATTCCGTCAGTACAATTAGGGTTATTTGATACCGCACCGGCAGAACAAATCAACCGGGCAATGGCCTATATCAACTCGCTCGATGAAACCATCGTACAAAAAACAACAGCTCGTATTGTCGGTACAATCCGTACCACTGATAAGCCAAGCCACGAAAATGTAGTATTGCTTACAGCAAAACAGCATAAAAGCAACCGATTTTTATATAAGCTCTATTCCAACGTCAAGGAAGTAAATCAACTGTCTGTAAACTGGATGGATGCCCGCTTATTGGGGCATGAACTTACAGGTATTTCCAATTACCTTAAACAGTTTGATCACAGTTTCAAATATGAAGGCGATCAAACATTGGAAGGTTTTTTCCGCTTTGAGCAAAAAACACCACTTCCTTTTATTGGCCTAAAATCTTATTACCAGGAAGGAACATTGGTGGTGCACATAGGCAGCGTCGGAACTATAGGCAGTCCAGATCCAGAATATAAACAGGCAGTTTTCCAGCCTCTCGGTCTTCAAGGTAATATTCGCTTTTATGAAAATTACACCGCATTACGCGATGCTTATCTCGAATTATCCGGCAAGGAAGTATCAGGGGAAACCATCACCGATGTTGACAGGGACAGCCTTAACACTACTTATGAAAAGTTCATTGCGGAATACGGGCTTTTAAATAGTTCCGATAATCGCAGGCGCATCCTGGAAGATACCGCCTTTGGTGTTATTACGCTTTCCTCTCTCGAACGCAGGGATGGCGAAAGGTTTGTAAAAGCCGACATTCTTACTCACGCTATTCATTATGTAAAAGAACGGTTCATTACCGATGATCCCATTGAAGCGCTGGCACACAGTCTTAATGATACAGGCAAGGTAGATGTAGGGTTTATCAGCGCCGCAATGGGGTTGGAAGAAAACGAGGTGATCGGTCGCCTGGGCAACCATGTATACATGAATCCTGCCAGCAATGAATGGGAAACTGCCGATCAATATTTAAGCGGCAATGTGGTAGAAAAACTAAGACAGGCAGAACGTCTGTTTAATGAATTTCCTGAGAATCCGCAATATAAACGAAGTGCTGAGGCCATATTAAAGGTGCAGCCGGAGCGTATTCCATTTGAACTACTGGATTTCAATTTAGGTGAACGCTGGATACCCACTTCTTACTATGAGCGTTTCGCAACAGCATTGTTTGAACAGGACGCTACTATCAATTATTTCGCTTCGCTGGATGCTTTCAAAGTAAGCATCGGGATGAACATCAAAGTATCGAGGGAGTTTGCTGTTACACCTAAAAGCGGTCGCACAACTTACGGCTACACGCTGATGGAACATGCACTGGAGAACACCACTCCCTTCTTTACTTATGAAGTAAAGGGGCCGAACAATACAACCATCAGGCTGCCGGATAATGAAGCCATACAGTTGGCTCACCAAAAGATTGAGCAGATTCGAAGCGGTTTTATCAACTGGCTGAATGAATTGCCCGATACAGAAAAAAAGCACTTAGAAAATCTGTACAACGATACGTTCAACTGCTATGTATTACGGGAGTTCGATGGCACTCACTTGAACTTTCCCGGACTTGATAAAAAGACTTTGGGCATTGAAGACCTATACAGCAGTCAGAAAAATGCAGCATGGCGCATTATACAGAACAGGGGTGCTTTGGTTGACCACGAAGTGGGGTTAGGTAAAACGCTTACCATGATCGTTTCCGCTCAGGAAATGAAACGCTTGGGCATTGTACATAAACCCATGATCGTTGCACTGAAGGCAAACGTTAACCAGATTGCCGAAACTTATAAAAAAGCCTATCCAAAGGCCCGCATACTGTTTCCCGGACAAAACGATTTTACACCAGCACAGCGGCTACGGCTCTTTCATGAAATAAAGAATAACAATTGGGATTGTATCATCCTTACACATGATCAATTCGGAAAAATACCACAGTCACCAGAGATACAAAAAGAAATATTCCAGGCAGAGCTGGACAATGTAGAACGTGATCTGGAAACGGTCAAAGAGCTTAGTGGTGAAATCTCTAAGAAAATGCTTAAAGGCTTAGAGATACGCAAAAACAACCTTGAAGGCAAGCTGAAGGGAGTGCTTAAAGATATAGAGGAAAAGAAAGATGCAGGTATCAATTTCAGGGATATGGGCATTGATCACCTCTTTGTGGATGAATCTCATAAGTATAAGAACCTCACGTTTACAACCCGTCACAACCGGGTTGCAGGCTTAGGCAATATGGAAGGCAGCCAGAAGGCGCTTAACATGCTGTTTGCCGTCCGTGAGTTGCAGAGCCGGTTTAACAGTGACTTGTGTGTAACCTTCCTGTCCGGCACACCCATATCTAACAGCCTTACAGAGATGTATCTGCTGTTCAAGTACCTGCGTCCGAAAGAAATGGAGCGTCAGCATATTGAGAATTTTGATGGTTGGGCAGCCGTATTCGCACGTAAGACAACAGACTTTGAGTTTTCAATAACCAATGAAATCATAGCTAAAGAACGCTTCAGGCATTTTATTAAAGTGCCGGAATTGGCTTTATTCTATAATGAAATTACCGACTACAAGACGGCGAAGCATATTAACCTTGACAAGCCTGATCTGAATGAAACGTTGGTGAATATAAAACCAACACCCGAACAAGTCGAGTTCATCAAAAACCTGATGCAATTCGCTAAAACAGGTAACGGCGAACTTATTGGACGTGGCAGGCTAACGCCTGAAGAAGATAAAGGCCGGATGCTGATTGCCACCAACTATGCAAAAAAGATGGCCGCAGACATGCGACTGATTAGTGAATGGAAGTACAGCGACCATCCTGATAACAAGGTAAACGTCAGCGCCCGCAAGATTGCGGAAATCTATAAGGAAAGTATGCAGTATAAGGGTACGCAGATTGTGTTCTCCGACATTGGCACACCTAAACCCAACGACTTCAATATCTACGATGCGCTTAAAGAAAAGCTCGTAAGGGACTTTGGCATTCCTGGGCGTGAGATCACATTCATACACGACTGGACAGATACAAAAAAGCCTGAGCTGTTCCGAAAAATGAACCGGGGTGAAATACGCATTTTATTAGGCAGTACCGAAAAAGCCGGCACAGGGTTGAACGTTCAGCAGCGTGTGGTGGCTATGCACCATCTGGATATTCCCTGGAAACCTTCAGAGCTGGAGCAACGCAATGGCCGTGGCGCACGCCAGGGCAACCTGATTGCTAAAGAGCATTATGAAAACAAGGTGCGGAACTATGTATATGCCGTAGAGCAGTCGCTTGATAATTACAAATTTAACCTCCTGAAAAATAAACAGACGTTCATTTCGCAAATGAAAAATTGTGAGCTGAATGTCCGCACTATTGATGAAGGCACAATTGATGAAAAGAGCGGGATGAATTTCTCCGAATACATCGCTATTCTTTCCGGTGATACATCGCTGTTAGAAAAATCAAAGCTGGAAAAGAAAATAGCTGTAATGGAAAGCCTGAAAGTATCTCATTTCAGGGAAGTGTCCCGTAACAAATACCAGTTGGAAACCTTGCAAAACGAGCAGGCTTCTACGGTCAAAACACTGGACAAGCTACGGGCAGATGAAACGGCGTATAAAAGCGTCCTTCAACTGGATAAGGATGGAGTGAAGGTCAATCTCATTAAACTGGATAACATCAGTTCATCAGATAGCGAAGCTGTCGGCAAGCATATTATCAAACTGTACCAGGACTGGAAACCAACTGATGCAGGTGAGCATACTGCACAGGTGGGTACATTATATGGCTTCAACCTGTATATCCGCAGGCAACAGGATGCCTACGAAGAAAATGGCGTTTTTGAGTACCGCTACTCAAATAGCTTTTATGCCCAAAAGGACAATGAGGGCATTAAATACACCTATAATAATGGCCTTCCAAATACAGATAATCCTAAGCTGGCCGCAAGACATTTCCTTAATGCCATTGACCGGGTGGAAAGCCTGAAAGATAAATACGAACATACATTGGCCGACCTGACTACAGCTATACCGAAACTGGAACAGCTTACTACGAAGCCTTTTTTACAGGAGGCAGAATTATCACAAATGAAAAGCGAACTGGCTAATCTGGAAAGGCAGATAGCCATTAAAATACAGGAAAAGCAACTGAAGCAGCAACAGGTAGCAGAAAACCAGCCAGACGAAGTGGCTGAAGTACCTGTCATTCAACTAAACGAAAAACTCAATGGACAAACTGTTCCGAAGGAAGTAATACTTGCCACACAACAAATGGCAGAACGTCCCCGAAGCAGAATGAGATTATAAACCAATTAAAGGAAATGGTTATGGCAAATAGTGTATATCAGATCAACAAAGGAATTAACCAGAGCATAGAGTTCAAGGGTTTGAAAGCGCAGTATATCTGGTATCTGGGCGGTGGTGTTGTTGCCCTGCTTATCGTCTTTGCGGTAATGTATATCATCGGCCTGCCTACATATCTGTGTATCGTCCTTATCCTGTCCGCAGGAGCATTCCTTGTCATGAAGATCTATGCCATGAGCAATAAGTATGGAGAGTATGGCCTGATGAAAACCCTTGCCCGTAAGCATGTCCCGAAGCTCATCAAGTCGCGGAGCAGAAAAATTTTTATAGGACTAAAAGTAAAACAATCATGAAAAGAGAATTGCCGGTGTATAGCATCGAAGGAACCGACTTTGTGGTTGATGTAGCTAACCTACAGCTTAGCGAAAAGGCAAACCCTGAAAACGTAATACCTCTGGCAGACATGCGGGATGTAGGCGATGGATATGTATTTGACTACAGTCCAAAAGAAAAGAACATACCGATGATGTTCAGTGATGATACGGATGTAAGAACAGTTAAAATACCTGAGTTGGTACAGCTTGACCCTGTTGGAATGTCGGAAAAATATGGCTGTTCCACCCACGAGATGCAGGGCAAAACAGATTTTTCATTAATGGTGGATCAGCAGGCGCTTGGGAGAAGATTAATGGGACAACTGCCGACGGTAAATATTGCCGGTCATACCTTCTTTGTTGATATCCGCATGGACATGCTTCGTCCTAAAGACGATTTTCTTTCCAACGGAATTGTATTAAGCCAGATTGATCATTTCTATGATGATGACCGTAAAGTTTATACCATTCCTTATAATCCAAAGACGCACGAATTTCAAGATCTGGACTACGATAACATTACGTCTATCCCCAAAGACCTTATCGTTGTTTCGTTCCCTCACGAAAGTATGTTAGACCCGGTAGGATATAACCGGAAAGGCGGCTGGGATGAAACATACGGATTAAAAGAAACCAATGTAAAATCTCATTTCGAGGCTAAGCTCGTGGATTGGAAGGAAACAGGCATCGAAACAACGATACAAGAAAATATCAATAAGCAGCATAAACAACAAAAGCTGCCTAAACAAACCGATAAAGAACAAAAGGCTGGCAAGCGGCAACGCAGAGGGCCAAAGCTATAATGCTGCAAGGATGCAGTAAGTGACAACAGGTAAAATAAAGTGAGATGGAAAAAGTGTTGGATGATATATTACCGATAATGGATGTGGAGCATGACTGCATCCTGAGCAAGCAAGGCGATGTAACAGTCGTTTTTAAGGCAGACCTGCCGGAAATATTTACCCTTTCCGATCAGGAATATGAAGCCTTTCACCAGGCATGGATAAAAGCGATTAAGCTGCTTCCCAAATTCAGTGTGTTTCACAAACAGGATTGGTTTCTCGAAAGCAGTCATAAACCCGATTTCTCAAAAGAAGATACCAGTTTCCTTAGCCGGGCAAGCGAACGTTTCTTTAATGAACGTCCTTTTCTCGCACATACCTGCTACATCATGCTTACCAAAAAGCCGGAAGGCCGGAAAACAGCCAGCTCGATGTTTTCAAGTCTCTTGCGGAAATCCATAGTGCCGGAAGAAACTTTGAGGCCGCAGATGTTACAGGACTTTCTGGACAGTACGGGACAATTCAAGCGAATCATGGAGGATAGCGGGTTTGTGAAGCTGACAAGATTAAGAGAAAAGGACCTGCGCAGCCATAGCCGTAAAATGGGATTGGTAGAACAGTATTGCTACCTGTCTGAGCGAAATGATAGCTTCCTGATGGGCGATATCGTTTTTGATGAAGCGATGCGTGTGGGCGATAAATACTGCCAGTTATATACGCTGGGCGATGCAATAGATCTTCCTGCACTATGCGGCAGCCGCATCAACTACGATAAATACAGTACAGACAAAACGAAGTTCAGTGTTGGGTTTGCTTCTACGTTAGGGCAGCTTTTGCCCTGCAATCATATCTACAATCAATACATCTTTATTGAAGATCCACAGAAAACCATCCAAAAGCTGGAGAGTAAAAGGCTGAGGCTGCAATCTCTTTCTGCATACAGCAGGGAGAATTTAATTGCAAGAGACGCTACGAACGATTTTCTGAACGAAGCCATCAGCCAGCAACGGTTGCCGGTTAAGGCGCATTTCAATGTGCTTGTATGGACAGACAATAAAGAGGAACTCAAAGACCTGAAGAATATGGTATCCTCTGCACTGGCACAGATGGATGCAGTAGCCAAGCAGGAAACCATTGGCGCTCCGCAGATATTTTGGGCGGGCATTCCTGGGAATGCCGCAGACTTCCCGATGAATGATACGTTTGATACGTTCGCGGAGCAGGGAACCTGTTTCCTAAACCTCGAAACCGGCTACCGATCTTCTTTAAGTCCGATAGGTATTCGCATGGGCGACCGGCTTACAGGGAAACCCGTTCATGTGGACATTAGCGACGAGCCTATGAAAATGGGCATCTGCACAAACAGAAACAAATTCATACTTGGGCCTTCCGGTAGCGGAAAATCATTTTTTACCAACCACATGGTACGTAGCTATTATGAGCAAGGTACGCATATCGTGCTGGTGGATGTGGGACATAGCTATAAAGGACTTTGCGACATGGTGAAGGGCTATTACTTTACTTATAGCGAAGACAATCCCATCCGCTTCAATCCCTTTTACATAGGCGAAGGAGATAGCCTTGATACTGAAAAGAAAGAAAGTATTAAGACACTGCTCCTGGCACTGTGGAAGAAAGACGATGAGGCATTCAAGCGGAGCGAATACGTTGCCCTGTCAAATGCCATTAGCGGTTATTACAGTTATCTGGAAAAAAATACTGCTGTGTTTCCCTGTTTCAACAGTTTCTATGCTTTTCTGCGGGATGAATACACACTGGTGCTGGAGGGTGACAGAGTAAAAGAAAAGGATTTCGACATAGACAACTTTCTCTATGTGCTGCGCCCTTACTACGAAGGCGGCGAATTTGATTACCTGCTGAACGCTACCGAAAACCTGAATTTGCTGCAGGAAAGGTTTATCGTATTTGAACTGGACAACATTAAGGATCACCCTATCCTGTTTCCGGTAGTAACCATTATTATCATGGAGGTTTTCATCAACAAAATGCGGAAGATGAAAGGCATCCGCAAAATGATATTGATAGAAGAAGCCTGGAAAGCCTTAATGAAAGAAGGCTTTGCAGAATACATCAAATACCTGTTCAAAACAGTCCGCAAATTCTTCGGTGAAGCAATCGTGGTAACACAGGAAGTGGAAGACATCATTTCTTCTCCGGTGGTAAAGCAAGCCATCATCAATAATAGTGATTGCAAAATCCTGCTCGACCAAAGCAAGTACCAGAACAAATTTGATCAGATACAGGAACTATTGGGGCTAACGGAAAAAGAAAAAGCATTGGTACTCTCGGTCAATAAGTCCAATGATCCCGCTAAGAAATATAAAGAGGTATTCATCAGCCTTGGCGGTATGATGAGTAAAGTGTACCGGACAGAAGTAAGTCTTGAAGAATATCTCGCATACACTACTGAACAAACAGAGAAGGTAAAGCTGATGGAATACGCTGCAAAGTTTGATGGCGACATACGCAAAGGCATTGCGGCAATGGCAGAAGACATTAGGAATAAAAGTTAATAAATATCCGATGAAACTGAGAAAACTGATACGGGATCTGTGCTGCGCAATTAAGGTAATTGTGCATTTCGGCAGGGAGCATCATGCCACCATTTCTATGATGTTGGGTATCTATGGAAAACAACCATTGCACAATGATATGGTTGCAGGAGTGGATACCATGCTGAGCATAACATCCTGTGGCAGCTTTTATAAAATCACACGCACCGATTACATCAGCAACATACCTGAGAACGAAGAAACCTGGCTTGCTACTTACGGATGGCATTCTAATGGGCATCTGATTGAAATAGGCGGTGATCGGTACTGCATTTTCGATACAGCTTCAAAATCGCTATACCTCGAAAAGCTAACCGAACAAGGAAAGACAACAATTGAATTATTTACTAAAATCTTGAAGCAATGAAAAAATATGTAAGAATGATGCTTGTGGCTCTTTGCATTTCCTTCACCGTTCTTCCGGTACAGCAGGCAAGTGCTACACCCATAGCCATACTGGAAATCATCAAGGCGGCGGTTAAAAAAGTGATAAAGGCGGTTGACTTAAAAATTCAGCGTTTGCAGAATAAAACGATCTGGTTGCAGAATGCTCAGAAGACACTGGAAAACACCTTATCTAAGCTGAAGCTGGATGAAATTTCTGACTGGACGGAAAAGCAAAAAGAACAGTATCGTAAGTATTACGATGAGTTGGCGCAAGTAAAAGCAATTATCTCCTATTACCAGCGCATCCGGGATATTACCAAAAAGCAATTGCGCCTTGTGGACGAATACAACAGGTCATGGGCACTGATCCGACAGGACAGCCGCTTTACAGCAAAGGAAGTAATGTATATGGAAAAGGTGTATTCGGGTATTCTCGATGAGAGCTTGAAGAATATTGACCAGATCAATCTCATTATTAAATCCTTCACCACGAAGATGAGTGATGCCAAACGGCTGGAGTTGATCAACAATGCAGCCGACCAGGTAGATGCCAACTACTCCGATTTGGTACAGTTCAACAGGCAGAACACCTTACTAAGCCTTCAGCGTGCTAAGACCGAAACTGAAGTGCAGGCAGTTAAAAAATTATATGGACTTCCTTAAATCAACACGTATGAAAAAGATAATCTTATTTCTAATACTGTTCGTATCGGCAGGGAGCAATCTGAAAGCACAAACTTTTGCAGAATGGTTCCAGCAAAAAAAGACACAGAAGAAATACCTGATCCAGCAAATAGCAGCACTTCAGGTATATATCGGGTATGCAAAAAAAGGGTACAATATAGCCAAAGAGGGCCTAACAACTATCGGGGGCTTCACCAGAGGCGAATTTAACCTGCATACAGATTATTTCAATTCATTGAAATCTGTCAACCCCGAAATCAAGCGATATGCAAGGGTTGCAGATATAGTAGCCTTACAGCTCGAAATTGTACAAAACTACAACCGCACATATCGCAGGCTTAGCAGCAGCGATGCACTTTCAAATGATGAACTGGCATACATCCACAGGGTCTTCAGCAGACTGCTTGATGATTGTGATAAAACACTGGATGAGCTTATCACAATTACCACCGATGGAAAAATGGAAATGAAGGATGATGAGCGCATGAAGAGGATTGATATGCTTTACCTGGATATGCAGGATAAGCTCACATTCTCGCAGAGCTTTTCTAATGATGCAGTATCACTTGCAGCATCAAGGTTAAAGGAGAAAACAGATGTACAAACCAGCCGTGTACTGCATGGCATTAAAAACGAGTCACGATGAAAAAGATAATCGTAATTATATCGCTGTCATTCCTGGGTTTGCTTCCTGCTTTCCGAGCATCTGCGCAAGCCGATGAAATAGCACAGCTTTTACTCAATGTTGAGAAGCTGGCGCAATTCAAGCAGATCCTGAGTGACATGAAAAAGGGCTACCAGATTTTGGAAGGTGGCTACAACACCATAAAGAATATTTCCGAAGGCAACTTCAGCTTGCACAAGGCTTTTCTTGACGGTTTAATGGGTGTAAGTCCTACCGTGCGCAGTTACAGGCGTGTAGCGGATATCACCAACTACCAGATCGCCTTAGTTAAGGAATACCGCAACGCTTATGATCGGTTCAGGCGGGACAATAATTTCAATCCCGATGAGCTGGCGTATTTGGGCCGGGTGTATGACAACTTGTTTAAGGAGAGCCTGCGTAATCTGGATGAACTGCTCACGGTCATCACGGCAGGCAAAGCCCGTATGAGCGATGATGAACGACTGCAAACCATTGACAGGATTTATGCCGACATGCTGGATAAATTAATGTTTCTGCGGCACTTCAATAATAACACTACAATACTGGCCGTGCAACGGGCGAAAGAACGCAACGATGCACAGACCATTCGTAAGATCTATGGGTTAAACAATTAAATAAACAGATATGGCAAAGTGTGGAAAGACCGCCTGGCTGGCGGTGGTGGGGTTGATAATGCCTTTTATAAGCCGTGCACAAGGTATAGCCGATGAAATGAGAGGAATGCATGGTGTATTGGAACAATTGTATGATGAAATGATGCCTTTGTGCAGCCAGTTGATCGGTGTAGGTCAAGGATTGGCGGGATTTGCTGCTATGTGGTATATCGCATCAAGGGTATGGGGACATTTATCGAGAGCGGAACCTATTGATTTTTATCCGCTGTTCCGTCCCTTCGTTATTGGATTTTGCGTGATGATATTTCCCTCCGTTTTGGGATTGATCAATGGCGTAATGAAACCTACTGTGACAGCCACTGCCGCAATGGTAGAAAATTCAGATAAAGCTATTTCGGTGCTCTTGCAAAAAAAGGAAGAAGCCATCAAGCAAACGGATGTGTGGCAAATGTATGTGGGAGAAAGTGGTAGCGGTGATAGGGACAAGTGGTATAAATACACACATGATAATGAAGACCCTTCAGAAGAAGGCTTTTTTGAAGGCATTGGAAACGACATCAAGTTCGCCATGTCCAAAGCCTCTTACAACTTCCGCAATTCGGTGAAGGAATGGATGAGCGAAGTGCTCAGGGTATTATTTGAAGCGGCATCCTTGTGTATTGATACGCTACGAACATTCCAGTTAGTCGTATTGGCGATACTTGGTCCTTTGGTATTTGGCATTGCAGTATTTGACGGTTTTCAGCATACGCTTACCGTCTGGATAGCCCGCTATATCAACATCTTTCTATGGCTACCTGTCGCCAACATCTTCGGAAGCATTATAGGGAAGATACAGGAGAAAATGCTGGAGCTGGATATATCGCAGGTGCAGGATTACGGCGACACATTTTTCAGCAGAACCGATGTGGCTTACCTGGTCTTCATGATAATAGGCATAGTCGGATACTTTACTGTTCCCTCCGTAGCGAATTACATTGTTCATGCAGGTGGTGGTGGCGCGTTAGGCCACAAGGTCACAAGCATTTTCGGCAGTTCTTCAAGAACGGTAGTCAATACAGCTTCAGCCGGTGCAGGCATGGCCGTAGATGCAATGGGCAGCGCGGCAAACCGTATGACGCAAAGCATGGCCAGTAGCGGCAATTCCAATCCTTATTTCGGTGAGGGCAGTAGTGGCAAATCTGGCTATATGAACGACAAGCTAAAAGGCAATTCATAATAATTAAAAGGGAGATATATGTTCAAGAAAATGAAAAACATTGATACAGCTTTCCGTCATATCAGGAGTTTTACCCTGGTAGTGATTATAGGTTGTGTACTGATATGCTGCTTTGCATTATACAAGAGTTTCAGCCTTGTATCCCAGATGCAAAGCAAAATATACATCCTTGCAAATGGCAAGGCACTGGAAGCCTACGCATCTGAACGGAAAGACAATATTCCTGTAGAGGCAAGAGATCACGTAACTACATTCCACAAACTATTCTTTACGCTTGACCCTGATGATAAAGCAATCACAGCAAGCATTACCAAAGCCTTGTACCTGGCAGACGGAAGCGCCAAACGAGCCTACGATGATCTGAAGGAGAACGGGTACTATGCAGGGCTTATATCCGGCAACGTCAATCAAACCATTGTTGTGGATAGTGTGGCGGTAGATATCAATGATTACCCATACAAATTCCGTTGTTATGCTACGCAGAGCATTATTCGACCGACCAGCATTACTACCCGTAGCCTGGTGACAGACGGTGCATTGCGGAATGTATCACGCAGTGACAATAATCCACACGGTTTCCTTATCGAGCGATGGAGTACGATTGACAACAGGGATTTAAAAACAGTAAGCAGGCGACAATAAAAATCAAGATCATGAAACTATTTCCAAAAAGAAAAAAGGACGATGCTGAGCTAAGGCCCAATGCGCTTTCCAAAGGAATAACAGCGGGCTACCAACGAATACAAGTTGGCTGGGCAAGTTGGATGATGAGGCGAACAGAGAATTTCTCACGGCGTACATGGTTTGTGCTGCTTATTCTTTTCGTTCTGTGTACCGGCACATACAGCATATATCTGGGCGTAAGTGCTTTTACCGGCAAAAAAAGCACTTCAATAACCATAACACCCATCAAAAAGCCTAAGCACGTAACTGAAACGGGAGAAGCAAATATTGAACCAGCGGAAGTGTCTGAGGCTGAATACAGCCGCATCAAGAGGTTCAGGATGTATATGGATAGCCTGGCACGAAGTCCTGCGGGGAAAACTCTTTATGACAGCATAATCCAGCATCGTCCGGGACTTATGGACAGTGTGCGGTTTATTGAAAATTATTATCAACAATTAAAACAGAAATAAAAATGGAAAAGCAAGTAAAAACTCCGAAGGAGATCAGGCAGCGCAGGTTCTTATTGGTATTGCCACTTCTCGCATTGCCTTTTATGACCATGATTTTTTGGGCGCTTGGCGGTGGCAAGGTTGAAAAGGTGGAAGCCCAGGCATCTGCAAAAAAGGGATTTAACATTAATCTGCCGGACGCTAATCTAAAAGAGGACAAGTCGATGGACAAAATGAGCTACTACAATCAGGCTCAACTGGATTCTGTCAAATTTCAGGAAATGATAAAGAATGATCCTAATTACAGGGATATTGGATTGACAGATACCAATGAATATCTGTCGAATGACGAAGATACCTTTCAGCAACCGAAAGGTTTGAATACATCCCTTCAGGGAAGCCGAGGACACAATGATCCCAATACTGATAAAATCTACCGTAAGCTGGCAGAACTGGATCGGGAGATGAATAAATCACTACCGACATCATCAGACAATAACGAGTATGATACATACCAACCCACTTCATTGAAGAACCGCAACAGTGCCACAGTAAATTCTTCTGATGTGGAAAAGCTGGAACAAATGATGAACACGATGAATCAGTCGAATGGCGAAGATCCTGAATTGCAGCAATTGAATGGTATGCTTGATAAGATATTGGACGTACAAAATCCCGAAAGAGTGCAGGAGCGACTAAGACAAACTTCTGAAGCGAATCGAGGACAAGTGTTTGCGGTATCATCTAAAAAGAAAGATAATAGTATCACGCTGCTTGATACCGAGCATATATCGGGCAACACAGCCAATGGCTTCTATTCACTTACCGGGGCAACAGCTATCGAAGATTCGCAGAATGCTATACAGGCTGTTATTCATGAAACACAAACCATAGTAGATGGCTCAACTGTTAAGTTGAGATTGGTAAATGATGTTTTTATAAATGGCGTTCGCATTCCGAAAGACAATTTCCTCTTTGGAATAGCCTCGCTGCGTGGCGAAAGATTAAGTATCAAGATTAACAATGTACGCTTTGGCAATTCTTTATTCCCGGTTGAATTATCGGTATATGACATGGACGGCCTGGACGGCATTTATATTCCCGGAGCGATTACAAGGGATGTTGCAAAGCAGTCGGCAGACCGTTCTATGCAAACAATCGGGCTGACCAGTCTTGATCCATCGTGGGGCGCACAGGCAGCAAGCGCAGGCATTGAAGCTGCAAAAACGCTTTTCAGCCGAAAAGTAAAGCTAATCAAGGTAACTGTCAAGGCAGGGTATCAGATACTTCTGCGTGACGAAAATCAAAAACAATCCAACTAAATATTTCAATCACTTAAAATTCCAAAAGATGAAAAAGATCAGTCCAGTAATGGCAATAGGAATTTTCCTGCTATTTACAATTTTCAAAGCTCAGGCCCAAACAAACACAACCTGGCAAACCAAAGCAATTGAAACGTATCATGTAACAGTTGCTTTCTCCAAAACCACCAACATCATCTTTCCTTATTCTATCGTCAGCGTAGATATAGGAAGCAGAGATGTACTGGCGCAAAAAGCGAAAGGTGTAGAAAACATTTTGCAGATAAAGGCTGCAAAGGACAGTTTTCCGCAAACCAATATCAGCATCATTACGGCTGACGGCAAGCTCACGTCATTTCTTGTTGATTATGACAACCAACCGTCAGTGCTCAACTTGGCCCTCACAGGCGTAGGCAGGCAAAATATTATCTCCATTCCTTCAGAGAACATTAACCAGGAACAAATGGAGCATTTTGCTAAGATGGCTTCAGAATCAAAATCGAAGGCAAGAGGTATAAAGGATAAAACTTTCGGCATTCGCTTTAAGCTGAATGGAATATTTATTCATGAGGACATAATGTTGCTACGCTTCAATATTTCCAATCAAACCAATATCAATTATGATATTGATCAATTGAGGCTTTTTATCCGTGACCAGAAGAAATCTAAAAGGACAGCAACACAGGAGATTGAAATATTACCTGTACTCGTGCAGAATAATACCAGCAAGGTAGCAGGTCAGTCGGATAATACAATTGTGTTTGTTGTACCAAAGTTCACCATTCCTGATAAAAAATATCTCGCTGTGCAATTGATGGAGAAGAATGGAGGTCGGCATCTGGAGCTGCATGTGAAGAATAAGAAGATTGTAAAGGCAGTTCCGATTGACTAACAATCAAGGTCGTTGTGAGATGGAAAAAGTGAGTAGGAAATACGACATCATTTACGCAGACCCTCCCTGGGAATACAGGGTATGGAGTAAAAAGGGTTCAAAGCGGTCAGCAGAAGCGCATTATTCGACACAATCGTTAGGCTATCTCGCCTGCATGGATATTGCGTCTTTATGCAACCTTGATTGTGTGCTGCTTATGTGGGCCACATTTCCGTGCTTACTTGAAGCATTCGCATTAGGAAAGGCTTGGGGATTTATTTACAAGACAGTTGCTTTTGTATGGATTAAGCGAAACCAGCATAATCAAAATCTTTCAACCGGTATGGGCTATTACACTCGGGCAAATGCCGAAGTGGTACTGCTTTTTACAAAAGGCAGAGCCTTAACACGGGCAAGCAAAAACGTTCCACAAGTTTTGATCAGCCCTAAAGGAAAGCACTCGCAAAAGCCACCTGAAATACGCAAGCGAATTGAACGTCTATTTGGTGATCGCTCCCGACTTGAACTATTTGCCAGAAGTCGAGAAGGCTTTTTTCAGGACGTTGAATATGAAGGCTGGGATGTATTCGGTAATGAAGCCAATCATTCCATTCCCATAAATCTCAATCAGCATCTATTTCCTCTAAAAATTTGAACTATGAAAATCAGGAAAGACGATTATCAGGATGTCCTTGAATACCTAACAAATAAACGTTGGGAAGGTGAAGAATTTGTAACGTTCCTCAATGATGGTTTACCTGTCAGTAAAGAAGAACTACATACATTCTCTACGGAATATGATGCCAGGGAGTTCTGTTACGAAATGTCCACCGACATAGACTTTTACAACTTCTTGTCAATACGGTCGGCGTACAGGGCAATGCAGGAAGCTGCGGAAGATAGTAAGTTAATGATTGAAAGGGATGGCGTCATTGACGTTTCTCTCATGGTAGCTGTGCGATATGAAAGATTAGAAAGAGAACAATTAAATAACAATCAAAATTCAAAAGTCATGAATCAGAAAAATTTTGAATACCTGCGTGACCAGGTAAAGTACACGGGGTTTGGTGAAGGGTTGGAAAATGACCTGAAGCAAAAAATTCAGGAAGGAAACCCGGAATTTAAGTTAGCCTACGAAACCAAGTACGGCAACGATACAGTAAACGCAACATTGAATTTCAGCCAATCCAAGCAAAGTGATATGTACTTCTTTAATTCCTATCAGGTGAATGTACAAAAGGAGAATAATGCTGAAACAATGGATCAAACCTTCTACATCAACAAAGGCAACAACATTACCCTGAAAGAAGCCTATAACCTGATGGAAGGCAGGTCGGTCAACAAAGATCTCACCAACAAGGAAGGACAAGTGTACAATGCCTGGGTACAGATGGACTTTAAACAAAGTGACGATAACGGGAATTTCAAGCTGAAGCATTACCACCAGAACTATGGCTATAATCTGGAAGCTGTCTTGTCTAAGCATCCTATCAGGGAACTGAGTAATGAAGAATACAAGGCTAACCTAATGGATTCTCTCAAAAAAGGCAACCTGCAATCTGCAACGTTTCAGATCAACGGCGCAGACCATAAGCAATACATCGAAGCAAACCCTCAATTCAAGACAATCAACATTTATGATAGCAGTATGCAAAGGGTGGATAACCGGCAATCAAAAAAAGAACAACAATCTGAAGGCGAAGGCCAGTCAATTAAACAAGATGGTAAAAAGGAAAAGCAGACACCTGCTGAAGATGATGGCCCTGAGATGCCGAAGGCATCTAACAAAAAGAAGAAACGGCAAAGCATCAGCTAAAGATTAAACAGACCAGCTTATCATAAGTAGCCGTTATGTTGGATGTGTGAAAAGGGAAACTATTTATAACAAAAAAGCAAAGTCAAATGAAAAGTCAAATAATAATGCTGTTAGTATTCATCATCGGTATTTCATCATGTAAGAAGGATAATAATGCAACAGTAACCGAGAACGAAAATAAAACGGTGCTGCTACGATCAGGTTCAGGCGCAGTTATGCCAGATAATCCCAACAACGCCTATGACAGCATAGGTTATTGGCATAACGAGATCGTTGCGTATGTGCAGGAATGCAAACAGCCTAACAATGAGCCGGATGTAAAAGCATCAACACAATGTATCCTCCGCTTTTGCAGGGAGAACCAACGTCCCGAACCACCTGCATCGCTGTTTATTGCAGTGGAGCAGACGGTACGGCAAAGCAATGAAAGCATTGAAAACCTTATTGCGAATTGTCCTTATGAAGAGCCAGTAAAGGCTGCCTTGGATTCGCTGGTGCAATTGATAAAGGGACTGTCAGACAACGAAAGTCCTTATCCGGTCATTAAAGCCACTATTATGGACTATGAGCGCAGGATAATGCAGAATGACATGCTTACTCCTGAAGGACGCGGTATTGCACTTAAAACCGCATCGGTGGCACGTTACTCCATTTATTATTGGATAAACACGCTCCCTCCTCCGGTTCCAATGGCAGCTTTTAAGTTTAAGAACATTGTGAAATGGATTGCTGCGGTAACAAGTGATATAGGCGGTGCTATTGTGAGCGGCAATGTGGAGTATGCTGCCGATTGCAGCACCTATGCTTATGATCTGGTGACTTACAGTATGCCTTAATTGTGTACTCTTTAAAAATCAGGTTATGAATAACAGCCTTGTGAACAGAGTGGAAGCGGAATTGAATCAATGGCGGTCAAGGGAAGAACGGTTTAGCAAACTGTTCTCCTTTAACCTTTCATCGAACAGAGCATTGCTAAAAGAAAAGCTGGATTACTATGACCGTATAGCGGCAAAGTACAAAGGCACGCAGGATCTGGACGAACGTTTTGCGCTTAGGATGTTGCGGCAAGAACGCAGCCGCATTGAGAAGCAGCTTTACCCTAACCTGTTAATAAGGCTGTTGCGGCGGTTATTGGTAGCACCCGTAAAGGAACAAATTGTGATTAGGCAGGATAACAGGAAGACAGAACAAAACAGCCAGGCACTGCACCAACAGGTGCAGCGCACTGGCTTTCCTGACCTTTCGGCAAAAATTGATGAACAGCTAAGGCAGGGACAACAACAGTTTTCCATTCCGGTTTCATATTACCTCAACGATAAGGAAAGAGTTGATCACCAGCTATCATTTGTAAAAGACCAATCCGGGCAATACCATTTTGAAGGGTATAAAACGGCTTTGTATAATGAAGCAAAACCGGATGAAAAACGCCAGCAATACTTTAGTATGCGCCACGAGCATAATCTCAATACTTCGGAAGCCTATAACCTATTGTCTGGCCGGTGTATTCAGAACGGCGGAACCTGGTTACAGCTCGACCTTAACGATAAGGACCAGCATGGCAACTTTCGTATCAAGCAATTTCATTCCGATTACGGATATGATCTTGATAAGGTGCTACAACAGCTTCCTTTGAGGGAGTTAACGAATACAGCCGAAACGGAAAAGCTGAAAGAGGCTTTAAAGAATGGCGAAAAGATTTCTGTGAGTTTTATAAAGGATGGCAATGAACAACGCTTTTACATTGAAGCAAATCCACAGTTTAAATCAGTCAATATTTATGACGAGCATTCCAGAAAGATAACCCTACATACGGCATTAGGTAATAAGACAATGGATGCCATGAAAGTAACCCACAAGGTGAATGAGCAGCAACAGCAACAACATTCTAAAAAGAACGGTATTAAAGTAGGTTAAAAAGATATGGGCAATGGACAGGTTAAGTTACTTATCGGATTTTTTTGAAGCCATAGGAACTGATCCACGCATCAGCATTACCCATATTGGTGTATATGCAGCCCTGTTACAATACCGGATGCAAAAAGGTTTCACTAATCCGATACAGGTATTCAGCCATGAGATTATGAACATCGCGAAATTATCATCGGCTATAACCTACCATAAATGCGTTAAAGAATTAAGCAGTTATGGATACATCAGGTATGAACCTTCATTTAATCGTACAAAAGGCAGCAAAATTTACTTTGCCGAAAGAAGCGATTGAAACTTAGAGTTTAATAATAATCTAAGCCCGTGACGGGCTTTGTTATCTAAAAGGGAGGTGTGAGATGGAAGATGAAGAGTTGATAAGAATAACTCCTGACAAGGCGATAGAACTATTACAGAAAGACGGTATTTACGTCAATATGGAAGAAGCTCAGATTATACTCGACTTCTTGTACAGCATGGCAAATATTGTCGTGGAGCAGTTTGTCAGCAGGCAATCTGATGCCATAACCGCAATAAATGAAAAAAAATAGCAGCTATGAAAATTGCAGACCTTTATATCAGGGTGAGTACAGATGAACAGGCAGACAAAGGTTATTCTCAACGTGACCAGGAAGAAAGGCTGCGCAGGTACTGCAACATCAATAACATCCAAATACGCAAGGTTATTTTTGAAGATCATTCAGCAAAGACTTTTAGGCGGCCAGCATGGCAAAATCTGTTGGTTGATTTACGGAAGCAAAGAGGTCATTCTGACCTTATCCTTTTTACAAAATGGGATAGGTTTAGCCGTAATGCCGGGGATGCCTACCAAATGATAAGCCTGTTACGTCATCTTGGAGTAGAGCCGCAGGCAGTGGAGCAACCATTGGATTTGTCCATTCCTGAAAACAAAATGATGCTGGCGTTTTACCTCGCAGCACCGGAAGTAGAGAATGACCGCAGGGCATTAAATGTATTCAATGGGATGCGGCGTGCTAAGAAGGAAGGCCGCTGGATGGGCACAGCTCCAATTGGCTATCTGAACAGAATTACAGAAGATGGCAAGAAATACATTGCACCGAAAGATCAGGATGCTAAAATAATGAAATGGGCTTTTGAGGAAATCTTTCGCAATAAGCTGAATACTGAACAAGTTTGGAAACAAGCCCGTGAAAAAGGTTTGAAATGTAGCAAGAATAACTTTTGGGTAGCAATAAGAAATCCAATTTATTGTGGGTTGATTTTTGTTCCGCAACATAAAGACGAGCAAAGCCAGCTTGTGCCGGGGCAACATGAGCCGATCATAACCACTACATTATTTTTTGATGTGCAGGACGTGCTGGACGGCAGAAAGAGAAAGGCGGTCAGTAAAAAAGTAGTTTCACAGGATGATATTCCTTTAAGGGGCTATCTGATTTGTCCAAACTGCGGTAGGTTTTTAACAGGCAGCGGTTCAAAAGGCAGGAAGAAATATTATCATTACTACCATTGCAGTTCTGAATGTGGTGTACGTTACAAAGCAGATGACGCAAACAATTTGATGATAGACGCAATCGGAGAAGAAGTGCGTAATGTTCCGCAACTAAAACTGTTCAGGGAAATTATTGCAGCCACTTATATGGACGTAAATCGGGTTGAAAAAACAGATCAGAAGCGCATGATGTCACAACTCGACCAGATAAAGCATCGCCTCTCAAAAGCTCGTGAACTTTTACTTCGTGAGGAAATTGAGGGGGAAGACTATCGTACTATTAAGACAGAGGCCAGCGAAAGAATTGCTGATATTGAAGCAAAGCTAAAAGCCTCTAATTCCTTTTCAGACAGTATGGAACTGCTTTGGGATCTTCCGATTTCCAAAGTCTCTCATTTAGATATTTTATTTCAAAACGGAACTGTCATACAGAAAAGGAAAATTGTAAGTACAATGTTCCCTGATAACCTGATATACGACGGTGTAAAGCTCCATCGCACCAGGGTTAGCGCAGCAATCAGCTTGTTGACCACCCGCAGAAAATGTCCACAGGAAGCTGTTGCAAATAGCAACCAAACTTATCGGGCTGAAAGTGTTCATCTTAACCGCAAACATGCCGTAACTGCATTGCGAAACAGAATGTAGTTTTGCTATTTAGCGTCAGGCAACTTTGCTACAATCTTCCCATGTAACCGCTCGTTGACCAAATAACCAAGAAAAGAAACAAACGAAGTAATGTCATGTCCTACACTTGCCTGCTCCAAAGCCTGCATATACTCATCCCTTCTTTCAACTGGTATTATTGTCCACGGGTAACCTCCCGAAGCCAGCATAGCATTCATCAGAAAACGTCCGATCCTTCCATTACCGTCCATATATGGATGGATAAAAACGAAGATAAAGTGTCCTAATACTGCTCTCACCGATGGTTCAGTTTCATCCTCCAGTAACTCAAAAAGTACAGGCATAGCATCTCTCATTGCATCTACATTCAAAGGAACATGCTTGGAATTACCAATGTACACTTGGTGGTTTCGATACCCTGCAAGGTCTGTGGCTTTTAAAAGTCCTGCGGCTACACTTGGGTCAAACAGTTGCCTGTACCATTTTGAGTGATCCTTGTCAACCTGCTTTCCTGCATTTGCGCCCTTCAGTATAGCTGTGATGGTATCTTTCACCTGCAGGAAGGCTTGGTAGTAACCTCTGGCTGCCATCGCATCCTTTTGTTTCCGGTCTTCTTCGTTCTCCTTGCTGTTCCATTGGCCGCTGCTTACCCTTTCGATCAGTTCCGGGGTTACACGATACCGCTCTATGGAAAGTGAATGGTATGCGTCCGTAACGTAAATGTCGTCAACATCCTTTAAGTAGGCTTGCAGATCATCCGGTATGCCTGGTGCTTTAGGAAAGCTGGCAATAACAATCTCACGCATCTGCTCCCACATGAGCCTGATACGATTGGCGTAGGGAGAGCGTTCACGAGAGGACAGACTAAGGGTTAGTTTGGTTTCAAAAGGATCTTCTTCCCGTATATCATAATCAGCTTGTTTAAGGGTGTCAACAATTTGATCAGCTATCTTGTCTCTGTTTATATTTCTGAAAGCACCTGCTAACCTGCCTGCAAAGGTTGTATGCCCATTCTCCAGTAGGATAGGCAATACTTCCGAAGCATCTCTTATCAATGCAAGGGCTGTGCGGGCATCAATGGCATTTCTTGTATAAATACTTGGAGAGCTATAAACCAATGCAGCCGGAAGATTGTACATTCTAATCCCATTTGCTATGATGGTTTGATCCGCAGGCGGGACATTTGCCTTTAAATTGAACAAAGAAGTATTATGCGGCAAGGGTGTAGGGTTATTATTGCCCTGTGGCGAACGTAACATTAGCTGTTGCGGTACAGCACTGTTTCCTGCATGGATAAGAAGGGATTGGTCTGGTGATAAACACCATTCTTCCCCAAATTTGTAATTCAGGAATTTGGCAACAAAGTCCCAATAAGAGCTGTACCAGGAAGTTGTTTCTCCTGCTTTTTCCGCAGGGTCAGTAGGTATATACCAACCCTTTGTAACTTCCCGAATAAAGCCGTTTTTAAGTAGTATCTCTCTGTATTTCCGATTGGGTATTTCATCGGTATGAATACCAACAACCCCATTATCCTGCAATTCTTTCAGAAATTTCAGGGATTCTACTAACCGTTCGCGTGGTGTTGCCATATCTTATTTTTATTGAAAGGATGTGCCTCCTATTAAACCGTGTCGCTTTCTGTCTATTAAACAAAGATGTGACAAATTTAGTAAATTTTGCAGTGATAATTCTATTAAATGTTGTTCATCCGGTATTTCTTTGTACCTTTACATTGTACCACACTTAATTTTTATAGTATGAAAATAGCAGACATTTATGTACGGGTAAGTACGGACGAACAGGCCGATAAGGGCTATTCGCAACGTGACCAGGAGGAACGTTTGCGGAAATACTGCGAAATAAACAATATCCGGGTCAGGAAAGTGATACTGGAAGACCACTCTGCAAAGACGTTCAAACGACCAGCTTGGACTGGATTATTAGGCGACCTGCGTAAGCACAAAGGACATACTGACCTTATTCTGTTTACAAAATGGGATAGGTTCAGCCGTAACGCAGGGGATGCTTACCAGATGATCAGCACCCTTCGGCGTTTGGGTGTCGAGCCGCAGGCAGTTGAACAACCGCTTGACCTATCTATTCCAGAAAATAAAATGATGCTGGCGTTCTACCTCGCAGCACCTGAAGTAGAGAATGACCGCAGGGCATTAAATGTGTTTCATGGTATGCGCCGTGCTAAAAAAGAAGGGCGCTGGATGGGAACCGCTCCTATTGGATATGCGAATAAGGTTACTGAGAATGGCAAGAAATATATTGCTGCGAAGGATATTCAGGGAGACATAATGAAATGGGCGTTTGAGGAACTTTCCCATAGTCAGCTTAACACGGAACAGGTATGGAAAAAAGCGAAAGAAAAAGGCTTGAAATGCAGTAAGAATAACTTTTGGGTTGCCATAAGAAATCCGATCTACTGCGGATTAATATTTATACCAAAGTACAAGGAAGAAGAAAGCATGTTGGTAAAAGGACAGCATGAACCGTTAATTTCTGAAACTCTGTATTATGACGTTCAGGATGTATTGGATGGACGCAAGCGGATTTTAGGAACAAAGGTTACGGCAGACGATAATATTCCGTTGAGAGGCTTCTTAATCTGTCCAAAATGCGGAAGGATGCTTACCGGCAGCGCATCGAAGGGAAGAACGCAATACTACCATTATTATCATTGCAGTTCTGCTTGCGGAGTTCGTTACAAGGCAAAAGAGGCAAATGACAAAATGGTTGAGGAAATCAGGAAATATGTATGGCCTCTTTCAAGACTTGAAACATGCAAAGACGTAATCACATCAACGTACAAATCAAAAGAACGTGGTGAAAGAGATGAACAGAAAGATTTAAAGCTGCAATTGCAGGAAGTGAATAGCCGGATTGTAAAAGCAAGAGAATTGCTTTTGTGTGGCGATATAGAAGGCGACGACTATCGTGCAATCAAATCTGAATGTGAGGAGAAGATCAATCGTCTGGAAGCAAAATTGAAAGCTGCTGTAAGTTTTCAAACAACGGTAGAGCCATTGTGGGATAAGGCTTTTAGCAATATCGCTCAGCTTGATATTTTGTACAAAGAAGGTACAGTAGAACTTAAAAGAAAGATAGTTGGTTCGATGTTCCCTGAAAATATCGTATTCGACGGTTGCCAACATCGAACCAAAAGATTGAACGAAATCATCAACATTATATCCTTGATAGATAGGGAATTAAAGCCCAAAAAAAATGGGACAAGTCGTTTTAATTTTGACTTGTCCCATATGGTGAACCCACTGGTACGTTTTTCGAACACGATCATTTTTCAGTTTAGAAAGATTGCAGCCCTTAAAAGGGTTGCATAGCAAGATCTCGCCATTATAAAAATGGCTGGTAATATTCATAGCATCCCCGTTATAATTGGCGCCACTAAGGTGCTGGTGTCCCAGCGGGAGCTTAGGAATAAGTACCAAACTAACCGGGATATTAAAACCTGGTCCTGCTATTTTCTTTTAAAGTCGCTCACCACATCGGGATTGCTGCAAAACTGGATCCGCCAGAAGCAGGACATTCTTGAATTCCTGCAATGCAATGAGCAAACCTTCCGCACCCGCTTAAAAGATATGCAGCGGCTGGGGCTCGTGGAAATTTTGCCCGGGTATTGCCTCCAGCTCACATCCTACAAAAAAGCTTCATCAGTGCTTGGTATAGATTACCAGGGCACTGTCAACATAAAGTACGACGACACAGTAGGCAAAAATTATTTTGCCTACTTATTAACCGCCGACGAGATTCGTCGGAACCAGGAAACACAGCGCTCAGCGCTCATATTTCATTTAGACAAAAATCCCTTGTTGCTTAATCTGCTATTGCAATGCCTGGTAAATCAGGGTTGCGATGAAAGGCGCTTGGTAGCCGATCCTGTATATCTGCAGGAGCGATTACTACAGCTGCAGGTTACAACCTTTAAAGAGGGGTCAGCCATCATTGATGAGATCATGAGCCGCCGGGCAGACGTGAATCGTGGGGTTAAAAAAATTGCTGAAGATCATGGGTATAAGCATCCACGTTCTGTGACTTATTTAAAGCGTGTGCTACAAAAATTGGGCATTTGTAAGGTGGTTAAGAGATTCGTTTTAAGCGATGCTCGTTGCCGCCGGTACTTCACCCAGGCAGGTGTAAGAAAAGACGGCTATATGTGGCTTAAAGACGCTAAACAAACACGTTGGAATCTGTGTGATCAGCTCATCATTAATAACAAAAACTTCAAAAAAAATGAAACGGAAAATTTTTCTCCGGCTTCCCTGGCCGCATAGCCCCCCTTGGCCTCACATTAAAAATTGCTAATTACAGAAGTGGTTAGTAATAATTGATAAACTTTTCTAGTATCTCCAGTTGGCGAGTATTGACCAGAATGTTATCTAGAATATTCTAGAATTGAGCCAACTGAAAAAATCAACCAAAATGTACACAAAACCGACAACAAAGTTTAATGAGCGAATGAGGGCTTTAAATGCGCTACATGAAAATAATTTGAAACATTTCATCATGCCATGGCTAAGTTTTAGGCTGCATATTTCCTTTAAGCAAACAACAAAAGCCTTCTCACAAAAGAAGCGGCATTTCTACGGGAACGAGCACACCTGCACATTGAACCAGGTATTGCACGGCTATCGGGCATACGTGGAGCTGGACCGGTACAAAGGGCTTAAAGATCTGATAGATTTGGTTGAGAAAACCTGGGCAGGGAAATGGAGCAGCGCCACGATCTACATGCGTAATGCTCCCGGGGATCAATTCAACGTAGTGGTTCGACAGTATTACCAGGGTGAGTTGCAGGAAGAACAATCGCCGGTGCTTGAGGAGCCGGTAATAAAATTATTTTTCCACGGCATGGATGGAGAACAGTTGCCGGTGTTTAAAACAGAGCCTGTGAAGTATGAGGATCTTCCGGATTTTAAAAAACTGGTAGCGGAGGGCTTAAGTTCTGCATGATAAAAATTGAAAGCCGTTGCAAATAAAATAACCACCAAAAAAAAATACATGACAATAAAATTAAAATTACCGTTGCATAAGTTCAATGCTTTCAATACAGCCGTATTGCAGTATATCCCAAGTTTTTTAAACAGCAACCGAATAGATATCAGGGATTTGCCAGAAGACAGCAGGGAGCGGCTCTCCCGCCGGGTATTACTGAGTTTAGTTGAAGGTTTGCATTTAAATCTGCAAAAGCTTCAATTAAAGAATTCAGAAAATATTTCAATCAAAATGAGCGAAGCGGAATGTATTGCTTTATTCTATTTGTTGCGGAATATCCCAATCCAGGCGGGCGATATATTCACATACTCAATCATAAATCAATGTATACAGGATATACACCGGCTGCTGATACAGCCAAGTTATAACCAGCAAGCTTCATCTATTTTCAAACTTTTAAATTAATTTTTATGAACAAAAGATCAATTTTTGGAATAGCCATTTGTGTGATGTTGATCATCGCTACACGTTTTTTAGGGCCGTTTCATTTACCATCCATCCTGGCCGGCATGGCTATTCAATTCATAATTTTTACAATCATTGGCGGTCTTTGGCTGAAAGCAGCAGTAAAAAAATTAACCAAGTAAACTTACGGATTATAAAACGTAAATAATTATGATAATTAGTAAAAAAACAAAAAAAAATGTCAAACAAATTTAAGGATGATCCAGAAAACTATTACAAAATGAGCGAGCCTCATGAAAGCGCAGATAAGGCAAATGAGGCCCTGCAAAAATTTTACGAAAAGGTTTCAGAAGCTCGCAAGGAATTTAAGATTGCAGATATTCTTATTGTAACTAAAGACAGCGTTAGGTATGAAGATGGGAATATCGGACAATTTATGCAACATAGTCAATATGGAAATCAGCTAAACGGTGTTTCTATGGCTGCGTATGCGTATGGCCAATTGCAGGCAGAAGATCGGGAAAGAATCAATAAACTTATCGCTGGTAAAAGGTAGTAGCATTGCGCCTTACGGCATCTGCTTTGCGAAGTGGCGGTTTTGGGACACTACAGCTTCAATATAGCACTGCCGTTCAATAGAATTACAAGGGTTCAATATAGCACTTCACCCGCCATTTTGCAAAGCAAGTGTTAGCGGTTCGGGCTTCTCCGCTTTTAGAAGTCCAAAGTTTAAATAACAAGAAAATGAGTTACGAAAAAATCGCCTTATTTGGCAAACAAAAAAGCAGAGGAACATTTGATGATTTCTTTGACACTACAAAATTTGAAACAGTAGAACAGGCTTATGATGCGAATGATTACGTTGAATGCGATTTTGTAAAAGATGAAAATGGAACGCTTTTTATTGAAGCAAGAAATGTCAGACAACCTGATGTTAGAAAATACCATAGACTTAACTATCAAAGACCCGTTGCTGGGTTAGATGTTTCAGATGATAATGCAGGTTGTGAATTGGCGGCTTCACTTTTTTAGGGTCGTTCATAGCATGACCGCTAAC
>CALKHN010000022.1 GCA_937991535.1 uncultured Sphingobacteriales bacterium
GCCTGCCCTAAAAGCATTTTTCCAAAAGAAAAAACGGGAAAAAAGAAAGCAGCGATAGAGTGGAGACGAAGGCACGGAGAGCTATAAGTCCCGAAGGGTGCAAGCGAAGCGCAGCATTATGCGCTCGTAGTAACGAAGGCGTAACTATCTTAGCTGCCTTTTTACCCGTTTCGTTGGAAAATGCAATAGCAGGCTGGATGGCAGTCTCAGCCAATACAGCCTTGACGGTAGCTTCTATCATAAAGCATGAGGGGGGTGTAAGGCGGCGAGGAACGAGCCGGTCACGATGAAAGAGTGACGGAAGTGAAACGTACCCTGGAATGACCCGGCCCGAAGGGACATGCCATAAAAAAACCGAAGACTTCGCTTCGGTTTAATACATTACAGTTACACAAACTATCCTTTCTTAACAACCAGGTGAGCCAATCCCGGATCATTCAACAGACGTTCCATTTCAGAGTGAATAATATCCTGTATATCCTGCTTTATTTGAAAGTAGTTACGCTGTACCATACTGGTATCGAGCTTACGGATAACTTCTATATCCTTATAGCCTTCTTCCTCTCTTTTCAGTGCCTCATGGTCGTTAATAATTTCACAATGGAAGGCTTTCAGTTCAATTTTGTTGTCCGGGTCGTCAGCTACCATTCCCACAAATTCACCGGAACTCAGTGCAGATATTCTTGAGGGAGGTATAGCAGTTTCCAATTGCTTTGAACGACTAATAGATGTGTCACCACTATTGATAGAATAGCTTTCCCTGTCCTGCATGATTTTACCGAAGCGTTCTGAAAGCTGCTTTGCTGTATCTCCTGTTACTTGTCCAGCTACAATATTTCCTGTGATATTCATGATTACATCGGCCTGTTCCCTGCCATAATCCTTACGAAGCTGGCTGAAATCCTGAATGCCTAAGCACGTAGAAACCTTATTACTCCTCGCCGTTGCAATCAGGCTATCCATGTTGTTCAGATAGATTGTAGGAAACTCATCAAACACTAGGCTGCTTTTTAATTTTCCTTTTTTATTGACCTGTTTTACTAGACGGGTTACATATAGAGAAAGCACCGCTCCGTAGATCTGTATCTTCTGCGGATTATTACCCATGCACACGATTTTGGGGTCGTCGGGATTGTTTACATCGAGGTTGAAATCGTTGCCGGATAGAACATAGTATAGTTGAGGCGAAGAAAGCCTTGCCATTGCCACTTTCGCGGATGCTATCTGGCCTTCAAGCTGTTCCATTACATCGTTCAGGTAGGCATTCAAAAAGGGATTAATCAATACCTCGCATTCTTTGGCGGCTTCTGTTCTGAACAGCGTAAACAAGCTATCATAGTCGGCCTGCATCAGCTCGATAACGTGTGGCAACGTGCAAAATTCACCGTCCTTGTATTTCTTCAGATACCATATCACCGCAGTCAGGAAATTTATTGGTGATTCCACGAAAAAATCGCCCTGGCGTTTTATCCACTCCCTGTTTAGTCCCATTAAAATTGTACGTGCTGATTCTGCGGCATCGGTAATGTCCGTCATGGCAGACGGCTCTAAAGGATTGCAGCGATGGCTTCTTGTCAGGTCGTCAAAATTAATAACAAAAAATCTTGGTGGTTTAGGATACCTGTGCTTGTTTTTTAACCACGAATTATAGGCGATCCTGGAAAGGTCGTCAAACTTGAAATCGTACACGAACATCGTAAATCCTTTGCGGATATGTTGGGTAATGACGTGCCTGATCACAAAGTAAGATTTACCTGCTCCTGGTGTGCCCAATACCATGATCGCGCGGAAGGGATTGATGATATTTATCCAGCTATTGCGTACCTTATTTTTCAGCCTGTAACGTGCCGGAAGATTGATCGAAAACTCATTCTCCAGAAAGCGTTCTTCCTGCGGAAACGTCTCGTTTTCCCTATTGAAGATGTCCTTGTTGTTAAACTTGCTCTTGATAATACGTGAAAGCAATGTGCCGCCTGAAAGCACCAGCAAAAAGCCTATTGAAGTTATGCCTGCGTAAACGATTGTTTTCTCCTGTGCCTCTAACTGAAGCAGCAGGGAAAGATAACTGGCAAAGTATAGCAATAGCCCTGTAATGAGATAGGCGAATGCTGTTTTGTAGCTCAGTTTTTCATCTTTGCGGCCTTTTGCTCCGAGCAGGGAGATAGCCAAAAAGCCTAAAGAAATCAGCTTGCTTTTAACGAAGTTGCTGAATATGCCTGTGCGGTAAATATTACCTAAAATCCGGTCGCTGAAACTGCTTGTCAATCCCCATTCATGG
Source organism: uncultured Sphingobacteriales bacterium (assembly GCA_937991535.1). Taxonomy (GTDB): domain Bacteria; phylum Bacteroidota; class Bacteroidia; order Chitinophagales; family Chitinophagaceae; genus Agriterribacter. The sequence continues at coordinate 2,279 of CALKHN010000022.1, forward strand.
AATGCAGCATAACAATAATAATAGAAGTGTATCACTAAAATAACGATACTGATCAACCTGGTCATGTCCAGAATTTTCCTCAGCGCCTGTTCGTTTTCACCTGTCTGTACTGCCATAGCTTTATGGTTTATTGGTTATTGGAAATGTTCTTTCTTCTTTTCTTTTTTCTGCCCTTTTTCTTTAGCTGGCCGGGTATATAATCGGCTGCCTGTTCCGACTGTATAAGGGCATCCAGCATATTGTCTTTAGGCATTTTATCAGCCGGATTAGTATTGTTGTGTAAGGTGGATGGAAGACTTGTGTTAGTATTGTGGGCAGGCAATGAGGATCGTCCTGTTTTTTGACCTGCATTTGGTAACAGGTCTTGTTTGAGAGCTTCCGGGGAACTGCATCTTTCCTGTATGGCTTTGGCACTGTATTGCTTTCCTAATGCGCTACCGTTAAAGACACACCTGGTCTGGTGATCCACGTAAGTTATCCCGTAGATTAAACCTGTATCGCTCCTGCGCAAAGCAATGTGAATGCCCTTCTTTTGAAGTTGTGCGACTAACTCATCAAGCGTGGGCGTTTTGCCAACAAACAACCTGTCTATTTCAGTTTTTACGCGGGCTTTGAACCGCTGGCGTTGGGCATCATTAGAATTGTACTTTTCTTCCAGAAATTTCAGTGTAGGCTTGTTGTAAAAGTCGCTGGCTTTTATAGGTACACCGATAGGTTTTCCTTCTTCATCGAGTATCCGGTAAACAAGTCCGCCTCCCTGAAAAATCCTTGATTCTTCACTGCCACGATCAGCCATTATGTTGTACTGTTTCAAAACCGAATTCAGTTCCGGCAAGCTGGTGTATTTGTATTTATCCAGCACCGCATCCAGCACATTTGTGATGGCTCTTTTAGTTTCAGTACGTCCGTATTGTACCTTCTTTACATTTACCGGCTTTAACCTGAACGCCTCCCGTCTTGCGTGTGCATCGGCTACTACAAGACCGAAAATTTTTTCAATCTCCTTACGTGCCGGTTCCGACTTGCGAATACCTAAGTGATGCAGGTCAATTCGCTTGCCATCGGGCTGAATATTGGTGGTAACTACGTGTATATGGGGGTGGCCTGCATCGTGGTGCTGATAAACAAGATAAGGCTGCTGCCCAAAGCCTAATTTTTGCATATATACATTGGCAATTTGCATCAGTTTTTCTTTGCCCAAATGAGCTTCAGATGGGTCAAAGTTGAGCGAAATGTGTACGCTGTTTCGTTTAACATTCTCGTTCAATTCTGCCCTTTTCAGCAGGTAGCCCAGCTTAATTTTCAGGCTCATTTCATCAGCGTTCAAAGGGAAATTTTCTGCCCCGATGCACTCCGCTACACCTTCCTTTACCTTGTTTTCATTGTAGTTGAAAATACGGTGCATTGAGTGACCGGCTTTGATCACAGCAACCATATTTCCAGTATTTTTTTTACGTTACTCCTGACCTCATCCACCTTATTGCTAAGGATCTTTTTCTCTACTTCGTAAGCAATCAACCAACTCCTAAATTCAGCGATCTGACTAAGCGTATGCAGCTTTTTAACGGCCTGGTTGAAGTTGTTTCCAACTGCGTTTAGCTCGTTGCGAAGCCGTGTAAGTTCTGCCATTAAGTCATCCTGTGAGGTGTTACGGTAGGTCGTAACAATGGGCTTGTCGAAGATGCTGCGACGTACATAATCGCTTAGCTTACGACAGGTAGAAGCCTTCCATTTCTTTTCAATTTTTGCATA
>CALKHN010000023.1 GCA_937991535.1 uncultured Sphingobacteriales bacterium
TAATTATCAGTCGCTCAAACTATCGCTTTTACATAGTTGCTTGGCAAAAATGCGGACGGAAAACGTTCGTCAACTTTTGGTTCCTTGTTTTAGCTTTTGTTCCGGCAGACAGAACGCTATCGCCAAAAAATATAACTTGTACATCAACTAAATAATCAACTTCGGTAGCCGGGCGGGACGGAATGCTGTTATCCGCACTTCGCCAACCTTTAACGTTATTGCTATACGTGATATGAGGTTGAGTAACCGGTGAAAACACAATTAACCCTGTTGAACCTGCTTCATTCCTGAAAACCTTTTTTGACTTCTGTAAACCGGGCAACGAACCGGCTATTTGTTTTCCCAGTATATTATGAGTTATTGGACCAGGGGACGAGGTCATAGCAGAAACATTATAATGGCCCCAAAGCATGGTTTTTTGTTGATCAGCTGCTATCAATTAAATATCTTACTTTTTGGATTAAATTATTGCCAGATTTTGCTTCCCGAATTATTCTTTTTTATATTTGGGTTAAAATATTTCCATTTTTATCGTTTATGGGTGAAAATATTTCAATTTTGACCTAAAACAACTAAATAGGAGGAAAATATGGCTACGTCCAGACTTCAGGAAATCATTGTTGGAACTGCGGAAAAATCCAGGGAAATTGGAAAGCTGGCAAAGCAGGGGTTGGTTCGCAAAATTGCATCAAGGGTGTATACTTCGAACCTGGAACAGGCTCCCGAAAAAGTCCTGCGCCGGAACTGGTACAGGCTGGTTTCAGATCTCTTTCCAGACGCTTTTTTAAGCCACAGGAGCGCCCTGGAGCGCATGCCTACTCCCGAGGGGCATCTTTACTTTACTTATAGTCATAAGCGCCTGGTTGAATTACCCGGACTCATCCTTCATTTTTCCAAAGGTTCCGCACCATTGGAAGATGATACCATTTTTTTTGGTAACCTACGGGCATCCGGACTTGCGCGCGCCTACCTGGAAAACCTCCAGCGAACCAAAGGGTCAGGGGAAGCATCCAAAACGCTCAGCCGGGAACAATTGGAGGAAAAAATAGAGGCATATCTACGGGTAAAAGGAGAAGAAGCGCTGAACAAGGTACGGGACCGGGCCAGGCAAATAGCGCCAATGCTCGGAATGGAAAAAGAATATGGCGTGCTTATGCAATTGATTACTGATTTATTGGGAACGGGATTGTCCAAAAACCTGGCAAGCCCTATTGCGCGTGCACGGGTATTAGGTGAGCCCATTGACCCCGATCGGATTCAGCTCTTTGAACGGGTATATGAATCACTGGCAAAAACAGATTACCCGGACTATAAAGATCAAAACAAGAGCATATTGTCCTATCAAAACTTTGCTTTCTTTGAAAGTTATTTTTCAAACTACATAGAAGGTACTGAATTTACTGTGGATGAGGCAAAGCAGATCATCACTACTGCTACCCCGTTACCGGCGAGGGATGAAGATTCACACGATGTTTTGGGCACTTACCAGGTTGTTTCCAACCGCAATGAAATGGCTGTTTTGCCCGGATCACCCGATAACTTGTTAAGGCTGCTCAAAGAAAGGCATGCAACAATGCTCATTGCCAGAAAGACAAAAAATCCCGGTGAATTCAAAGATAAAAACAACAGGGCTGGCACTACCGAATTTGTAGATATGAAGCTCGTACCCGGAACTTTGAAAAAAGGATTTGAATGGTACAGCTTGTTACAACATCCTTTTGCCAGGGCTGCATACATGATGTTCATGGTAAGTGAGGTACATCCTTTCCTGGATGGAAACGGAAGAATCGCCCGCGTCATGATGAATGCAGAATTAAGCTCGAAGGGGTTATCAAAGATCATTATACCCACCGTTTACCGGGAAGATTACATGGGAGCGCTAAAAAAACTGACCAAACAAAGAGATGCGGATGCCTATGTCCGGATGTTGCTTCGTGTATGGGAATTCAGTAGTCATGTACATCAGGAAAGCCTTGATGCAATGGAAGGATACTTAACAAGCTGCAATGCCTTTCTTTCACACAAAGAGGGTTATCTGAAAATAGTGCCCAACGACTAAGCAAAGTAACGATCATGCTCATTTATTTGATAAAATGTGCCAACTTGTTATCCCAAAAAATGTATTTGTGCTGACCGATAAAGCAATTAACAAATGCCTTCCTGCCGTATGCTTTGGGGGCGGCGAATAGAATGCATTCCTATAACACAGACGGTACTTGCGCCAATTGATGACCGTTGATACACCGGTATATTCATATACTCTCACCATTAATAATGTAATTCCCGCCAATTCTATTACGGTTCTTCAGTACAGTGCATTAAAAGCTTCAGGAAAATGCAATATCCACCTCAAACTTTTGCCTGGCATAGGTTTTACTCGTTTGAACGATCTTTGAGTCGGTTTAAAACGCCCGTTTCGCTACACGATGTTTTGTTCAGGACTGCCGAACTCCCTGGCAGATTACGGGCAAAAAAGGAGCGATGGATTTTGAAACGCCCCTCAGAACGCTGTTCTGATTCCTTCTGATTAATGGAAGTTCACCCTCACTTCACTCTGGTTCACCCAAATGGCTATTGTTGAAATGTAATTTGCACCAGGAATTAAACGACACCCATTTTGAAAGTAGAGAAATGAAGTGAACGAGAAAAGAAAACAAATTCATAAACACCAAAAATTGAAAACATGCTTGGTCAAGTTTCCTGGACTGATTACCTGCAAATGATCACATCCACTTTAGCGGTATATTATGCATTTATAGTAACCACCTATTACAGGCATGATTTGATGCACCTGATAAAAGGGAAACAAAAGATTTCAACAAGTTCCTTTTCCACACCCGGAAAAACCACCGGCGCAGTAGCAGACCTTACCCTAAACGCCGAAGCTGATCGTCAAAATACGAAGCTGGTTCAGGCCCTGACGGACGAAATCCAGGCCCTGGTTTTTGCGACCGGCACCATGCAAAAAGAAAAAAAAGATATCCTCTTATCCCTTCAGCAATTGCTGAACAAATATCCAACCATAAAGGTATCTTCCTATAAATCACCTATTGAACATTTTATTATAACGGAATACGCAAACAATTGCTCCGTCCATTTAAGTGAAGCGGAATTAAAGGGGGTATGGATATAGTGGGCGGAGCTTCCTTTTGAAATCAATAATCATAAAAATAACCAGTATGAAAATGAAGCGAGTGAAAAGCCCTTTTAAAAGGCAGCAGGGAAGAATCCTGGTAGGATTGACTTTGATCATTAGCCAGCTCAATCTACTGGCACAGGACGGGAATGCCGGCATCCAGGAAGCAAATCAAAAGGTTCGCAGCTACTTTGATTCAGGAACCAACCTGATGTATGCTGTAGGTGCAATTCTCGGATTAATCGGGGCGGTGAAAGTTTACCAGAAATGGAATTCCGGCGACCCAGATACGGGTAAGGTGGCAGCAGCATGGTTTGGAAGCTGCGTATTCCTTGTGGTTGTCGTAACCGTCATCCGGTCCTTCTTTGCGGTATAATCATTGAAAGTTTTCTGCCATGGAAATAAGTGTTTATCAAATCAACAAAGGCATTAATAAACCAATAGAATTTAAAGGTGCGCCCGTAAAGGTTCTTTGACAAATGTACCCGTAGCAAGGTATCA
>CALKHN010000024.1 GCA_937991535.1 uncultured Sphingobacteriales bacterium
CTACTCGCCTCCTTTTAATTTATCAATCAAGTATTTTTACCGGACACTAATGTTTCCAAATCTTGAACTGCCATCCCTCCGGAAAGTAGCCGTAAATAAATATTTATTATCATAAGAATAATTGAGGCGGCCAATTAAAGAAAGCAAAGACCATTCTGAAAGGATATTAGTTCCGGCATTGACAATCCCTGCTGAAAGATAGGTTACATTCTCAGTTGGGAAACTGGAAGCGCCTGCAGATAGCCTTTCAGCACGATCCTTTTGAGCAGTAAAACCCACAAGGGCATCAAACCTGTGTTTATTATTAAACACCTTGTTATAGTTGAGGGTATTTTCATTAAGCCAGTTGAGTGATGAAATTTTTGTGGCACCAGCCGTTGCCGGAACATTCAAGGTTGTGTAATTGGGTATTTTTGATGACCTCCATACTTTGATAGATTGATCTGCATATTGAATGCCAATGGTGCTTCTGAGGGTAAGGTTGTTCAGGATTTTATATTCAACGTAGTTGTTCCACAAAACATGGGCGGACGTTCTATTATCTGAAAATCCGCTTAACAAATCCAACGGGTTAGCTAACCAGCCTAAGCCGTCTGTGACATCAGCCTGATCAAAGAAAGGCTCTCCATTTTGATCATAAACCGGGATCGTTGGAGAAGCAGATAAGGCCTGAGCTAATACTCCGCCTGTACCGTAGTGACCTTCTACATTTGGAAATCTTCCATATCCGTAAGACCCTGTTATGGAAGATCCGATTTTTATCCGATCTGAAATGCGGGAATCTATGTTGGTTCTCATGTTAAAACGCTTATAGGAAGAAGTTAGAATAATTCCTTTCTGGCCGAGATACCCTAACGAAGCATAGACTTTTGTTTTTTCATTTCCTGAATTCACAGACAATTGTATGTTGCTCACAGGGGCAACCCTAAAGATTACGTCCTGCCAATCCGTACTGGTTTTAATGGACTCAGGATTTCTAAATTCCGGCCTTACTTTTTGACTCGCGGGGCGTACATCGTTCGGATCGCTTGCAGAGCCTCCGCTAAAAACACGGGCATTGTCACGCCCCTGAGCCACAAACTCTGCGTACTGCTGGCTATTCAAAAGATCTAACTTATGAGCGACAGATTGTAAGCCATATGATGCATCAACGCTTATCGTGGTCTTACCGGTCGTTCCTCTTTTTGTTGTTATAATAATTACCCCATTGGACCCCCGCGAACCATATATAGCTGTAGCCGATGCATCTTTAAGCACATCTATAGATGCTATATCTGAAGGATTAATGGAAGCCAATGGGTTTATCCTGGATTGTGTATTATTGGCTAACCCGTCTGAGGAATACAATGTGCCGCCACGGGAACTAAAATCGGTGTTTGAACCCGTTCCGCCAATGGGAAATCCGTCAACTACATACAATGGGGAATTCCCACCTGTTATAGAACTGATTCCGCGTATGATTATGTTTATGTTTCCGCCCCCAGGGCCTCCGGACGTTTGCGATATTTGCGCACCAGCAACCTTTCCCTGCAACATCTCGTCAAAAGATGGAACAGATGGCATGTTTATATCTTCCATGTTTATATTAGATATTGCACCGGTGATGTCCTTCTTTCTTTGGGTACCATATCCCACAACCACTACTTCTCCTAAAGCAGAGGATGCTGTAGTCATCTGGATATCAGTAAGCCCGGTTTTATTATTAACAGATACTTGCTTCTCCTGATATCCAACAAATGAGAAAACAAGTATAGCACCCTTATTAACCTGAATCGTAAACTTCCCATTCGCATCGGTAATGGTTCCCGTAGAACTTCCTTTTACATTTACTGAAACACCCGCTAACGGACCGTTATTTTCTGTAATAACATTCCCACTCGCCGTTATCTTTTGCTGTGCGAATGTAAACAGAGAGAAAAAAAGTGAAAACACAAATAGAATAACTTTTGTTCTCTTTTGTTGAAATGGTTGTAGTCTTTTAAGCATAACAATCAATTATTGGTTTTGAAAAAATAAAAATCAATATTGCCAAATGAACCTATCTGTAACTCCAGAGAGACCTGAGTGAAACAAGCGATTAAAAAAATGTTCTCTGTTTTTGAATGCGTTTAGAGAATGTTCTACTTCAATTTCAACTTTAATATCCTTAACGCACTAAGTTTTATTGAACAAACTTAAAGTAAAAACAGATGAAATCAAAGCATATTCTTTACATTATTTGTTGCGGATAAATGCAACTTCTTTCAATGGCCTCGTTAGACTGGGATAACTAGATGTGCTTTCACCCATCGAATCGTCAATTGTTATTAAACGTAACCATTGCCGCACCCTGTTACTAAATTTTTAGGATATACCCTTTTTGAAGTAGTTATTCTGTACCGGAAAACGCTGCATACTCAGACAAATCAGGCAGTTAACCTTTAAATTAAAATGTATTCCGAAAAACATTATACAATTAGTTTGTTAGCAGGAACCGCCACCAAAAAATCCAATGATTCCTGCATCTCTCATTGCCCGCAACTCCTGTCTGGCACTTAACGTATCAATATTCCCATCGCTTTTGGTTTACTACAGGTGCTTTTCAAAAAAATTCAATATGCTCCCAATTTCAAACTCATGGCCGCCTGAGTGCGTTTCGAACTGAAAGCGATTCTGAATTCCTAATTTCCGGTAAAACTCGGCGGATCTTCTGGCTTCTACTTTTGCGCCTTCAACGGTAAATAGTTCATCTTTTTCTCCCAGTTGAACAAAACAGGGCCGGGGACAGATCATTCCAATTGCCTGAAAATAACCGAAGCTTTCAAACGGATCTTCAAATCCCAAAGACGATAATGTGTTCACGTTTTTTGTGTTCTCCAGGACGACTTTGGTATCCCTGAAATTTCCGGAGATGGCAGCAGCCTTAATGAACGGCGCCAACGCAGTAGTGTACATCGTAAAATATCCGCCCCAGGAAAGCCCGGTCATTCCAACACGTTGCCCGTCAATTTCCTGACGTTCCCTGATAAGCGTTTGAGCACTTTCTATTATTTTATGAATTTCAAGTCCGATAATACTGCCGCCTAATAATTTAAGTTGCCTGTCAAGAATTGACCGGGAAATTCCAGGTATGGTATCGTCGCCGGAGAATGCACTGAGCATGGTGAGCCCCGGAGCCCAGACGATATACCCCTTTTTCACCGCTTCATGGCCGAAATTGTGGTAGGGTTTGCGCGTATCTAATCCAACTATGGCTTCCGGATTGCCGCCTCCGCCATGGATAGCAATAATTAAAGGAGCCTTCTTTGCAAGACTTTTCGGAACCATGTATATCCCATAAGTCTGGGCGCCTTCGGCTACTTCTACCCAGACCCGATACAGGTTGCTGTATTTGTCTTCCCCAACTTTCTGAAACTTCCTCATCTTCCCCCTGATGGCCTGAAGTGGCGGAACACCATAATAGGCTCCAAGTTGCCGGCGATAGGGGTAGAGCGAAGCCTCGTAATTTGCGATGCTGAAATAATCGGGTTGAAACTTTTTCAATGAAGCTTCAATTTTTTCATCCAGCAATTTATCAATATACGCTTTGACTTCCAGATGCTGCTCCTTACGGACAGGATATGAGTCAGCAAAAGGCTCTCTGTACTGTTCGATCTGACTTTGTCCATACCCAATATAAACCGAAATAACAAGCAACAACAGAATGGTATACCTTTTTATTATGATAACTTTTAAATGATGTAACTGTTTTTAATTTTTTACTGATTTAATAATTAAGTCAACAAGGGCGCCCATTTTACTACTGTCCATCCACCTGGTTACGATAACGAGATCATTCTTCCTGTCAATCACAATATAGTTTCCACCAAAACCCGCTGCATAGTACAGGTCAGAGGAAGCTTCTTTCCATTTTTGATTTGTATTGATCCACCACATATAACCATACTCTCTGTTAGCCACAGATGGCTGCCGGGCCTCGTCTATCCATCTTTTTGAGATCAGTTGCTGTTCTTTCCATTGTTCTTTCCATTTCCCGTTCCTTAAAAACAACAATCCCAATCTGGCCATATCCAGCGCGCTAATGAATATTCCGCCACCATGATGACCACCTCCGCTTACAGACTGCATCATCAGCCCGTCAATATTTACAAACGAGTTTTTATATCCATACCACCGCCATGCAGAAGAGGCGCCAATAGGATCCATAATCTTATCTTTTAAAATCATGGGAAGGGGCTTACGCCACACCTGTAATAGTGAATAGGCTAGCAGATTCACCCTAACATCGTTGTAGTCGAAAACGGTTCCCGGTTTATTCAGTGCCCTGGCTTTCCAATCATCTACGCCACCTTCCTTAGGTGGCCGGTCGGCCCAATCATGCAGCCCGAACAATGTGCCACTCCAATCCGATGACTGGTTCAGTAAATCTTTCCATGTTATTTTTGAATTGTGCGGACCATCAAATGTTTTATCCCAAACATAGTTGCCCACCTTATCATTTACGTTTTGAATAAGTCCGTTATCAACTGCCAGATAGGATTGCCCGTTTCTCAAAAACGCATCAAGACTCTGATCTGCCAGGGTATATGGTCTTTCAACGCCATCAAACCCGATAACCATTTTTTTGGGATCAAGCCTTGGTCCCCAGTTTGAAAAAATTGAAGCCTGGGATTCAATTTCATCCTGAGGTAGTAATCCATTCAGTCCTTGTCCATATATTGTTTGAATTTCATCAAATCTGGTGGCTTGTTTTTCTAATGTAGCGGTACTGTTAAATTCAACCGTAACCCTGCTTCTTGCTCCCTTCTTCATCGTAATCATGATAACACCATTGGAAGCCATACTTCCGTACAAAGCTGATGCCGAAGGCCCTTTTAATACGCTTATTGATTCGATATCGGAGGGGTTTAACGAAGACATCACATCACCCATATCATACCCCATTGCAAATTTACCGCCGCCGGGTCCGCCCTGGTTGGTATTCTCAATGGGTACGCCATCAATTACATACAGGGGTTGGTTATCTCCGGAAATAGAGGTATTCCCCCTAATTACAACTCTTGACGAGCCTCCCGGGCCACCCGCAGTTTGAGTAACCACCATCCCAGGGACCTTGCCAGACAATGAATTGATGAAGTTGGGTTCATTTGCCTGTGTGATACTGTCCATCTCAAGATTCGTAACCGCATATCCAAGTGAACGGCTTGCCCGTTTGATGCCAAGTGCCGTAACGACAACCTCATCAAGGTTCCGGGATTTTTCCTGTAATGTAATGTTGATAGTAGATCTGCCGGAAACAGACGCCTCCTGATCCATATAACCGACATAGGAGAAGACGAATACATCGCTGTTGTTTCGTACTGTGATTTTATAATTACCCGCATTGTCTGAAACTACTCCCGTTTCTGTTCCTTTAATTTTGACAGATACGCCCTCTATTGGATCTCCCTGCGCATTCTGAATATGCCCCCTGACTTCTTGGATCCGTAAATTGGATCCTGCCTCAGCGTGTCCGAAAGCATCGCCTGGGGGACAAAAACATCCGAACGCAATTAAAAAAAACAACTACAGGCCTACCGGTTATGCAGACCTTGGTAAAGAGTAATTTGCAAATAAAAAAAAGGGGAGGTGCAACAAGCAGTACCCCGTCTCGCTTTTGCAGCAATAGTAATGGTTTTCTGGACATAACAATCAATTATCGGGTTATAAAACAAAACGCAACAAACAGAAACGATGTTCTGGTAAATCACAAACAAAGAGCATCCTGATACACTCAAACGGAAGCAGCCATTCTTCATACCTGTGTATTGGTGCCAACGGCATAAACTGTTATCCGTTGCCCGGGGGACCTGTTCTCTGCACGGCGCCTGTGTGGCTATATCAAAAAAGCCGGAATGCACCCAACGGTTATCTACAGCCCTAAATTTCGTTGACTTGTCTTTGGAGAACAATTCACCTGCATTTCACTTTAATATTTTTTTAATTTCCTTAACGCACTAAGTAAATGTAAACGAATACAACCTAATAAACAAATAAATCAAAAAATAAATTTTCCATACCCGATTGCAGTCCAGACTTTGCACTTTAATTTTTATACCCCGATATTCTTGTATAGTTTTACGGCAGGAAAGTCGGTGCTTTGGGTATTTTTCTTTACTGAATTATTCCTGTTGACTTCAATCAGGGTACGGGGAAACACTCCGGCGGAAATTATCGACTGGAAAACATCAACAAAAATTCTCACCGATAATTCGCCAGTTATTTCTAACGCGTCAGGCAGGGATGAGAACAGCTTTCTGCCTGCCTAAGCAGGTATATTGCATTAGTTTGAATGAATAATAAAAAATGAAACCAAAATTTATTGAACTCAGTGAAGCGATCATTGAAAATATAAAGTCCGGCGAACTTTTGCCCGGCGACAAAATACCTTCTGAGAATGAGCTGATCAACACCCATAAAATCAGCAATACCACCGCAAGAAAAGTATTATCCCAAATTGAATCGGAAGGCTGGGCAAGAAGAATAAAAGGCAAAGGTACTTTTGTATTGAACCGTACTCCAAAACATCAATTGCTACGCACTCTTGGATCTTTAGATGCAACACGGCGGGGATTTCATGATTACCTAACCGCCGAAGGTTTCAGTCATAAAGATATCATTCTTGAAAAAACGATACTGAAAGAAGGAATTTCAGCAGAGGTGAATAATAAACATTTTATCATTGAAGGCCCGATATTAAAGATTCATTTGCTTAGGTACGCAGACAACGAACTGATGAAAGATGAAATGAAATACATTTCACTGAAACTTTGCCCCAAAATAAATCACCTCTCCACAGAAATATCTTACTTTAAAGCATACGAAGAAACCTATCAACTGAAAATTACCGATGTGAAGCAAACCCTGAGCGTTGAAATATTGCCGGTGCATGCACCGGCCAATAATTTTGGCAACGAATCCGACATTCCGGTCTTTGTCCTTGACAGCGTTATTTTGTGCAACAACAATCAGGTAATCGAAATTGAAAAGTCACTTTACCGGGGCGACAAATATAAATTTTCCATCATCGCGACCCCGGTATATAATGACCAGAAGAATAAAAAGGTAAAATGAGATTTGAAAAAAATTTAAAAATAATCGTTGTATAAACCAGTTTGCGGATAGTATTTACATATTGAAGACGTGGATCAAAGGCTATCCATTTTGACCGTATATTTAGGCTGCAATTTTTTGAATATGCGTTCACATTCCCTGTTGTTTTTTTTACTGATCATAATGGCGCTTCCTGTCTTCGCGCAGGAATTTGGCGGTAACCCGCCTTCGGTTAAATGGCAGCAGGTAAATACACCTGCCGTTCGGGTAATATTTCCCTATGGCCTCGATTCAGCAGCGCGGCGTGTTGCGGGCGTTGTTCAGTACCTCAATGAACATACCAATGCTACTGCGGGTACGGCCCGCCGTAAGATCAATATGGTACTGCAAAACCAAACCACTCAATCCAATGCATATGTTGGACTGGCGCCATGGCGCAGCGAATTTTTTCTCACACCGCAACTCAACAGTTTTCAACTGGGCAGTTTGCGCTGGGCCGATAATTTGGCCATTCACGAATACAGGCATGTACAACAGTATATGAATTACAGAAAGGGGTTATCAAAACTGGCTTATATCCTGCTGGGAGAAGAAGGACAGGCTATTGCCAACGGGGCCGCTATACCCAACTGGTTTTTTGAGGGTGATGCTGTTTTCCAGGAAACGGCAGTAAGTGCGCAGGGCAGGGGGAGGCTGCCTTATTTTTTGAATGCTTACCGTTCATTGTGGCAGGTAGATAAAAAATACAGCTATATGAAACTCCGGAACGGATCATTGCGCCATTATATTCCGGACCATTATGCACTGGGCTATTTATTGACAGGTTACGGCAGGGAAAAATATGGAGATCAGTTTTGGACCAGGGTAACAGATGATGCGGCAAGATTTAAGGGTGTATTTTATCCCTTTCAACAAGCAGTAAAAAAATATGCAGGATTGCCCTACAATGATTTTGTAAAAAATGCGATTCAGTTTTATAATACACAATCCGATCTTTCTTCCGGCACTTCATTTATCACCAGGGGGAACGACAAATATGTATCGGATTATCTATTTCCTTATTTTGAAGGAGAAGATTCCATACTCGTATTAAAAAAATCTTACCGCAATAATCCTGTATGGTATTGGATTACAAAAAATGGCGAAGAGAAAATCGGGGTTAAAGACATTTCACGCGATGACTATTATGCTTACCGGAATGGCAAAATTGTTTATACAGCCTATGAGCCTGACGCCCGCTGGGGCCAAAGAGATTACAGTGTAATAAAAGTGCTGGATGCCGCAACGAAGCAGGTAGAGCAATTAACGCACAAAAGCAAATACTTTCAGCCAGACCTTTCGCAGGACGGCAGTACAATTGTTGCAGTGCAATTTGCACCTGATCAAAGATCGGAATTGCAGGTGCTGGATGCGGCCACGGGATCAGTAGTGCAGCGCGTGCCAACGGCAAAAGAAATACTAATTTATACCTATCCCAAATTTTACGACCGTAACCATGTCATATCCTGTATAAGAAACGAACAGGGCTTAATGACGCTGGCTATAGTGAGTTTGCAAACCGGAGAAACAGATAATCTGGTTCCATGGAGTTATGAAGTGAAAGGATTTCCGGTACTGAAAGGCGACACGGTTTATTTTTCGGCCAGCAAGGGCTACCAGGATGATATTTTTGCGGTGGATATAAAAACGAGAAATCTTTTTAAACTTACCAATGAACCCGTGGGCGCATACCAGCCTGCTATAAGCAGTACAGGGAGATTGGTATGGAGCAGTTTTACCGCCACAGGCTTTCAGCTCAAAGAAAAACAGTTGGAGGCGGGCGACTGGCAACCCCTCATGAGTACCTCCGCCATCAATGCGCCTGATTTGTATTTACCCACAGCATTGCAGCAAACAGGGGGAAATATTTTAGATAAGATCCCTTACCAGCAATACTCCGTTTCAAAATACCGGAAATTATCGGCTCCTTTTAATTTTCACAGCTGGCGGCCTTATTATGAACAACCCGAGTGGAGCTTTACCGTATACGGACAAAATATTTTGAATACCATTCAATCGCAACTGTATTATACCTATAATGAAAATGAAGGAAGTCATAAAACAGGCTTTAACGGAATGTTCGGCGCATGGTTTCCGTGGATAACGGGCGGACTGTCTTATACCTTTAACAGGAAAGTAAGCGATAGTACCAGAACCGTACACTGGAATGAATTAAATGCCAACATCGGGCTTATCCTCCCGCTTGATCTTACAAAAGGAAACTGGTATAAAAATCTTACGCTGGCTTCTTCTTTTAATGTGGAACAATTGAATGTCACGGGAAAGTATAAAGACAGCATCGCTGGTCCGGTATTCAATTATCTCCAGTTTTCGGTTAACTGGGGTAGCCAAACCCAAAAAGCATTCCAGCACATTAATCCGCATTTCGCACAAAGTCTTTTGGTGAGATACCGCACGGTTATTAATAATTATAGTGCCAATCAGTTGCTGGCCTCAGGGTCACTGTATTTCCCGGGTATCGGTATCAATCATAGCCTTGTGCTCAGCGGGGCTTTCCAGGCACGTGATACAGCGGATCAATACCGTTTTTCCAATAATTTTCCGTTTGCCCGGGGATACAATAGTATTGATGCGCCAAGAATGTGGAAGGGGAGCGCCAATTACCATTTTCCGTTGTTTTATCCCGACTGGGGTTTTGGACAACTCGTTTATTTCATGCGCATAAGAGCAAACCTGTTTTTTGATTATGCGCAGGCCAAAAGTTTGCGTACGGGTGATGTTTTTTCATTCAGGAGTACGGGATCGGAAATTTTTTTTGATACCAAATGGTGGAATCAGCAACCGGTTACATTTGGTATAAGGTACAGCAGGCTGATGGATAAGAATGTGGTTGGCGCTGACAATGCCAACCTGTGGGAATTTATTTTACCGGTAGATCTGCTGAGCCGTTGATGTTATTTATTTGTCGGCACATCTGCGGCATCTTTAAAATATTTTATTGGATTACCTTAAAAGCAATAGCCGGCACAAGTATTTTGGTTCCGTTTTTCAATCGCACGATCACATTATCAAGGATCATCTGGTCGCCTTTAACAATGTTATCTTTGATACTTTGCCTCCACAGTTTCGGCATCACACTCGTATCGCTGAAATCATTTACCCGAATGTCATCGGTTGTTTTGCGTTCACCTGTATCAGGATCTTCGTAACTGCTTTTAAATTTATAAATGGATCGGAAACGGGCTATAGTATATTTATTTCCCTTTTCATCGCGGGCCACCAGCGATGAATCAATTATACGGGATAGTATATCCGAAGTAATGTCGCCTCCCTTAAAGCCGCCAATGTTGATGCTTATTTTAGGCAATACCGCAGATGCTACAGGCTTTTGTTTATTTTGTGCCAGCACGGCCGTAGCTGAAAAAAAGAGGAATAAGTATATCAGTTTTTTCATTGGAGCCAATTTGCAGAAATCACTTGTTAACTTACAAAACGCCTGCAAATTAGAATTTATTATACAGCGGTTTTGTTAAAGCTGTACGCCGCAATTTTATTTTATCAAATTGCGGGATAAAAATATGGTGCAAAATGAATATACTATGTTTTTTTCTCAGAGGGTTTTTCGCCTCCCGGCAGTTTTTCCTCAAACATATGCGCCAGGAAAGGTTTATATTCAGGATTTTTGATAACAGTTTCTAACAGGAACTATCGAAGCAGATTTAATTCAGGCTCACCGAAATCCAGCAAACTTTCGAGTTGTAAATCGGCAGCGTTCCATCGGGATTGATGGCGCATTTGCTGATCGGGTACAACCACGCATTTCATTCGTGCAGCTTTGGCAGCAATCATCCCGTTAAATGAATCTTCAAAACAAATACAATTAACGGGAGAAGAACGCAATTCCTCCGCACAGGTTAGGTAAACTTCAGGATGTGGTTTGCCGAATTTTAAAAATTGCGCGGAGGTCATGGCCTGCAGGCGATGCCCGATATTTAATTTTCCGGCTACCACATGTACGACTGCCATCGGGGAGGAGGTGGCCAGGCCAATTTTATAATGGTGCTGTGTTAAAAGGTCGAATACTTCGTGTACGCCCGGCATGGCCATGCCGCGGCTGTCAATTTTGTCAATTGCTTTTTTGATGATCATCTTCATTGCATCATCAACAAAACGCAGGTCTTTCTTAAAATAATGGAGCCAGTGCGCAATCCATTCCTCCGTACGCAAACCGCGGGTATCGTGATATTGCTTTGTTGTTAGCTGAATATTGAACTCCTGTAAAACTTCTGCTGCCGACTCTTCCCACAGGGGTTCAGAATCAATAAGCAGTCCATCCATATCAAAAATTACGGTATCTGTTTGCATCGTGCAAATATATGGTGAATAGTGAGTAGTGAGTTGTGAAAATGAGAGAGGTGAATGGTGAATAGTGAAAGGAGAGGAAAGTACCGCCGGTACTGTTATTTCCGGCGGACTTTACCTGTTGAGCTTATTGCAATGCGAAAACAGCCTGCACTTCAAATTTCAGTTTTATTTGTGCGGCAGCGTAGCATGAGGGCTAACAAAGTTTTTACAAATAGCCTATATTGCAAAGCAAATCAGGAGTATAAACACTTACCAATGGGTTCATTTTTTGAAAGGTTGCGCTATGTAAAACTGGTACGGAAGGTGGTATATGTTATCATCGGTTGCCTGTCGTACCCCGGGTTGGCAATTATGAACCGTCTTAAAATTACAGGGACAGAACATCTCAAAAATTTACCGAGTAATAATGTATTATTCGTGAGCAATCACCAAACCTATTTTATGGATGTGATTGCTTTTCTCCATATTTTTTGTGCGGTAAAGTGGAGGAAGAAAAATAAATTGGGTGTTCCCTATTACCTTCTTAATCCTTTTACAAACGTATATTTTGTTTCGGCAGAAGATACCATGAAAAAAACTTTCATGAGCAGGCTAATGGCTTTGGCGGGTTCTCTAACGGTAAAACGTACCTGGGTAGAAGAGGACAAGACGGTAAGAAAAGGGTTAAATCTTTCCGACACCAAAAAAATTCTGAATGCGCTAAGCCGGGGTTGGGTAATTACTTTTCCGCAGGGAACTACCACACCCTTTGCGCCCGGAAGAAAAGGCACAGCTTTCCTGGTGAAGCAAGCCCGTTGCATGGTTGTGCCTATTGTGATTGATGGTTTCAATAAGGCTTTTCACAAAAAAAACCTGAAACTTATGCAGAAGGGGGTGCTTTTAACGGTGCATTTTAAACCCCCACTCAATATAAATTACGACGACAATTTAGATGATATGCTGGGTCAACTGATGGAGGCCATAGAACAGAGCGATGCATATAAAACCAGGCTGTAAAATTATTCTTCAGCAAAAAGCGCCTTAAGTTCAAATGCATCATTCGGTTTCATTTTGCCACCCAATATTAATCTTAACTGCCTTCTTCGCATGGCTCCTTCATATAATTTTTGTTCATATTCCGATTGGGGTGTAAGCTGCGGAACAGGCGATGGCTTTCCATCTGGATTGAGTGCCACAAAAGTATAATAGGCTTCATTGCTTTTGTATTTGTGTTGTCGCTTCAGATCTTCACCCCATACACGAATATGCACTTCCATAGAAGTGGTGAACGCCCGGCTTACTTTAGCTTCTATATAAACAACGTTCCCAAGCAATATAGGCGCCTCAAAAGAAATATTATCAACCGAAGCGGTAACCACCGGCGCATTGGCATGTTTTTGGGCAGAAAGGGCTGAAGCGATGTCCATCCAGTACATAAGCCTGCCACCCATAAGGTTCCCAAACACATTCGTATCATTGGGCAATACCAGCTCTGTCATCATTACCAGCGACTCACTGGCTTTTTTTGAGATCATTTCCATTAACGACTTTTGCGCAAAGATAAGGATTGGAAGCAAGGGTTGTTTTCTTGTAAAACAGCGTAGCCAATGGCATGGGGATCGGTTGTTAGGCCGGAAAAAAAATAAGAAGTGAATGATGCCGGCACTCACTTCTTATTTTCATAATGCTCATGTACAATAATACCTGAGCAGGGCTGTTCTCTTATGCGTTTGCAATTAGGGTATAAATGACCAGGATGGCTATAATGGCAACCCTTATGGTAATAATATTGGCTGTTATCGTTTTCTTCATGAGTTGAGTTTTTTGATTACAGGATATGGATTGTCAATTGATCTTAAAAAATCATAGGACAGCGTAAAATACCTGATGAGCCGCCGTTGCCACCTAAACGAATACCCACTTTAATGCTTGCGGAATAATAAGAATCGTTCCTGGTGGGTGTACCGCGTTTATCTCCTGCATTATAAGAAGGAATTCTGGTACCAGGACTTACCTGCTGAGCCTTATTGTGCATTTGTTTGGCAATGGCTGCGGTTCTTGATCCTGCGCCAAAATAACTGTCAAAATCACTGTCGGCAATAAACGTTGTTCCAATATCATCAATATAATCGGTAAAGGTTTTCCGGTTTACAATTTCAAATGCGGCGTTCACTTTATCGGAGAAATAATAGCGTATACCCACACCGTAAGGAATATTTATTTGCGTGAGGCCGTATTCTTTTTTGTCGGGATATTGAGGCATACCCTGTCCTTCGGTACGCAAAGGTTTCAGGTCAACCCATGTTTTTGTGCCATTGGGTGCGGTATACTGCCCTCGCGGGTTAAAATGAAAAACGCCGATACCGATCACCCCGTAAGGACGGAATTTGTGATACAAATCCTTGTCATCCATCTCAAGAAATACTGTGGGATATATTTCACCGGTTAAGGTAAGTTCCTGTATAGGTATTCTGGCCGAAAGATTCCTGTTCTTACGGGCAACTTCAAGGCCGCCCTTATCTACAATAATACTGTCCGCTCCCTCAAGCGTTGTAAAATTTGCGGCCAGCGTTATTCCAAGAAATTCACTTGGACGAATGGTGAGATACGCACCTTTCATCAGTTTGGTCATTTGGATGTTATTGTCTTTCAGAAATGTTTTGCCCGTGCCATAATGCCCGCCCAAATCGCCAAGCAGATTTGACGGTCCTATATTGAGGCCTGCCTCGTATACCGGCTTGCCGAAAAAGATGTACTGGCTGTGCGCTTTCACTGAAAAGAAACTGATGGCCGTAATGATACAGGCACGAAAAATTTTGTTGAGTAATTTTTGCGTCATGAGAGCGGATTTTAGCTTTCAAAAAGTATTGGACTGACCTAATTAACGGAATAAGCTGTAAAATAGTATAGTAGAAAAGGGTTCGGACCCTGAGCTGATCAATCAGAAAAAACGAATGGGGTCAACAGGTTTCTTTAAGGCAGGATCATCTTAATATGTTCAATATTGTCTTCCAGGTAGATATCGCTATCCTGTACAAATCCCATGCTTTCATAAAATTTTTTGAGGTATAACTGGGCGCCAATTTTGATGGGCCCCCGCCCAAATAATTGATATACAGCAAGAACAGATCGCTCCACTAATGCTTTGCCAACCCCGGTTCCACGTACCTGCGCAGCATTAACCACGCGCCCGATTGCGGCTTCTTTATACATTGTTCCGGGGGCGAACAGGCGGGTGCAGCCTACTAATTTTTCGCCTTTCCATGCGCATAAGTGCCACGCTTTCTGATCATTATCATCTGCGTCTAAGAAAACGCATTGCTGCTCTACTATAAATACTTCCATGCGCAACTGAAGAATTTTGTACAACTCATGAACAGTGAGTTCCTCAAATGTTTTAATTTTCCATTGCAGCACCATAAGAATTTGATGTATGGTAACGAAATACAAAGTTCGAAAGAAATACAAAAAGCGAAGAACCAAATTGCAAGAAACAAATAAAATTCAAATTTCAATTTCAGATCCGAAGTCATAAGCTCTAAATCCGAAATAGAACCATTAATAATAAACCATGCTTCAAATTGAAACGGATACCCTGAAACCTGAAACCTGTAACCTGTAGCCCATTCAATATCCATACTTCTCTTTCCAAAGTTCTTTCAGCCATTTTCTTAATTCTTCTTCCCTGGCATTTTTACCCGGATTATAAAAAGTGGTGCCTTTCACCTCTGCCGGTAAATATTCTTGCGGAGAAAAATTTTTCTGGTAATCATGCGCATATTGATAGCCTTTTCCATAATCCATATTTTTCATCAGCTTTGTTGGTGCATTACGTATATGCAGGGGCACGGGTAAATCGCCAAATTGTTTAACCGCAGCCAATGCTGCACCTATAGCAAGGTATGCCGCATTGCTCTTGGGTGATGAAGCAAGATACGTGGTGCATTGCGATAGTATGATCCTGGATTCGGGATAACCTATCTTATTAACCGCTTCAAACGTGGCATTGGCCAGCAAAAGCGCGTTTGGATTGGCGTTACCAATGTCTTCGCTGGCCAGGATGACCAGTCTTCTTGCTATAAATTTTACATCTTCTCCGCCTTCAATCATTCTTGCCAGCCAGTAAACGGCTGCGTTGGGATCGCTGCCGCGGATGGATTTAATGAATGCTGAAATGATATCATAATGCTGCTCCCCGCTTTTGTCGTACAGTGCAATGCGCTTTTGAGCAATATCCATTACCAGGTCATCCGTTACGGATAGAGGTTCATTACCCGGAACTCCGTCTGCAACGAGTTCCAGCAGGTTCAGCAATTTCCTGGCATCGCCTCCTGAAATATTAAGCAATGCAGCGGTTTCGTTTACATTTATTTTACGCTTGCTGAGCTCAGTATCTTTTTCAATAGCCAGTGCAAGTAATTTTTTTAAAGCGGTTTCATCAAGTGGCTTTAATACATACACCAAACAGCGGCTCAGTAAAGCGGCATTCACTTCAAAAGATGGGTTTTCGGTTGTGGCGCCAATAAGGGTAATAGTACCTTTTTCTACTGCACCCAGTAAAGCGTCCTGCTGTCCTTTGTGGAAACGGTGAATTTCATCAATGAATAAAATGCTTTCGGGTTGGAGTTTTGCTTTTTCAATCACCTCCCTTACTTCTTTTACGCCGGCGCTTATGGCGCTCAATGTATAAAAGGGAACATTAAGCGTATGTGCAATAATGTTAGCAATGGTGGTTTTACCAACACCAGGCGGCCCCCATAAGATCATGGAAGGGATTTTGCCCTGTTGTATGGCTTTACGCAATATGCTTCCCTGGCCGGTAAGATGTTCCTGTCCTACAAGCTCGTCTAATGATTTCGGTCGTAACCGTTCTGCCAGTGGGGCTGCCATAGTAGAGCAAAAATAAGTGATAAGTTCAATTGGACGGCTGGTTGAATTTTTAAGGGGAAAGCCGGATGTGTTTTATAACAAGAGCGGAGAAGTTTTCAGCTACGCCAAAGGAGTCGAAGTAAATAACGGATAGGAATAGGGGCTGGCTCAGGAAGCATCTAACTTCGCTACGATCAATACAGATGCCTCGTTCCCACCGCGGCGGGCAGGCTCAGCATGACAATACAGAACTGCTCGAATCGTATTTTGATGAATGTGTTTATTGTGAAAGGAGTTAACTAATTTTGTACAGCACAACCCTCACAGATCGTCAGCCAAAAGAAAATATTTTTCGATGAATGCGTAAATCCAGTTGGGGTAGTTACCCGCGTGGGTAAAATAAAGTTATTTAAAACATTAATAAAAAACAGACGATGAAATTTAAGTATAATCCCAGTTATCCTTCCGTGGAAGATTTAATAAAAAAAGCCAAAAGAAAGATACCAAAATTTGCATTTGAATATTTAGACGGCGGCTGTAATGAAGATGTAAACCTTCACAGGAATACTGCCGAAATTCGCGAGGTGGAATTGCTTCCTCAGTACCTGGCTGTGCATAAGGGCTCTGATATGCGCACAGAATTATTTGGACACACCTACGATGCGCCTTTCGGGATTGCCCCGGTAGGGCTGCAGGGACTGATGTGGCCCAAAGCCCCTGAAATTCTGGCCAAGGCTGCCTTTGAGCACAATATACCTTTTATATTGAGCACAGTATCTACCAGCAGCATTGAAAAAATAAGTGAAATTACAGAAGGACGGGCCTGGTTTCAATTGTACCATCCTGCGGAAAACAGGCTCAGGGATCAGATCATAAAAAGAGCGGAGGCAGCCCATTGTCCCGTACTCGTTATTCTTTGTGATGTGCCCACTTTTGGATATCGTCCGCGTGATATAAGAAATGGTTTGGCCATGCCACCTAAAATGTCGCTCAGGAATATGCTTCAGATTATGGGTAAGCCCGATTGGGCGGTTAAAACACTTACCAACGGGCAGCCCGCTTTTGAAACCTTAAAGCCTTATATACCGGAAGGACTTAGTTTGAGGCGGCTCGGCGAGTTTATGGATCAAACTTTTTCGGGGAGGCTGAACGAAGAAAAGATTGCGCCTATCCGCGATATGTGGAAGGGAAAAATTGTTTTGAAAGGAGTGGCGAGTGAATCAGATACTCAGAAAGCCATTCAGTTGGGTCTCGACGGTATTATTGTATCTAATCATGGCGGAAGGCAGTTGGATGCCGGCCAGTCAACCATAAAACCTCTTACCACCATTGCTGCCAAATATGGCGATAAAATAAAAGTAATGATGGATAGTGGTTTAAGGTCCGGGCCCGATGTGGCAAGGGCGCTGGCTTCCGGGGCCCGCTTTACATTCCTGGGAAGAACATTTATGTATGGCGTAGCGGCACTGGGTAGTGACGGGGGAGACCATACCATTGCTATCTTGAAAACACAGCTTCAGCAGGTTATGGAACAAATTTGCTGCGAAAAAGTAAGCGACTTTCCCAAACACCTCGTAACATATAAGTGATCAAAGCTTATGGCAAAGCTGTTTGGTTCACGGAGAAAAACAGTCAGCACCCGACGCAGGAGGGTCAGACTGTTTTTCTGATCTTACCAATACTCATCGTCCTGCCTACTGCTAAAGCTCAATTTTATTACTATTGGTGCGGCAACTTATCACTCTTCTCCGAAAACCTGGTGTGTTGAAACAGCTATCCTGTTCCATGAATTGATGATAATAATCTGCATAATAATTTGCGCCAGCACATTTTCTCCGTAAAGTCCCAGAACCCTGTTATATGTTTCATCACTTACGCCGCCTTGCGAAATGAGGGTAACCTCCTCCGTTAGCTGAAGTACCGCTCTTTCTTCTTCTGTAAACAACGGAGATTCTCTCCATGCCGATAAGGCAAATATTCTTCGCTGTGTTTCGCCAATCTCCAGGGCCTCCTGTGTATGCATATCAATGCAATATGCGCAACTGTTCATTTGTGAAGCTCTTATTTTTATCAGTTCCCGGAGCCCGGGCGCTATTTGGGAGTTCCTGGCATATTGTTCGAGCGTAAGCATGCCCTTGTAGGCGTTGGGTTCTGTTTTTAAAATGTTTATTCTTTTCATCATTTGTTATTTATTAAATCGTTTAAATAAGCGGTGCTAACCGGGTTTTCCTTCACCTCATCCATACCTTCATACAGTAATAATTTTTCTGCGGTGTTTCTCATAGCGTTGATGGCGGTCTTTAAAAATCCGGGGCCAAGACTTACTCTTGCCACACCTGATTTTTGCAACGTTTCAAAATCCGGAATGCCGGGAAGCAATAAAATATTTACAGGCAGTGCAACAGCTTTTATAATTAATTCCATTTCATCTTTTGTTTTTAAGAAGATAGGATAGAAGCCATCGGCGCCTGCATCTTTATACGCTTTCCCGCGCCGAATGGCATCATCTAATTTTTCTTTCTCTGATAAATGACCTGCTTTCAGGTACACATCTGTGCGGGCATTGATAAAAAGCGGCGTTCCCGTTGACAAAGCGGTATTTTTTATAAGATTTATTTTTTCACACTGCAATTTTACCGGAGTGAGTGAATCATCATCATGGCTGCTGTCTTCAATATTAATTCCGGCAATTCCGATATCAATGAGCTTTTTGATATTTTCAGAAAGTGTATGATTGTTTTTTGCATATCCGCTTTCAATATCTGCCGTAACAGGAATTTTTACCTGCTTTACTATCCTTCGCAGGATGGTTAACAGATCAGTAAAAGGAATTTTTTCTCCATCAGGATAACCATTACTAAAAGCAATAGATGCGCTGGCGGTAGCAACGGCCGCGTACCCCATGCGCTCTAACAGTGAAGCCCCTAATGGATCCCAAATATTGGGTAGTACCAGGAGTTTGCTATTATGATGCAATTGCTTTAATATATTTCCATTTCGTAATTGAGTGTGATGGGAAGATGACATTTTTAGTATTTTAAAAGGTGCGTGATAATTGTAAGGGGTTTACTGCAGGGTATGTTATTGTCAACCTGGCTTGGGTTTGTTCAGGGCTAACTGTACTTTATTTCTTAATTCGGGTATAGTATCTTTCATAAACCACGAATTTATGGTAACCCAGTTTTGATTCCGGGGAGAAGGGTGGGGCAGGGGAAAATATTTGGGAAGATAATCTTTATAGTGCTTTACTGTTTCCGTGAGATTGATTTTCCCCGTTCTTTTTAAATAATAACGTTGTGCATACTGTCCTATTAACAATATGAGCGGACTACCTTTTATGCTTTTTAAAATGCGCGGATGCCAGAGTGGTGCACATTCCGGTCTTGGAGGCAGATCACCGGAAATTGCTTTTCCGGGGTAGCAGAAGCCCATAGGCATTATGCAAAAAACTTCGGGATCATAAAAAGTGGCTTCATCTACATTCATCCATTCCCTTAATTTCCTTCCGCTTGCATCGTTCCATGGAATACCTGTTTCATGAACGCGCCTGCCCGGCGCCTGACCGATGATAATTATTTTTGACTGGTTGCTCAATTGAACCACCGGGCGCGGACCCAATGGCAAATAATCTTTACAAACTGTACATCTTCGTATTCTTTCTAAAAGCCTGTCCATTACAAGTTCATCAAAAAAATTGATACAAAGTTAATGTATAATGAGGTGTCAGCGATCAGATCTCAGGTTTCAGGAGAATGGTTTTCGGATTCCGGAATTTATTGCTTCGGATTTTGTAATTGAATATTATCCGCCGCGGCGGACAGGTTTGTTTCTTGTTATTTGTTTTTTGTAATTTGGTTTTTGGTTCTTTGTATTTCCCTGCTGCTTCTTAACCTTTCATTCTTTCACCTTTTTCCTTTTTCCTTTCACCTTTCACAATTCACTATTCACATAGCTCAGCTTTCCGTTTACAATTCTTGCGGGGGTGGTGAACGGATGTTCTTCGGCTTTTTCAATACCCATGATATGCCATACTTTCCATCCCTTTGCTTTGAGATAATCGGAAACCATTCGCCGGTGGCAGCGCCACCATACCGCTTCCGAACACATATACGCGGTGCGTTGTTTCAACGCCAGCTTTTCGAGTGCTGTTATTCCTTCTTTAAATGTATCCGTTTCCATATAATCGGCATAGCCACGAAAAGCAGGATGTCTCCATGCTGTATTCTCAGAATGGGGATTCACCCTTCTTCTTCCGCCCAACTCCTTCAAATGAACATATTGTATATGATTCCGGGGTAAGGTGATTTCTAAGGTCTCTTTATTGAACTGAGGGAATTTTCGCGATCCGGGATAAGTCCTGATGTCTGCAACCAGCTCAACCCCGAAGGAATGTAACATTTCTGTAAACGCATCAAAAGGATGAGTGGAATGGCCGATGGTCCAGATCGTTTTTTCTTTTTTTTTCATTGGTTTGGTCAAACAGTCAGCACCAGCTATTATATTGCTTTTTTTCCGGTAAGGTTATTGGTGATGGAATTTTGTGTTTCACGATGATAAATATAAGTAGGGAGTTCCGTTTTTATTACGGTTGCACCCGACTGAATGACCCGGTCTAAAAAATCGGCATCGTGTCCTAAAGGTATAGCGGAAAACCCTTTCATCAAAAACGCCAGGCTTCTCTCAATGAAGAATGTGCCACCAATGGCGCAGTTGCTCAGGTGAATCATTTTATCATAATCGAATCTATCGGGCACATAGGGTTTTCCAATTATTTTTACACCGCCATGTAAAAAATCAACTGTGGCGTTTTTTAGAAGTATAGCTTTCCTCGCTGCAAGATGATCCGGGCTAAACTCATCATCCGAATCCAAAAACGTAATGTACTTTCCGGTTGATAATAAAATACCGGAGTTCTTCGATGCCACGCAGCCTTTGCTAACCTGCCGGACGTAAGTTATTTTTTTGTTTAACCCCAGGTAAGAAGCAATGTGTGCACGGGTATTGTCTGTACTGCCATCATCTACAACAATAGCTTCCCAGTCTTTTTCTGTTTGAAGGATCAGGGAATGTAAAGCCCGTTTTAACAGATATGCCCTGTTGTAAGAAGTAATGATTACAGAAAAAAAAGGCAGATGAAATATAGCATCTGTATTTTCAGCGTGTTCCATTTTTTGTGTATGAAAAGCGTTGAAGCATATACCATGGCAAAGGTACATGGAATGTATAACGGTAGCCCACTGATGAATAATATTTACCAATATCGCAAATGCAGAAAGGCCTGCCTTACGGCGCCGGTTGCTGCAGCTTATTGGTAAAATGCTCAATTTCGGGCGCTTTGCTCCAGCCCGGCGGCACTTCATGTGTTGTAAGCAACGGCATGGTAGAACTAACGCCTCCCAGGTATTGCACAGTATTATCGAATACTACCTTTTTTATTTTGTAGAATCGTATGGCATATGAACACATGACACAGGGCTCATGTGTGGTATACATCACACAACCGGACAAATCATTTGTGCCCATTTTTTTTACAGCGAATCGTATAGCTTCCAGTTCCGCATGGCAGGTAATATCATTTTTACTTTTGCCTGCTTCCTCAGCTTCACTTATAATTTCCCCTGCTCTTATAATAACAGCCCCAACAGGTGAATTGCCTTTTATCGCCGCCGCTTTACCTAATAGCCGGCAGCGCTGCATATAATAATTGTCGCTCTGCATATAGTAGCTGTGATCAGACAGTAATGGATAAAATGTTCTTTTGAAAATCAAACTTTTTCTACCGCTTCCATTTCATCCATAGCCAGAGCAGAGTGTGCATAAGCGGCTCCGGCACGCATTTCAGCGGCTACCCACACAGCTTCCATGATCTCTTCTTTACTTGCTCCCTTTCGCATAGCCTGTGCCGTATGCGAATGAATGCAATAAGGGCATTGGGTTACATGAGCTACCGCCACGGCAATCAGTTGTTTTGTTTTTTCAGGCAATGCGCCTTCTTTAAAAACGGTTTTACTAAAATTCCTCCATGTTTCTATTATTTCAGGTGCAAGCGCTGCTCTTTTTTCGCCATTTTCCCTGGTTGCCGCAGCATACAATTGTTCACTTTTCATATCTGTTGTTTTACTCATTAAAAATATTACCGGAATTTAAAATTCCTCGGTAACAATCCTGCTTTTATCAACGCCCAGTTCCTGCAGGTCACTGCTAATATTTTCCACCATGGCATCCGGACCGCAGATATAGAAATATTGCGACAGGTTCTTTATTTTTTCCCTGAGATAGTTTATATCTATTTTCCTGCTGTCGTAGGATGCTGTTTTTTCCTGGGTGAGGGTGTTGATAAAATGATTGCCCAGCATTTTTTCGAACTCTTCTTTAAGAATAATATCCTTTGAAGTTCTGTTGGAGAAAAGCAGTTGGTTTTCCCCCAGCTTCGCATCTTTTTGCAGTTGTCTTAAAATGGCGATGAAAGGGGTAACACCTGCGCCACCTGCAATAAAAGTACCTTCGCCTTTGTAATGAATGGCGCCCCAAACATCGTGGAGTATCAGTTCATCACCCGCTTTTAATTTTCCCAGGGCATTAGTAACACCATTATGGTCATTATAGATCTTGATCGTAAATTCAAGGTGATCCCAATCGTTTAAACCAGTGAAGGTAAAGGGTCTTCTTTCTGCTTTCCAGTCAGGATGATTGATAACAATATCGGTTGCCTGCCCCGGTTGAAATGCATAATTACCGGGTTTACTCAGCTTAAACCGCTTTACATTGTGCGTTACAAATTCAGATTCCAGGATTTTTACAATATGCTCTTCGTTTGGATAGTCTTGCATAAAATGATTTTATGAGTTTAAGGTTGATTTTATTTTTCTTTTTCTTCAAATATTTTGGTAGGAATAATAAACAAAGGTATAGTACTGTGCCGCAGCACTTTTTCTGCGACGCTTCCTACCAGTATTTTTTCTAATCCCCGTCTGCTGTGTGTACCCATAACAATGATATCTGCATTTATTTCTGCAGCCGTTTCTAATATCTGCTCACCGAAGTCGCCTTCTTTTACTACAGCTTGAATAGTGGCATCATGTAAGTGCTGCTTTGATTTATCAAGGTAGTCTAACGCAGCTTCTCTTAGTTTCTCAACAGAAGTCGTTCCAATGAATTTGAAATCAGTAAAGCTGTCATATCCCATCAGGGGTGAATAAATGTCCGAAGAATAATATGCAGGGTCAGAAACAACGTGCAACAGGATTGCCTGAGCATTCATAGATTTTGCTAATGCATATCCCTCTTCTGCAATTTTTTGTGCAGTGGCATTATAGTCCAGCGCGATTAATACCTTTTTCATACTGTTTATTTAATTTATTTTTTAAGTGCTGCACCAGTTAATTCTGCTGCAGCAGAGCCTTTGCTTTAGCTATTACATTGTTTACAGAAAAGCCATACGCTTCCATTATTTCTTTTCCGGGCGCTGATTCACCAAATTGGGTAATACCAATTATATCGCCTTCATCGGTAATATATTTGCTCCATCCAATGGGCGACCCCGCTTCTACAGCCAATCTTTTACGAATATGCTTAGGGAAGATATTTTGCTTGTATCCTTCCTCTTGTTTGTCAAACAACTCCCAGCAGGGGAAGCTCACCACCCGTACACGAACAGATTCCCGCATTAGTTTTTCCTGCGCTTCCAGCAGCAGGTGCACTTCGCTGCCGGTTCCCATTAAAATAAGCTGTGGTTCGCCTTCGCAATCCGATAAAATATAAGCGCCTTTTTCCAGTGCTGATGCCTTGGTGTATTTGTTCTGGTCAATTACAGGTATTTCCTGCCGGGTTAAAATAATGGCAACCGGCCCGCCTGCATGTTGTAATGCCACACGCCAGGCCTGCACCGTTTCATTGGCATCTGCCGGGCGAATTACCATTGTATTGGGAACAGACCGTAAGCCAATCAATTGTTCCACCGGCTGATGGGTTGTACCGTCTTCGCCAAGTCCTATGCTGTCGTGTGTATAAATGAAGATGGGTTTTATTTTCATGATGGCCGCAAGGCGAACCGGCGGGCGCATATAATCAGAGAAAATAAGAAAGGTTGCACCATAGGGAATAATTCCTTTTGTTAGCGCCATTCCGTTTAAAATGGCGCCCATTGCATGCTCCCTGATGCCAAAATGAAAATTCCTTCCCCCGTGATTATCACTGCTGAACGATTGAAATCCATCCAGGTTGGTATCAGTGGAGGGAGCAAGGTCTGCGGATCCACCAATGAGCATAGGTAATTTAGCGGCGATGGCATTCAGCATTTTGCCCGATGCTTTTCGGGTGGCTATACCTTTTTCACCGGGATTAAAAACGGGAAGATCATTGTCCCACCCGCCGGGTAAGTTTCCACTGCTGAATATTTCGTATTCACCGGCTTCGGCTGGGTATTGTGTTTTGTATTTTTGATACAACGCATCCCATTCCTTTTCTTTTTGTATGCCTGCTCTGCCTTTTTCCCTGTAAAAAGTTAATACATCGTCTGCCACTGAAAAACTTTTACCAGGGTCGAATCCAAAATTTTCTTTTACCAGTTTAAGTTCATCTTCGCCCAAAGGCGAACCATGGGCCAAAGCTGTATCCACTTTGTTGGGGCTGCCAAAAGCAATATGCGTTCTTACTTTAATGAGTGAAGGGCGATGCTTTTCCTTTTTTGCATTTGCAAGGGCAGTGGCAATAGCTTCAATATCGTTTCCATCCGCTACCGACTGTACATGCCAGCCATATGCACGGAAACGTTCGGCTACATCTTCATTAAAAGCCAGTGAAGTTTCTCCTTCTATGGTGAT
Source organism: uncultured Sphingobacteriales bacterium (assembly GCA_937991535.1). Lineage (GTDB taxonomy): Bacteria > Bacteroidota > Bacteroidia > Chitinophagales > Chitinophagaceae > Agriterribacter. Next base: position 25,107 of record CALKHN010000024.1, read on the forward strand.
GCGATTGTCATCGTACACATAAATAAGCTGTCCTAACTGCAGATGCCCCGCAATTGATGCCGCCTCTGAAGCAACTCCTTCCATAATATCGCCATCGCTGCAAATGGCATAAATGTTATAATTAAATAATTCAAAACCTGGTTTATTATAGTGGGCTGCAAGGTATTGCTGTGCAATGGCCATGCCAACGCCGTTTGCAAAACCCTGGCCCAACGGGCCTGTAGTAGCTTCAATGCCGGGACATAAGCCATATTCGGGATGACCGGCGGTTTTGCTGTGCAACTGCCGGAAATTTTTTATATCATCCAAGCTCAGTGCATAACCTGTTAAATACAGAAAACTATATTGTAACATACAAGCATGGCCGCAGGATAGTATGAAGCGGTCGCGGTTCGTCCATCCGGGGTTTTGAGGGTTGTAATGCATGATGTGCGACCAAAGAACATGAGCTACAGGGGCAAGCCCCATAGGTGTACCGGGATGCCCTGAATTGGCTTTCTGTACTGCATCAGCAGATAATACGCGAACGGTATTAATGGCTGCCTGTTCTATTGAATCCATTTTACTGTTGTTTTAATAATTCCTGAAAAATGGAGTATAGGAAAGGGGAGTTGTTTTCCTGAAAGTTAACACTTATTACGCATACCAACATACAAGTATCCACCTTTGGGCAGGGGGTATTGTTTGAATAATATAATACTGGCCTGATTTCTATCGCAAAAAAAAATTAAAAACGGGATCAGTTTTTGTTGTATACCGTATCGGGAATAATGCGAACCGGCGATGAAGGGATTATAAAGCCGGCATAGCATATATTTCAAATTGTGCATTATTTTTTTTGTGCGGGTACCCTGTTTGTGCCTCACGAACCGGCGACAATTTGAATTTTTCTTACCAATGGTAAATGCACACCGGATACATGCACACCGTGAAAAGCTTATATTTATAGAAATTTAATTAATGAATTATGGATGACAAATACAACGAGTCAACAGATTTGAGGCCTGAAGGCGAAAGGATGCTTGATGGGTCATTGGTGAACATTGATATTGCCGGTTTTAGCAGGCAATTAAAAAAGGAATCTGCCTGGAACAACAGCGATCGCAATGCCATTACTGTTTATAAAACCAATGGTTTGCGGATAGTGCTGATTGCCCTGCATGAAGGGGCGGTTATAGCGAAACATACTGCCGATGGAATTATTAGTGTACAGGTACTTGAAGGAGAAATCAATTTTACTACTGATGAACAATCGGTAATACTCAAAAAAGAACAGATGATAGCGCTGCATAAAGGTTTGCCGCATAGTGTAACTGCATTAAAAGAATCAGTGTTCTTATTAACGCTCACTACTTCTATCGCAAAATAAAACGCTTTTTTAAAAAACGATGCGATAATGGCAGGTATTCCGCAATATCAAAGCAGGCGGATAGAATGGTTTATAGCGTCTGTATTTGCCGTATCATCTGGTTAGTGAACCCCCATTCATTATCGTACCAGGCCATAACTTTTACCAAATCGCCATCTACTACCCTTGTCATTTCCAAATCAACAATAGCGGCAAAAGGGCTTTGAACAATATCTGAAGAAACAAGCGGCTCATTGGAAACAGCCAGTACCAGCTTGTACCTGTTACTTTTCGATTCTTCCGATAAAATGCTATTGATTTCTTCAGCTGAAGTATTTCTGGCAGCTACAAAGGTTATGTCAGACATGGAACCTACGGGCACCGGAGTGCGTATAGCCACGCCGTCAAACTTGCCGGCCATTGCGGGTAAAGCTTTGGTTGTGGCAATTGCTGCGCCGGTGGAAGCAGGAGCAAGGTTTACGGCGGCCGCGCGTCCCATCCTCGGTGCTCTTTTCGAAGGAGCGTCTACCAGCGTTTGAGAGGCCGTATATGCATGAACTGTATTTAAAATTGCTTTTTTTATGCCAATCCTCCGGTCTATGATCTCAATGATGGGCCCTATATTATTGGTAGTGCAACTGGCGCATGAAAATACTGCCGCTTTACCGTCTGCTGTATTTACGCCATGCAGCACGGTTGGCGTGTTTTGGCTTTTGGTAGGGCCCGATATGATCACCGTTTTTGCACCTGCAGCAATATGTTTTTCTGCGTCTTCCCTGTTGGTAAAAAGCCCTGTGCTTTCAATTGCCACATCTATCTCCAGCTTTTTCCACGGAAGCTGCGCCGGATCTTTTTGAGAAAGAAAAAGGATTTTCTTGTCATCAACGTGCAGATGGTCACCTTCAAACTGTACACCCCGTGCGTACCTGCCATATACACTGTCGTAGCGCAGTAAATAAGCGGCATTGTCAATGCTCATCAGATCGTTGATGGCCACAACTTCCAGTTCGGGAATTTCCATGATCACTTTGAGGGCAGCTCTTCCAATTCTGCCAAAGCCATTGATTGCTATTCTTTTCATATTGGTTTATTTTTTGGATTTACTGTATGATTAAAAAGCAACAAGGGTTTGGAGGCTGTTCCATTAACATTTGCACTATTCTGAGCCGGAAAGCTGGAAGTTTTTATTTTCGCCGTTTCCTTCTTTTCTCAAATGTACGGGCAAAACACCGGCCATATCACCAATGATGTTAACCAGCTCCGTTCCGGTAGGAATAACAATTTTAGCATTCGTTTTAAGCGAAGCTTCAAGGGTTTCCAGTTTTTTTAACAACTGGGCATTCCCCGTAAAATATTTGTCGGCAGCTTCATTCACCAGCATAATGGCTTCTGCTTCTCCTTCGGCATGAAGTACCTTGGCTCTTTTAGAACCTTCAGCTTCTTTGATCTTAGATCTTTTTACACCATCGGCCACCGTTTCAGCAGCAGTAGCATAGTCAATAGCGGCTATTTTTTCATTTTCCGCTTTTACCACTTTGTTCATCGTTTCCTGCACATCCCTTGGCGGATCTATTTCTTTTAATTCGGTTCTCACTATTACAATGCCCCAGCTTTCCGTTTCGTTTCGGAGGGTGTTGTGCAATTCAGCATTAATTTTGCCTCTTTCACTGTTAGCCGACCTCAAAGTTAGGGTGCCTATAATATTTCTTAATGTTGTGCGGGCAAGATTAACAATTTGTAGTTTGTAATTGTTCACATTGTACTGGGAGCTTTTTACACTTTCTTCCTGTTCCAGCACCCTGAAGTAAACCTGTGCATCCACACTTGCATTAAGATTATCATTGGTTATAATTTCCTGTGGTTGCGCATCCACCATTTGCTCCGTTATATTTACGATATACATTTTATCGATAAAAGGTATAATCCAATGGAAACCGGGGCTGGCGAACTTGTTGTATTTTCCAAGCCTTTCAATTAAACCCCTGTGTGTGGGCCTTACAATTTTTATTCCCGCAAAAAAGAATAAAATTACCGCTGCGATAACGATTACTGCTGGTGATACCATTGTGACACTGTTTTTATTAAAGAATGAATAATAGTAGTATTCTCCCTGTTTTCACAGCTGTTCTTCTGATAGCCCTGTGATGATATACCTTCTGTCGCCAACCGCGACAAAGCAACCGCTTCGCAGGGCATGACAGCTTTTAAAAAAATAACCCGGGAAATATACCGATATACATGGTTGAAACTGGCTGATAACCCTTATTGGGGTAGAGTCTGTTTACACCTAAAGATAAGCTTATTGTGCCTCATAATTTATTTAAATTAAAATAACGGCATACCGGTGGCTGAGAAGAAGGGGCTGGTGTAGAAATTAAGAGGATATATGATATGGACCAGGCCGGAATCTGTTTGAATATCGGGCCGCGGCCCGGTTAACTGGTATTTCCAAACGGCCTGGATAAGTCTTTTCAGGCAAATGCTTCCTGTTTATTCATCATTTCCGAGAGCTTTTGCAGTTGCTTTGTAAAGCTTTCCATCATCCAGTCGTCGTGTCTAACCAATGCGGCAGCGGCGGCAGCCTGTTCGTACTCCATCATTTCACCCAATCCAAAATGGGCTTCTGCTTTATTCACCGCGATCCAGAATTTTTGTTCATTGATGATGCGTTCCTGTTCTTCCGTAACAGAGGTCATTGTTTCACCGGCATGACTTTCCATATTGGTTATCTTTTTCAGATCTTTTTCACATAATTCCAAAACTTCTCTTCGTATGCGGTTGGCCCAAACCTGGTCGGCAATTTTATCTTCCTTGCCTGGATCAAGCGTGGTAGTAGTGCGAAGCTGCAACAGGTAGGCCAGGTTAATGCCATTGTGCCTGTTGTGTAAGAGATAGTATCCCCTTTGATAAAGGACGATGGCATTGTTGAGATGTTCTTCGCCCTGTCCTTCCTCGAAAAGGTGCTTTTCAATGGAACCGGCAAGTGCCACTGTTTCGGGATCGTTGGTTCGCCCAAGGTCTATCTTTTCAAGAAGTTCAATGGAGTCGTTTAACGCGGTGATATAGTCGGGTTGTTTCGCCTGGTAGGTGGCCAGTGCCAGCCTTTGAATGAGATACGTGTTGTTGGAAACAGCCGCCGATTCCCTGCCATCATGTACCATATGCAAAGCCGTTTCAAAAAGCGTTTTTGCGGCGTCGAACTGTTTTTTTTGCAAAGCTTCCTCTCCCTGCTTTATTATAAAGGAGAGGGAATGATCTTCGCCTGAACCTTCGCTCGCGGCAGCATCGGTTTTTTCTGTTAATGCGTCACCTATCTGACGCACTACTTTGTTGGCCCTTGCTTTTAACGAAGGAGGAATAAGATCTTCAATAAAAGTATACACCGGGCTGTCCGGCGATTGTGTATTGATAACAGTGTCTATTGTCTCGCCCAGTAATTTTTGAAAGCGCAACACTTCAAAATAATCTATGCTGTCTCCCAAATGTGTATACCGGTTAATAACAATATGATTTACATCGAAAGGGTAACCCAATAATTCTTCCGACATGATGATGGTGGTACGCGGCTTTAATGCATGCCGGATACCCAGTTCATAAAAAGCGTTTACGTTGGCGGTAGAAAGATCGGCTATTACTATATCTGCCGAAAGCAATTGCTGGTACATTTGCAGATCAATAGAACCCGAGTGGCGGATTTCGTCTGCACGTATACAGGTAATATTCTTACTTTCCACTACGGGTTTTATGAGCGCCTGGTATGATTTGTCGAGATTGAGCTTTCGCCCTGTAGCCAAATCGGTTTTTATACCGAAACCCATTACCACGAAACATTTTTTAGTATTGGCCATATAAATAGAATTTTATTGAAAGCATTCCATATTAAAACCGGTCATTACAAACGATGTTGCCTGCGCTGATGCGGCCCAAAAGGCCCTCCTGTATCAATGATTTACGCCGGCTTAAAAATCAAAAATAAAGCCACCATACAAGCCACCATTTAAAATGCCTGATTTCCCTTTTCTTTTTTCATTTACCATAAGGTCGTTATCATTGATATAAGCGATTCTGAAATGTTTGATCCTGAAAGCCACCGAATAGCTCAGTTGATTTACGGCAAAGCCGGCAGACAGCAAAGCATTGTTGAAAGGCACATAATTTACGCCGATCGCGGCGTCATAAAAACCATCTTCTGTAAAAATCACATCTCCGCCAAAATTAAAGCGCTGCCATTTGTAACATAAGCCTGCACCCAGTGCTCTTTGGTTTTGCAAACTGTAATTTTTGTTTCCACCTGCCGCAAATGCATCGGCATACAGTTCGGTGCCTGCAAGGTTCATGGCATTGATGCCGACCTGGAGTGCATTGCTTACCTTATAACTTATGGAAAAATCGAGATCCCATTTTTGTTTCCTGACTGTACTATCGGTAAAGATGTTGGCAGTTGATCCATTGTCATCAATGGTTATTTTAAGCAGGTTGGGGATTCTGAGGTCCTGCCATATGGATTTCACGGTTAATCCAACACTTAGTTTTTCATTTATTTTAACGGCAGGGGCCAGGAAAGCGGAGTACTCCTTTACTTTTACCAGAAATGAATCGATCTGGACCGTATTGGCTTCATTTGATATTTTTACAAATAAGGCATTCCTGTATTCGTCCTGCTGCGTATATATAAAGCCCGCGCCTATAGAAACCCTGTCATTGAGTCTGAAATAACCACCCAGCTTTGTGTTGTTTTTTACATTGGTAAGCAGGCTTATATTATAGGGCGTTCTGCCCTTAACGATAGCTGATGGATTCCAGAAAACGGACTCCGACATATCACGGGCGGGCGAAAAGTTGAAGCCGGTATTGGCTGTGAGCGATAATGCGGATGAGAAGAGAAATTGTCCGTGTTTAATTTTACCCGGGCCCAGTTCCCTGGCCTCAAAAGTTCCGGCATTGGATACGACGCCAATTATTGGTGTTAAGTTGGTCAAAAGGTTCAGCAGTGCCGGCGTTCCCACCAGGGCGGTGGCATTTGTTATTTGGCCGAGACTTTGTTCGGGTTGCTGTACTATTACGCTGAGCATGCTGTCGGCCCTGAAAGGCGGCAGTTCAAGGTCGCTGCAGTTGGCGTTAAACCTCCAGTCTTTAACGGTAACGTAAGATTTTGTTTTGTCGGTGTTTTTCCTGTCCTGGTCTTCCGAAACAAATACCCGTTTTACCGATTCCGTGCATTGGCTGCATGCCGAAACGATATACAGGCTCACCTGCTTATCGCGAAGTTTTGCAAATGGCACCCCGGTATTGCATTCAAAATAACCCTGTGGCGCGGACCCGGTGGTGGTGGATTTTGAGGGAATAAATGCGGGAACCACAATGATGTTTTCTGCTCCCCTTGTGGAGTTGGCACTTTCGTTCTGGCATCTCACCCGTCCTTTGATAACAAGGGTTTGGCCTGTGGCATGGTTGTATAAAACCAGCAACAGGATGAGGTATATAAAGTTCTTCATTAATGATGGTTTTAAATGAATGAATAAGAATTGGTATTTATCCATCATTTACAATAAATAAAAACCTGAAAATGCATTCGCTGTTACCCGGCAGCGGCTTGTATATCATTACCCACAGCCATAACAGTTATGCTTCACCGGTGATGTATGTACGGACTATTAAAAAGGGGGCGGTTTAAACGGTGTTTAGCGTTTAGCGGGTAACCGGGTTCAAAACAAAATCCACTTTCATTTCCTTGTCACTGATTTTTACGGCAATTGTTTTATCCTCAAAACCTTTGTTGGAAGTAGTGAGGGTAACTTCATCGCCTACGGTGTAATTTTCCAGCGTTAGGTTATAAGTTCCATTGGTAATGGTGGTGGCAAAAAAACGGGTACCATCCGCATTTACTTCCACTCCTTTAACAGGTATTTCAGCGGCGGTTTTAACCTGGCCGGTGATATGGACAACCCGGGAGCCTTGTTGGCGGGAAAAGAAAAAAAATCCAAGAATCACCAACAGCACGCCTAAGCCCGCGATAGTTAGCAGGATATGCTTTTTCCTTTGTGTAATCTTTGCTTTTAAAGTGTTTTGGACATTACCCGTAATTGCGGTATCTGTGGCAACGCGGCTATCTACAATGGCAGTAACGGCGCTGAAGAGTATTTCCAGTTCAGGATGATCTGTTTCTCCTTTCCAGGTGTATAGCTGGGCTGCTTCAATGCGCCTGAAGGCGAGCGGAATTTTTACATCTTCCAGCAAAACCGGGGCAAGGATATTCCTTTGGGCAGCTTCACTGGCTTCATTTTTTACCCATTCGGAATTTACCGAACGCTGGGTCCAGATTACAATTACACACCTGGCTTTGTTCAATTCCTGCTCTATAACAGTGTCAAACCTTTGCCCTACAGGTATTTGCCTGTCCCACCAAACCGTCCAGCCATTATTTTCCAGCGCTTCGGCAATGGCTTTTACCCTGGTCTTGTCTTCACTGGAGTAACTTATAAATATGTCAGCCATGCTGTTACAATTTATAATTCAACTCATTTCATAAGGTATAGTGTTAAGTTACAACAAAAAATCCTTCCCGCTATATAAACTGATCCACACTGCTTTTTAATTTTTGCAGGTCGGCTTCCGTGCAATCTATATAGCTATAAATGGCAAACATGGGCGGCATATCCTCGTCGTTCATAAAATTGATGGTTTTAATGATGCTTTTTTTTGTTCGCAGCTCCATTACTTTCGCGCATTGAAACTCATCCCAGCATACATCCGACTTGCTGTACTCCGGTGTTAAAATACAGAGCACCGATCTTGAATTTTGTATAGCCTCCGAAATTTTCCTGATCCATAGCCCGCCCGGTGGTATGCTGCTCCGGTCGTAAAAAATATTGAGCGTATCTTTCTTTTCCTGTATGGCCTTTACAAATTCCTGAACCGCCGCCGTTTGCTTATGCGAATAGCTGATGAACAGGTCATAGGCTGAAGTGGCTGTGGCAGGAGGTTGTAACGCTACCGTTGGCACTGTGCCGGTTGATTCAGGATCGCGGCTGGCATTTTCAGGCGCATAAACCGGTTCGGGTTCAGTTGGAGGATCAGGTGCTGAAGGCGCCCGCCGGGGAAAGACACTTATACTTTTTGTTTCCTGCTGTGGTGTTTTGGGCAGTCGTTGTTTCACCTCTTCAAAAATGGGCAATGCGGCATCCGCCTGTTCCTGACGGTATAGAACCAGTTTAATGCTTTTCAGCGGCAAGCCGTTCTGCAGCCAGAAAACAGCATTTTCCAGTAGGGGGGGCAGCATTTTTTGTATGGGAACTTTCTGGTATCCTGTTGCCAGTACCGGCATGGCTATTTCGTCATTGTCGTCATCAAAGGCGAAGGTATTGATGCACCTGAAAATATTGCCTACAATGGTTTGGGGTTCGGTTGAATGATACTGCGGTTCAAAACAAAGGATTTTTTTAAAATTGAATTTGTTTTTTTGTTCTGTTGAAAGCGGGGCAGACAGCCAGCATCCCAACTGTCTTATTAAATCTATTTGTTTGTTTGCCGCCAATGCCTGAACAGAAAGCCCTTTATCCTGAAGTGCCAGGAACAATGATCCTTTTAAAGCCATATAATCATTGGGGAATGCGGAAACAACCAGTATGTCAACAGCGTGCTCTTTGGGAATGGCCGAAAGATCACCCTGCAGCAGTTGAATAACTGCATCTTTTTTGCCTGTTGGTATTGTTATTTGCGAGAGAAGCTGCATAAGTGGTTATTTGCGGCAATATTTTAAAGTATTATCCACACGGTTATCCGTTTTCCATTGTACAAGATTATCAGAAAAGCGTTTAACCTCCTCCGTGAGATCATTTCTGTTGTAGGCAAAGTAGTGTGCTCCCCGAATATCCGCGGGCAGGCTTTGTTCGGCACTCTTTTCGTACAATAAAAAAACATCTCTTCCTATGGTGTCGGCAATGCCTAACTCATAGAACACATTGGCATTGGGTACCGAAATATCAGCTATTACCAGTCCTGCCCTTTGTATTTGTTTAACGATGTTTTCGGCCAGTTTGCCAACACGCGGAATCATATCTCCACGCACACATTCCATTTTAGATTGGATAACAGCAGGCTGAATGAAGTCATAAAATACCTTATTGGACCACTCCTCTGAAAAAGGCATAACAACAAAGCAGGAAGGGATATCCACATAAATTTCTTTCATATCAGCCGGGCCCATTGTTATCATAAATTTGTTAAGCATGCGTCGAACCAGGGGATTGAGACTGTAAGTGCGTGTGCCATCCATTTCCACAATCCCGTCATCCGTAAGATACTGAATGGTATCGGGGTAACAGTCTATACCCATTTCTATCAATTCTGTTTCTTTAAGCGCCCCATACATGCTTGTGTTGAGCAAATGGAGCATTTTCCATTGATCTCGGTAGGCCATAAGTGATGGTTTAAATCAACTGAGTTTTCCGATACAGGTTGTAAGCCACGCCAGTGTTTCTTTGCCTTGCAGCAGCGTAACTTTGGCATATATTTTTTTAAGATTTTCAGCGGTTGTTTGTTTTTCCCATTTGGCCGGATTGCACGTTAAAGCCGCGGCCAGAAATTCTTTGGCTTTTGCTTCATTCAATTCCAGTGCAGCCAGTTCCAGCGCTGTTGCCTGCACCCAATAGTTGTTTTTATTGGTTTGAAGCTGTCGCTCTACTGAATAGGTTACCAAGGGAAAATATCTTTTGAACCTGGGATCTTCCGCATTTTCAAAAAACAACAAAGTAAGCGCGTTCACACCGGGGTAAAAATCCCTGGGGTCGGCATCAAAGCCGTTGAGGTAGGCTTCAATGGATTTACGCCTGTATGCTGCCGCCAGCAGTTCATCACCGGCGTTATCATCCATGAGCCCCTTATATACAGCCCCCAGCAATCCGTTCGTTTCGGGATCGGCTCCGTATTTATCAATGATGCCGGTAAGGATCTGCTCCGCCTCGTCTCTGTGCTTTATTTTATTGAGCGCAAGCGCCAGTTGCTGGTGAAGATAGATATCGCCTTTTCTTTCACTTTTTACCAATGGTTGTATCATTCTTGCCACTTCGTTGAAAGCATTAGTGGATTTATATGCACTCATTAACGCATACACCAGGTCGTAGTTGTATTTTAACCCCTTTCCTGCCGCGTTCTCTATTGATTTTAACTGCTCCGCAAGATGCAGCTTCTCTTTTTCAACTGAAGCCCTTTCCTCATCAGAGGCATCTTCTTTTTTACTTTCCTTGTCCCACTGCTTCCATTGCTTTACAAGTGTTTGAATTCGTTCCTTGGTATTATTTGTTTCATTTATGATTTCTTTGAAAGAGTCGGCCTTTGCCTGTAGTGTATTCAATTCAGGGAAAATATACGCAGGGATCATCTCACTGATGGGGCTGTCGGCCTGCGCCTGCTGAGCATCAAGATTTAGTCGTATGATATCGGAAAGATCTTTGATCTTCTGCGCGCAGTTCAGTACTTCACCTGCTTCAAAATGATAGGGCAGGGCCCTTAGGGGCGCTACGTCGAACGGCAGCTTCGTATTGGCTTCAAAGATGCTTACCGTGGTAAAGGGCTTAGCAGCATGGCGGATTCCCAATTCATAAAACACATTGGCATTGGCAAAACTCAGATCGGCAACAGCAAATTCGCAATACAGCAAACGCTCAAACATGGGTTTGTGAATGAATCCGCCACCCTTTTCCTCGTCGGCACGTACGGGCGCAAGTCCTGCCAGCTCAATCGCTTTTTTAATAAATGAATCGTATACTTTATTGAAATCAATTTCTTTCTTATTGCCATCCGTTTTTACGCCAAATGGCATCAGAACGAAACAAAGACTTGCCATTTACTTTAGTTTAAAGTTGTCAGCAAAATGATCTTCTTTCACCTCGGCGGAAGCGGCTTTTACGCCAATGTCATACAACTCAAACCTGCTGGCTGCATTGCTCATTTCTGTTAATCCGTCAATCTCACTTTGGGTATAATCTTTTTTCATTAATGGCTTTAAGGTTTCTGCATCAAGCCAAAGATTATAGCGCAGGTACGACGTAAGGCCGCCATCTTTCTTGGGTCCGCTGATGCAGTCATTTTCCAGTTTACCTATTTCACCGTCAATGTCCCATGCCGTGGGCGAATTGCTCAGCCATTGCATGATGATCTGGTTATGCCAGCTCGCATCCTGCATAAACATATCGGGTAGTTGCTTTGCCCAGTTCAGGATATTGTTCTTTTTAACGTTGGCGGGAATTTGTTTCCATCTGCTCATGCCCGTACCTACAGAAACAATGAGCAGGTTATTGGCCCCGCATTTCCATTTAAAAGGAAAGCCCTGCAAAGTGGCTACCATCAATAGCTGTAAGGCCGGGTTGTTGGCCATGCTCACCCCGCCATCTACAAATGCGGCTTCATGCAAGCCTCCGCCTACATCAATAACCTGGGGAAGGAAATAAGTGGGTGCTGCAGCACTTGCCCTTACTGCTTTCCAGAGCAATATATCTTTGTTCAGTCCGTCTGCACTGTTGAAGTACTTTCCTCCGGGATGATTGATCAGTGGCCATACACTGTTGGTATCGGCACGTTTTGCAATAATGCACAAGCCCGTCTTTATCTTGTCACTTTCCAGCTTAATATCTCCAAACAGCTTTTGCAGTTCATCTTCAAGAGGTTTGGCTTTGTAAGTGGCCTTTAACAGGTCATCTATTTCAAAAATTTTCCACCATTTGTTTTTTTTGCCGAATATTTTGTCACCCAGTTCCATGTACATATTTTTTATGTCCTGCACTTTCATGCCAATGGCAAGGCAGGAGGCTATAATGGAACCGGTGCTTGTGCCGCCAATGAGGTCGAAATAGTCGCAAAGTCTGAAGTTTTTGTCGTTGCCGTGCTGTTTTCGTAAAATATCTTCAATTCGCTGAAGATAGCCAAGAGATAGAGCGCCGCGGATGCCACCGCCATCCAGGGCGAGAATACGTTTGGGAGAACTGTCGTTTGAAAAATGTTCGGAAAGTGTCATGTTGCTGAGGTTTGTGTCGTTAGGTGAATATCCTGTTGTGATTTGGGCGTTAATATAATCATTAACGTTCTCATTTGCAATCCCCTAAACAGGTTATGTAGTTGTATGCCCTGATAACTGCCTATCGCCTGAATTATCTGGTTTCCTTTATATTTATCCTGTTATGACCATTGCTTTTATTCACAACGACAGGGCTTTTTTGCCTGAAATTGAAGCCTATGCTTCATTTTTTTCCGCTTATCCCGGAATTACCACTATTGTGCGGAAACAAAACGCTTTGCCAAACCCACCTGCTGATGTGGAATGGTTTTTTATGGGTACTCATGTAACACGAAAGAAAAATACAACTGTTGTTCATGAATATGCATCCGCATCCATACCACCGTTTGCCACGCTTAAAAATGCAATAAAGAAAAACATCAATTGTTTGCCCGACTATAGAATTTTCTACAGTGATTATGTACGCCGGCAATTCGATTTTGGTGATGGCATACCGTATGGCTTGCGCAGCCATGGTATACGGAACAATGAAACGGTGTCACAAAAAACTGAAAAGCGTTATGATTTTATTTACGCAGGAAGCATAGACGCGAGGAGGGGGACGGATGTGTTGCTGGATTGTTTTGCCAGGGGTAATTTAAGAGACAGAACATTGCTGGTATTGAGTAAAAATTATGCGCAAACGGCACTACGTTTCGCTGCCCATAAAAACATTTGTTTTAAAGGGCCCGTTCCTTACCGGGAGGTGTATTCATACATTGATCAGTGCAGGTATGCCATTAATTTCATGCCCGATATTAAACCTTTTAATAAGCAGGTATCGGCGAAATTTTTAGATTATGCCGCCTGCGGGATCCCCGTTATTTCTTCAGGATACGAATGGATAAAGGAATTTGAGCGTGTATATGGCGGACGGTATTTTTACCTGGAGCCTGATCTTTCCAACTTTACCTGGGAACGCATCAGTGCATTTTTCTATGCTGCGCCTGACCTGAGGGAATGGACATGGGAAAAGCAAATTGAAAAATCGGGGATAACCTCCTTTTTGCAAAAAAGATTTCCGGGAATTGCCTTTACGGAAAATTCAAACAAAAATGGCTGAGATCATCCGTCAGCCAACAGCATTTTTTTATACAATTCTAATTGGCCTGCCCATATTTTTTCATTGGAAAAATGATCGCTCACGAATTTCCGTCCGTTCCTGCCATATTGCTGCCTTAATTCTTTGTTCGTGATCAGCTTTTTCAAAACGGCTGTCAGGGCAGCAACGTTCCCTTTTTCAAATAATTCTCCGTTTATACCAGCGAGTACCGCATCTCTGCACCCCGGTATATCGGAAGCAACCACGGGTATTTCCATGGCCGCGGCCTCAATGAGTACATTGGGAAACCCTTCGCGAAAAGACGGCAGAACAAGCATGTCCATAATACCATACACCGGCGTTACATCATATAATTTGCCCAGGTACATCACCTTTTCATCGTGATACAACTGGTGAAGCAGATGGCGCGAAAATGGATTTTCCTCAATAATGGGTCCGGCCAATACCAGCCGTAAAGAGGGATATTCTTTTATCAGCAAATTAAATGCATCAAAAAGGATATCTATTCCTTTGTCTTTTGATAAACGGCCCAGAAAACCGATAACTATATCATCTTCCTTTAAATCGAGCCTGACTTTCAGTTGTGCGGCCCTGTCTGTAACAGCATTTTTGCCGGGAAACAGTTGCAGGTCAATTCCGTTGGCACTCCCTTTTCCTATTACACTCCCTTTTCCCAGGGGCAGGATTTTTCTTTTTTCTGCATGGGTTTTTAAAGTAGGGCTCACCACCAACACGCTGTTTGCTATGCCGCATGAAATCTTTTCTGTTGAAGCGATCAGCCATCGCAGCAGGCCTTTTTTTGTATCCGATAATAATCCATGAAGCGTAAATACCTTGTTTTTACAGCCGGTAAGCCTGCAGGCCAGCATAATGAGAAATCCCGATTTGGGATTACCGGCATTAACAATATCGGGCCGCTCATGCCTTATTAACCGGATGATCCGGAAAAGTTGAACAAGGTCTGTTAAGGGTGAAATCCTTTTGGTAAAATTTATAGTGAATAGCCTGGCATTCTCTTTTTTGGCCAACATGCTGATCTCTTCACCCGGTCCGCTGATTATAATAACCTCAAAGCCATGCCGCACTAAAAATGCCACCTGTCCTTTTAGAAAATTAGCGCAAAACGAACTGGAAACTCCTAACAAAATTTTCGGCATAACAGTGTATATCGCTTAAAAGTAAGTGTTCATTATAAAACAGTAAAAATTTATTCAATCAAAGCACAATAGATTATTTTGCACCACATCTTTACAATTGTTATTCATCAGTATTGCATTTTATTTTATATATTATCGCCGGAATCTTGTATGCTACCGGTTTAAGCTTTTTGTTCCGCTGGCTGAACCGCCGGAAAGGAAAACCGGTGGATGAAAGATGGCTGCTGGCTGCTTTTGTTGCAAAACTCGTGGCAGGCTTTGGTTATGGTTTTGTGTATGCACACTATTTCCCGGTAAGCGATAGCTGGGTGTATTTTAAAGAATCGCTGGTAGAATCTCAAAATCTGCTTACCCGACCTTCCGCTTTTTTTTCTACGGGTATTCCATTCACCAATCTCACCGATCTTTTCTCTACTGCCGATGATGCGCCCTGGAGCAATACAGGTGAAAACTTATTGATTAAACTGCTTGCCGTTTTTAATGTATTGAGCGGAGGCAATTATTATATTGATACCATTTTTTTTAACGCTTTATCTTTTTGGGGCCTTTACCTTATCTATATTGTTGCGGGAAAGCATATTCAAAAAAACAGACTGTTGTTATTTTGTATCATATT
This sequence comes from uncultured Sphingobacteriales bacterium, assembly GCA_937991535.1. Lineage (GTDB taxonomy): Bacteria > Bacteroidota > Bacteroidia > Chitinophagales > Chitinophagaceae > Agriterribacter. Next base: position 40,341 of record CALKHN010000024.1, read on the forward strand.
TTTCCTTCCTTCCTGCCTGTTCTGGAACAGTGGTATAGATAAAGATGGCTTAATCGTATTCTTTACAGGCACATTGATTTATGCAGCACACTATTGTATTACGGTAAAACGAGCAGCAGGGCAACTGGTGATCGGTGTTCTCAGCTTCGTATTCATTTTTCTGTTGCGCAGTGTTAATGCGCTTGTACTGCTTCCCGCCATCGTAGCATGGTGGGTTTCTGCCAGGGCACTGAGGGCAAAACCTTACCTGGTCTATATTGTGATTTACAGCGGTTGCCTTTTGTTCTTTTTTCTTTCCGTTCATTTTCCTGCAAAATTTAATTTGCCGCTTAAACTTGCAGAAAAGCAACGCCAGTTTTTAACGCTGGAGGCCAACACCGTTTTACCGCTTACGCCTTTGGAGCCTACATTTAAAAGTTATGCAGAGGTATTGCCTCAGGCTATAAACCATGTTTTTTTAAGGCCCTATGTTACCGAAATAAGGAGCCCGTTTCACTTAATGGCTTTTGCTGAGATGATATTAATTATGGTCATTTTCCTCCTTGCCGTTTTGTTTGCTGCAAAGCCTGTTCTCGATACGTTATCACAGCCATTTTGCCTGTTTCTTATCACGGTGTCGCTGAGCGGGCTATTGATCATAGGATATACTGTTCCATTTACAGGGGCCATTGTGCGGTATAAAGCGCTGTATATGGTACTGTTCTTGTTGCCTTTTGCTGGCGCATTAAGACCGTTTCGTAGAAAAATAGATAAATAGTTATTTATTATAATGTTTTATTTTATTGTATAAATTTCCTTATTTTGATAAATTATTCCCTTTTTTTTAAATTTAATTGTAAGATATTCAATAAAAATAATAGTTTTGCCTCGCTTTTTAACAATCAAATTGATAAATTAAATATATTAAACTTAAATTAGATGGAATCACTTCGGTTTAATGCGATCAATCATTTATCTGGTTTGGGGAAGGAAATCCTTGTAGAAGGGTCCCGTAAAATAACCACCATTTTTGGAGAAAACGTATTTACGCTAAAAACGGCCCGCGAGTATTTAAGCGATGAAGCATACAAAAGTCTGGTTGCTTCCATTAAAACCGGGAAAAAAATAGACCGTACCATGGGTAACCATATAGGTGCGGGCTTAAGGCATTGGGCGGAAGCCAAGGGTGTTACACATTTTACACACTGGTTTCAGCCTTTAACGGGTACAACAGCCGAAAAGCATGATTCTTTTTTTACACTTAAAGGTGATGGTACGCCTATTGAAGAGTTCGATGGCGCCGCGCTTATACAGCAGGAGCCCGACGCTTCTTCTTTTCCATCGGGTGGGTTAAGGGCCACTTTTGAAGCGCGGGGTTATACTGCCTGGGATCCTACCTCGCCAGTATTTATTATGAATATTGGCGATGCCAACACGCTTTGTATACCCACGATATTTGTTTCTTATACCGGCGAATCGTTAGATACCAAAACCCCGTTACTGCGCTCGCTGGAATCATTAAATAAAGCTGCTGTAGATGTATGTAACTATTTCGATAAAAATATTACCAAGGTTATTGCCACATTAGGATGGGAGCAGGAATACTTTGTGGTAGATGCCGGGTTGGCCAATGCACGTCCGGACCTGATCATGACCGGCCGTACCGTGTTCGGGCATTCACCTGCCAAAGGTCAGCAATTAGAAGATCATTACTTCGGGTCCATTCCTGAAAGAATATATGCTTTCATGAGAGATTTTGAAGAAGAGGCGTACCGCCTTGGTATTCCCTTACGCACCCGCCACAATGAAGTAGCACCAGCGCAGTTTGAATGTGCACCTATTTTTGAAGAAGCGAACCTGGCTGTTGATCATAATATTCTTTTAATGGATGTTATGACCAGGATCGCGAGGCATCATAATCTGGTAGCGCTGCTGCACGAAAAGCCTTTTGCCGGCATCAACGGAAGCGGCAAGCACAACAACTGGAGCATGTCTACAGATACAGGTGTTAACCTGCTGGCCCCGGGCAAAACGCCCAAAACCAACCTCATGTTCCTTACCTTTTTTGTGAATGTAATTAAAGCGGTGGATGATTATGCTGATCTGCTCCGCGCCTCTATCGCATCTGCAGGTAATGATCACAGGTTAGGGGCTAATGAAGCTCCTCCTGCTATTATATCGGTATTTATCGGCAAGTACCTGAATGAGGTATTAACTGAAATTAAGACAAGGGTGGGTGATAATTTTTCGGAACAGGATGAAATTCTTTTGAAATTAGACATCCATAAAAACATCCCGGAATTGTTATTAGACAATACAGACCGTAACCGCACTTCACCTTTTGCCTTTACCGGTAATAAATTTGAATTCCGGGCCGTGGGCTCCACCGCCAACTGCGGTATTCCTATGACTACCCTCAACGCCATTATGGCCAATACTTTAACCCAGTTCAAAAAAGAAGTGGACGCCCTGATAGATAAAGGAGAGAAAAAGGAAATTGCCATCATGCACGTAATTCGTGAATACATAGCCAGTTCCGAAAAAGTGTTGTTTGAAGGAGATGGATACAGTGATGAATGGCATCACGAAGCAGAAAGACGTGGTTTGCCCAATGTTAGAACAACACCATTGGCATTAGATGCGATGGTTACAGACAGGGCTAAAAAATTGTTCGGAGACCTGGGCATATATCATCATTCCGAGATTGAAGCACGGCATGAGATTGAACTGGAAAAATATATTAAAAAGGTGCAGATCGAAAGCCGCATTATGGGAGAACTCTGCACCAGTCATATCTTACCCTCTTCGGTAAAGTATCAGAACATTCTAATCAATAATATCCGCGGGCTTAAAGATCTGGGTTTAGCGGAGTCATCGTATGCCAACCAGTTGCAGATACTCGAAAAAATAGCTGAGCATATCGGTCAGGTGGCAGATGGCGTTGAGAAAATGATTGAGGCAAGAAAAGTAGTAAACAAGATCGAAGACACCCGTACAAAAGCGATAGCTTATCAAAGCCAGGTTAAAGATGCGTTTTTTGATAAGATCCGCTACCATGTTGATAAACTGGAATTATTGGTAGATGATCAGTACTGGCTATTACCGAAATACCGGGAGTTATTGTTTTTGCGGTAGACGCAAGCCCTGTAAATTAAAGAACGCCCCTGGAAATTTTCAGGGGCGTTTTATTTTATTAACTTATTGACTATTCAACAATCAGTCGGTCAACCAGTCAACAAGACTACAGCATAGTAAAATTTTCAAGAAATTTAGTGGTAAAATTGCCCTTTCTGAAATCTTCATTGCGCATGAGTTGCTGATGAAAGGGGATAGTGGTTTTTACACCTTCAATTACATATTCGCTTAAGGCGCGGCTCATGGTATTGATCGCCTCTTCCCTGGTGCGGGCAACGGCAATGATTTTACCGATCATGGAATCGTAATAGGGGGGAATAACATAACCTGCATAAATATGCGAATCAATACGCACCCCATGCCCGCCCGGCTGGTGCAGTACTGTTATTTTACCTGGTGAGGGTCGAAAATCGTTATAAGGATCCTCTGCGTTGATCCGGCATTCTATGGCATGCATCTCGGGATAATAATTTCTGCCCGAAATAGACTCGCCAGAGGCAATCTTTATTTGTTCTTTCACCAGGTCAAAATTGGTTACTTCCTCTGTAACGCAATGTTCTACCTGGATGCGGGTATTCATCTCCATAAAATAAAAATTCCTGTGTTTATCCACAAGAAATTCTATAGTGCCCACGCTTTCATAATTAATGGCGGAAGCCGCTTTCACCGCTGCCTCGCCCATTTTTTCCCGCAGGTCGTTGGTCATGAACGGAGAAGGAGATTCTTCTACCAGCTTCTGGTGACGGCGTTGAATGGAGCAATCTCTTTCACTCATATGGCATACTTTACCATAACGGTCGCCGGCTATTTGTATTTCAATATGACGGGGCTCTTCTACAAATTTCTCCATGTATATGCCGTCATTCTTAAACGACGCCCCCGCTTCTGCTTTCGCATTGTTGAATGCTTTTTCTATCTCACCTTCTTCCCAAACCACCCGCATGCCCTTACCACCGCCGCCTGCTGTTGCCTTTAAAATTACAGGATACCCGATCTCTTTTGCCAACCCCTTCGCCTGGTCCACGCTTTCCAGCAATCCTTCACCGCCGGGCACTACGGGAACACCTGCCTTAATCATTGTTTCTTTCGCCGTAATTTTATCACCCATTGCGGTGATCATACCCGGCGTGGGTCCTATAAATTTTATTCCATGCTCACAGCAAATTTGGGCGAACCTTGCATTTTCAGCTAAAAAACCATACCCGGGGTGAATGGCATCCGCATTGGTAATTTCTACGGCAGCCATAAGATGGGGAATATTAAGGTAAGAATCGGCACTTTGCGGACGACCCAGGCATACAGCTTCATCGGCAAACTTTACGTGCAGGCTGTCTTTATCTGCAGTGGAATATACAGCCACTGTTTTAATGCCCATTTCCCTGCATGTGCGAATGATCCGCAATGCAATTTCACCACGATTTGCAATAAGTATTTTTTTGAACATGTATTCAATTTGAAAATTGGGGAATTTGAAAATTTGAAAATTGATTTTATCCGTTAAAAATGAGGTGCGCCATTTTCACATTCGCACATTTTCAAATTTTCAAATCAATTGGGTTCCACCAGAAACAGCGGCTGGTCGTATTCCACCGGGCTGGCATCATCTGCCAGTATCTTTACGATCTTACCACTCACCTCACTTTCAATTTCATTAAAGAGTTTCATGGCTTCAATAATGCAAACCACCTTTCCTGGGGTTACCTCATCGCCTACCTCAACAAATAAAGGCTTATCGGGCGATGCACGGCGGTAAAAAGTACCTATCATGGGACTTTTAATAGTAAGCAGATTATCGGCTTTGGGTTCCGCCAGTGGTTTGGCTTTTTCGTGTATCCTTTCGGTGGTTTGAGCCGGTGGTCCAAAAAACTGTTGGTTAGGTGGTGACGATACAACCTGGGTAATATGCTCTTCTTTTTGCCTTATTGTAATTTTGAAATCTTTATCTTCTACGCTAATTTCTCCAATATTCGATTTGTTGATGATCTTTATCAACTCCTGAATTTGCTTAAAATCCATGTGGGTGAGTTTAATTTATTTAACCGTCAATTGTTTGGAAACCGGCGGCTAAGATAGGAATTCAGGGTAAATAAACCCAAAAATCAGTTTTTAACCCTTTCAACGTATTCTCCGGTTTTGGTATTGATCCTGATTAATTCTCCTTCTTCTACAAAAAGGGGTACCATTACTGTAGCTCCGGTTTCAATAGTAGCGGCCTTTAATGTGCGTGTGGCTGTATCGCCTTTAATACCCGGCTCGCTGTAGGTAACCAGCACAACAATTTTATCCGGCAATTCTACGCTCATGGGTAATTCCGTTTCGGTATTGACCAGTACAGAAACTTCCTGCGCCTCTTTTAAGAATTGCGGGGCATCTATAAGCGGTTCCTGTACAATAATCTGCTCGAAGGTTTCATTGTCCATAAAATTGTATCCCGAATCATCTTTATACAAATACTGGTACCCTTTTCTCTCTACCCGCACAGGATAAATACTATCACCGGAATTCCATGTTTTTTCAATGCTGCGGTTGTTTTCGATACCTTTAAGTTTGGCCCATACTTTAGCAGCAGCTCTGGCGGTTTTATTTTCGCCAAATTCCACTACACTATACAAGCTGCCGTCTAATTTGAGGATCATTCCCCTGCTGATATCTGCTGTACTTGCCATGTTTGTTTTTTAAAAAGTGGCGCAAAGATAAGAGGTTTTTGCATTAATTAAGCAGGGAGCGCGACCAATTCACCATTTTTCCCCGCCATGAATAAGGCGTTCCATTTAAATAATTTTCGGGTATTTTTGCGCTTATGGAGCACATCATTCCCAACGATATTCTGTCTGAAGAAAAACTTTCGTTTGATCGTTTTCGAGAAGAGGTACTCGGCGATTACCGCCTTGCCTGCGAAAGCAGGGAAGCCAGTTTGCTGGGTCGTAAAGAGGTGCTGACAGGTAAAGCTAAATTTGGCATTTTCGGTGATGGTAAGGAAGTGCCGCAAATAGCCTTATCTAAATTTTTCCAGCCCGGAGATTTTTACGCAGGGTATTACCGCGATCAAACCATTGCATTTGCAACGCAAACGGCAACTATCGAGGAGTTTTTTGCACAATTGTATGCCAACCCCAACGAAAATGATGAGCCTCATAGTGCAGGAAGACAGATGAATGCGCATTTTGCTTCTGCTTTTACAGATAAGAACGGCGAATTCCTGGACCTGGTTAATCATAAAAATATAACCAGTGGTATTGCACCCACTGCGGGGCAAATGCCCAGGGCATTGGGACTGGCTTTTGCCTCAAAGGCATTTCGGGAAATTGATGTATTGCGCCAGTTTACCGGACTTTCTGACCACGGCAATGAGGTTTGTTTTTGCACTATTGGCGATGCCTCTACTTCTGAAGGCCATTTTTGGGAAACGGTTAATGCCGCCGCGGTACTCGAAGTTCCATTGGCTATTTTTATATGGGATGATGGCTATGGCATTTCTGTTCCCTCGGGAAATCAGATTGTGAAGGGCTCCATTTCTGATGCATTAAAAGGATTCCAGAAAAAAAAGGATACCACAGGGATTGATATTTATAAAGTAAAATGCTGGGATTACGCTGGACTTTGTGAGATTTTTGAACAAGGTATTCAAAAAGTGCGTGATACGCACATTCCCGCTGTTTTTCATGTGGAAGAAGTGACGCAACCCCAGGGACACTCTACATCGGGCAGCCACGAGCGTTATAAAACACAGGAACGACTTGAATGGGAAAGGGAATGGGATTGCATAAAAAAAATGAAAGAGTGGATCATTGCCAACGCGCTGGCCGACGACGAAGAATTAAATGAAATTGAGATCAATGCAAAGTCAACTATAAAAGCCAGCCGCCAGGTTGCCTGGGATAAATATGTTTTACCTGTAAAAACAATGGTAACCAAAGCCGTTGCCGTTTTACAGCATATTGTAGATGAAGGAAAGGACAACACAGGACGCATCCGGCTTGCAGTTAAAAACTTACAGTCGAACCGGGAACCCGACCGCCGGGATATTTTAAAAGCGCTGGCCACCGGTGTTCATTTTAGTGATGATGATGCTGTGCATATTTACTACGACAGCCTGCTGGCGGAGCAAAGCGCATTATATCATTCGCATTTGTATAATGAGGGAGCCAAAAGTTTACAACATGTTCAGGCTACATCGTTGCTGTTCAATGAAAACGCACCTGTTCTTAATGGCTACCAGATACTGAACCGGTATTTTGATGAATTGTTCGCACACAATCCTAAGGTATTGGCCTTTGGTGAAGACCTGGGACTGATCGGCGATGTTAACCAGGGCTTTGCAGGATTACAGCAGAAGCACGGTGATAAAAGAATATTTGATACAGGTATCCGTGAACTCACAATAATGGGACAGGGCATTGGTTTGGCTATGAGGGGTTTGCGGCCTATCGCTGAAATACAGTATGTTGATTATATGTTGTACGGACTGCAACCATTAAGCGATGATGCAGCTTCTTTGCACTATCGTACAAAAGGAAGGCAAAGTTGCCCTATTATTGTACGAACCAGGGGGCACCGGCTGGAAGGGATATGGCATAGTGGCTCTCCAATGGGTATGCTCATTAATGCGCTTCGTGGATTTCATGTATGTGTTCCGCGCAATATGGTACAGGCCGCGGGCATGTATAATACATTACTGGAAGTGAACGATCCCGCAATAATCATAGAATGCCTTAATGCCTACCGGCTTAAGGAAAAGCTGCCATCCAATCTTTTAGAATACAGGGTAGCATTGGGAGTTCCCGAAATAATAAAAGAAGGGGATGATCTTACGATCGTTTCTTATGGCGCTACCGTACGCATAGCCTTTGAAGCGGCAACGCTGCTTGATCAAATGGGTATACATTGCGAGATTATTGATGTACAAACACTTCTGCCTTTCGATATTAATCATACCATCCTCGTTTCCCTCAAGAAAACCAACCGTATTATTTTTGCGGATGAAGATTTACCCGGCGGAGCCGCTGCCTATATGTTTAATATTGTTATGGAACAACAGGGAGGATACCGGTGGCTGGATGTTGCTCCAAGAACCGTTACGGCACAGGCGCACCGGCCAGCATATGGAACTGATGGAGATTATTTTAGTAAGCCAAATGTAGAAGACTTTATCAGGATAGTAAAGGAAATGATGAGCGAATGAGGAAGGTAAGTTGCAGGGTACAGGTTGCAAGTTACAGGGAGAAGTGAGAGGTGAAAAGTGAGAAAAGGAGTACCAAGCCCATTATGAGCAGTTCTTAGCATTTCAAATTTTAAATTTCAAATTGACTTCGTTGTGGGTAAACCGGTAACAAAGGCAGATATTCGTTTCGCAGAGTTGTGGAGAGAGCAAAGAGTTGGTTCAAAAATAGGATACTACCTTCTTTACACTTTCAGTTGGGGGTTGGTTATCATTTTTATTTCCTTTTTTTTATTGATGTTTTTAGGTGGTATAAGTATTATACCCATAGCCCGGGATAATAATAAAATCGTTTTGATTATTATTATAGGCTTTATACTTGGATTTATTACTGCCCTTATTGTTCGGGCAAGGAATGAGAAAAGGTATCAGAAAATATTAGACAAGGTTAGGAAAGAATCAGTCTAAAAACCTTCGGGTATTTTGGGTATAAAGATTACATTATTGTTTTTGGTGTTCATTACTTTGTTGTTTATTCAGACAGCAGTTTCTATAATTGTTGCATTAAGGATTGTGGGGACGGAGTTCATAGAATAGCATTGTATACTACAGTATGAAAATTTTACAAACAGCCGAAAGGGTATCCCAAAAGGAGCATTCCGATAATTATGTATACCAGCGCTCCCTGCTCGCTTACCTGGAAGCGGCAAAAATTATTTCGGGCAGCGTGCTGGAAATTGGTACAGGAAGTGGTTACGGCGTTGATATTATTGCTCCGCATGCGGAGGAGTTTGTTACAATTGACAAGCACCAAACCCCCATGAACAGCAGTAGTGCAGTGAAATTTATTCAAATGAATGTGCCGCCTTTGCATGGTATCCCTTCCAATAGCTTCGACTTTGTTATCACTTTCCAGGTAATAGAGCACATACAAAATGACGGATTGTTTCTGAAAGAGATAAACCGGGTATTAAAAAGTGGCGGAAAATTAATAGTTACAACGCCCAACAAAAAAATGTCAATCACCCGCAATCCCTGGCATATCAGAGAATATACCGTACAGGAATTGGAAAAATTATTATTATCTCATTTTAAAAAAGCGGAGAAGCTTGGCGTTTTTGGAAACGAAAGCATAATGGATTATTACATTAAAAACAAAGCTTCGGTTAAAAGAATAACCCGGTTCGATATTTTTAATCTCCAGTATCGTTTGCCCCGCCAGCTTCTTCAAATACCGTACGATATTCTGAACAGGCTGAATAGAAAAAAGCTGCTGAACAGCAATAAAGAACTGGTTACCCGGATTACCCATGAAGATTATAATATACGGGCGGCAGATGATAGCTGCTTCGATCTTTTTTTTATTGCAGAAAAAGAATAGGATACCTGTTCCTGTGTTTCTACTGTGGCGATGTGTTTGTAACAATATTATTAGCACATAGGATCATAGGACATGTAGATACGCATGGTTTTGTTTGCCCTATTGTGTTCCTGTGTTTCTACTGTGGCTATGTGTTTGTAGCAATATTATTAGCACATAGGATCATAGGGCATGTAGGTACACATAGTTTTGTTTGCCCTATTGTGTTCCTGTGTTTCTACTGTGGCTATGTGTTTGTAACAATATTATTAACACAAAGAATCATAGGACATGTAGGTACACATAGTATTGTTACGCTATTGTGTTCCTGTGTTTCTACTGTGGCGATGTGTTTGTAACAATATTATTAACACAAAGGATCATAGGGCATGTAGGTACACATAGTTTTGTTTGCCCTATTGTGTTCCTATGTTTCTACTGTGGCTATGTGTTTGTAACAATATTATTAACACAAAGAATCATAGGACATGTAGGTACACATAGTATTGTTACGCTATTGTGTTCCTGTGTTTCTACTGTGGCGATGTGTTTGTAACAATATTATTAACACAAAGGATCAAAGGACATATAGGTACACATAGTTTTGTTTGCCCTATTGTGTTCCCATGTTTCTACTGTGGCGATGTGTTTGTAACAATATTATTATTAGCACAAAGGATCATAGGACATGTAGGTACACATAGTTTTGTTACGCTATTGTGTTCCTGAGTTTCTACTGTGGCGATGTCTCCAATCCTTTGTTTCAGCACATCTGCCGAAATAAAAAACCGCTCGCGTTACCGAAACGGTTTTTTCAATTTAACATGGGTCAGGAAAATGAACGGCGCTACCGTCCGAAGTATTTGTTTACTGCTTCAACGCGATTATTTACATGCAGCTTTTCATAAATATGATATACATGTTTACGCACGGTTTCCTGTGCAATACCAAGCCTTGTTGAAATTTCCTTATACAACATGCCTTTAGCCAGCAGCTCGAGAATTTCATGCTCGCGGTTTGACAAATTGTCCAGCAAACCGGAAGAAGGATTTTTTTCCTGGAAAACGGCAACTACTTTTCTTGCTATCTGGCTGCTCATCGGCGCGCCGCCTTCAGCCAGTTCACGTATAGATTCGAGAAGTTTTCCGGGCGCAGTCTTTTTTAAGATATACCCGTTGGCTCCGGCTGCCAGCGCTTCAAATATTTTTTCATCTTCTTCATACACCGTACACATCATAAATAATATGTCGTGGTTTTGGGGCTTCAATTCTCTTACGCAATCTATACCACTCATACCACCCAGGTTGATATCCATCAGCACAACGTTCGGCTTCAGTTTGGGAATGCCCAAAATAGCAGTTTCGGCACTGATAAAGGATCCACTGAACTTGTATCCTTCGGCCATCATAATGATCTGTTCCAATGCCTGGCGTATATCGTCATTGTCTTCTACTATGCAAACAGAAATCGTATTCATGTAAAGTAAAATAAACTGTAAAACTAAAGTTTAATGGTGAAATCCCCGTACCCTAAAGTGGGTATCAGGTTAAGGGCACCTTTAGTACAACCGAGGTACCGTCATGGGTTGAAATAATACAGGATCCGCCAACGGCGGAAAGCCTTTCCTTTATATTAAGCAACCCGTTGTTAAAGCTTTGTATAACAGACGTGTTAAAGCCGATGCCATTATCTGTTATAGAAATGGAGAAATATTCATCGGCAATGAATTTTACATTCACCTTCGTTGCCTGCGAATGCTTTACTATATTGTGCAAAGCTTCTTTTACCGAAAGCAGGATATTACGGCGGATTTTTCCACTCACTTTTATTTCCGGGATCGGATCAGGTGTTGCAATGTGTAATTGAAATGGCAGGGGTTCAAAGTATTCTACAATCAGGTGTCGCAGGTAGGCGATGAGGTTAGGCAATGTATCATTCCGTGAATTCAATGTCCATATAATTTCATTCATTTTATCAATTAATATATTCGATGTTTCTGAAATCTTTTCAAGCTCTTTGCTATCATCCGATGTGCTTTTGGCTTTGGCAATTTCACTCAGCAGTCGTATAGAGGTAAGCCCCGATCCTATATCGTCATGTATTTCCTGCGATATCCGGTTCCTTTCTTTGTCCCTGGTATCAATGATTGCCTGGTATTTTTCGAGTTTCTTTCTGTCATTTTCGAGTTGTAGTTTTTCGACAGCCCTTATGCGCTGTGCTTCCTGCATTCTCGCCCTGTAAGATAGTCCCTGCATAAAAAGCAGCATCTGCAGAAGTATACCCAGCATAAAAACCAAAACAGGAATACCGGCATGTCTGAAAAAATGATATTCGTACTCGCTCCATCTGTCAATATAAAGCGCCACACATGATAGGAGGATAGCGATAAATGCACCTGTAGCCACATATCGTATCTCCTTGTTGCCGTTCCGGTTGATTAATATCGAAATAATACCGGCCGTGTACAGCAACACAATCATTCTTATGGTATCGAAAGCGATATTTCCAATATAGTTGTACCGGTTGGTGTATGTAAGCGGGAGATTGATGACTAAAAAAATAAATTGAATCAGTACAAGTATCATCAATTGTTTGTATAGTCCGGGAAATTTCTTTTTCAGCGCAAAGAAAGAAGAAATAAAAAGTAAGATGAGCATAGTTCCGCTCAATTGCAGCACCTGGTACCTGAAATCGTAAAAAAAATAATACAGATCGCTAAAGATAAACAGGTTGAGCAGCCGGAGTAAAAAATAAATCACAAAAACAAACATTGCGCCGGAGTAATACAGGTATTCAATTTTGAAGGTTTGGAAAAAAATGGTGAGCGTATACGCAAACATACTGAACATAATTCCCAGCAGCGCAATAGTAATGTAAATGTACAGGCGATTGGGCCGTAAAAAATGATTAAAGGTAAAAGCAATTTGCTCATGGGGTACTAATATTACAGGATCAAACTGATACCAGTTATAAAAATTTATATCAGCCTGGATGTAAAATGTTTTATACGTCCCTTTTTTCACTGTAAAAAAAGCATACGGAACTTCATTAAATACAGTATGGGAAAAAGAAGTGAATTGATTGTTCAATGGGTTCATTGTTGCAGTACTGCTGTCATACTCATACATGGTATAGCGCTGAGCCTTGCCTGTGTATAGCCAGAATGTACTCTGCGGGCTGCTGTTGGCAACAGATAGCTTTATGAAATAACGCGCATCCAGCCGGGTTTTATCAAAAGGGAATTTTTCACCCGGGTATGAAAACTCCCCCGGAGTAATATTATCAATGGTCCTTTGTTTGGTATAGTCTGTAAAATACGATAAACGTCTTAAAACGGTGTCATACGCGCTGATCTTTCCTATGTCAATAAAATCAGCAGGTTGTGCTGTGGTAAAACTCCAGCACCAAAGGAAGGTAATGGCGGTCACAAACCTTTTTAACAACAAGCAGATTGATTTTAAGCAAAATGAGCTGTACTGTAATTTAAAGGATTTATTTCAAAATAAGTGTCAAACAGGAATGTAGAGCAAATATTTCTCCATAAAAAACGCCTCCTTAAACAAGCCGGATATCTCCCATATATGCGGCTTAAGACCGCTTTCCCGAATTTCCTGTGTAAGATCGCCGCCCTTCATGCAGATCAGTCCGTTTTTAAAATCATCTGTCTTTTTTTTCTTGCTTAACAGGGGATTGCTCCACTGCCACAGGTCTTTTAACGGAGCAACGGCACGGCTCACGGCAAAATCAAATTTCCTGTTTTTGATTTCTTCAGCACGTATATGCTGTGTGGTTACATTTTTTAATTGCAATGCCTTTACCACTTCATCCACTACTTTTATTTTTTTTCCGATTGAATCTACCAGATGAAACTGAACATCCGGGAAAAAAATGGACAGGGGTATTCCGGGAAACCCGCCCCCTGTTCCAATGTCAATAATTTCGGTACCTCTGGTAAATTTAAATACCGCTGCAATGGCAAGGGAGTGCAGCACATGCCTTTCGTACAGTGAATCAATATCCTTTCGGGAAATAACATTGATCTTCTCATTCCATTCCTGGTAAACCTGACCGAGTGCAGTGAACTGGCTTATTTGCAGATCGGAAAAATCAGTAAAATGCCGGGTGATCACTTCCAGTTTACCCGTGGCTTCTTCCATAATGCGGGAGTAAAAATGAGATAATAAAAAAACATAAAAATATCAAGGACCCAGAACCATTTCCAAAGGTCTTTTTCATCTAATTTTTCCATTGCATTATACCAAATGATGCCCTGTATAATGAAACGCAATAAAAACACTCCCAAAACAAATTCCCATTGAAAAAAGATGAGTGCTGCAATAAATGACGGATAAAATAAAAAATGGGTGAGGGCGTATAAACCAAGCAAAATCCGGTGTTTGGGTTTATACAGCCTGGCCGTAGTAAAATGTCTTTGTTTTTGATTGCGCCAGTCCTTCCATGTTTTTTTAGGTTCAGAAAGTGTAAAAGCTTCTTTGTCTACCACCACTTTTGTATTGCTGGCATTGGCTGTAGCATTAATAAACAAGTCATCGTCGCCTCCGGGTAAATGGTTATGCCCCGAAAATCCTTTATTGCGGAAGAATACATTCTTTTTATAGGCAAGGTTTCTGCCGGTTCCCATATAGGGCAATCCTGCCAGGGCATAGGAAAGATATTGTAACCCTGTATGAAAAGTCTCGAAACGAATAATTTTATTCAGAAATCCCTTCCTTTTATAATAAGCGCCATACCCCAACACAATTTCTGTTCCCTGCTCAAAAGGAGCAACCATTTTGTGCATCCAGAACTCACTTGCGGGAACACAATCAGCATCGGTTAGCAGCACAACATCGTACTTTGCTGTTTTAATGCCCATTGACAGGGGGAATTTCTTGCCATGGATGAATTTAGCTTCCTGCTTCAGTTCAATAATATGCAACTGTGCGAAATCTTTCTGCAAAGCTTCCAGCAGGTATTTGGATTCATCCAATGAATTATCGTTTACCAAAATGAGTTCATGCGCATCAGTAAATTCCTGTACCAGTAAACCGGGAAGATTTTTAGCTAAATTTGCGGCTTCATCACGGGCGCAAACAATTACAGAAACAGGCTGCTGATGATAGGATATGGAGGATCCTGAGCGATAAAAAGCCAGCCTTCTGAAGAAATAAAGATAATAAATGATCTGGATGAAAGTAATGCAGCAAAACGCTCCAAATACTATTAAAGGCCAGTCAAATTTCTCCATCATGGCGGCGAAGGTAAGAAATAGAAGGATTTGTTATTATGGATTTATCAGAATGCGAAAATATGTTGAAAAGTTATGGCTGCATTAAAGTTTGAATTACAGCAAAAAGATTCGTCATCTCGGGCAAGAACAGGAAATATTATCACGGAACATGGCGTTATACCCACACCCGTTTTTATGCCGGTGGGCACAGGCGGAAGCGTAAAAGCCCTTACCCAAAGCCAGTTGGATAAAGAAGTGAAGGCAAAGATCATTTTGGCTAATACCTATCATTTGTATCTGCGACCGGGTATTGAAGTTTTGGAGGAAGCAGGGGGACTGCACCAGTTTATGAACTGGCAGCAGCCGTTATTAACCGATAGTGGCGGATACCAGGTTTTTTCACTGGCAGGCACACGCAAAATAAATGAAGAAGGGGTAATGTTTCAAAGTCATATTGATGGCAGTAAGCATTTGTTTACACCCGAAAAAGTAATGGATATACAGCGGAGCATAGGCGCTGATATTATTATGGCTTTTGATGAATGCCCGCCTTATCCCAGCGCGTATACTTATGCGCAGCAATCTATGCAACTCACCCATCGCTGGCTGGACAGATGTTTTCAGCGGGTGGAAGAGACAACGGGGAAATATGGTTACGCACAAAATCTCTTTCCTATTGTACAGGGCGGAACGTATACTGATCTTAGAAAAGCATCATGCGGGTACATTGGTTCAAAAAATGCTGCAGGTAATGCCATTGGCGGCTTAAGCGTTGGAGAACCCGAAAATATGATGTATGATTTATGCGGCTTATGCTGCGATAACCTGCCTGCAGATAAACCACGCTATCTGATGGGTGTAGGCACACCCTGGAATATACTGGAATGTATAGCACTGGGAGTGGATATGTTTGATTGTGTTATGCCTACCCGAAACGGGCGTAACGCTATGTTGTTTACTTCGAAGGGCGTCATTAATATTGATAATAAAAAATGGGAGAAAGATTATTCGCCGATTGATGATGGTATTGCATGCGAAACCAGTAATTATTACAGTAAGGCTTACCTGAGGCATCTTATCAAATCAAAAGAACTATTGGGGCTCACCATAGCCAGCATACACAACCTGGCCTTCTATCTTCATGTGGTTACCGAAGCCCGGAAGCATATTGAAACGGGTGATTTTACAAGCTGGATGAAAAGCAGCATTGAACAGTTTAAGGTAAGAAGGTGACGGGAGGTGAGAGGCGAGAAGTGAGAGGTGAAAGAAATAAGCCATCTGCTCATCGTTAGTATGCTTACATCAAAAGCTGAATGCTGAACGCTCAAAGCTGAACGCTCAAAGCTGAACGCTCAAAGCTGAACGCTCAAAGCTGAACGCTCAAAGCTGATCGCTCAAAGCTGATCGCTCAAGGCTCAAAGCTGATTGCTCAAAGCTGGCTGCTTAATAACCTAATTCCGCTTCTGCTCAAACAGCCATGGCAATAAGGTGGGCTCTGCAAAGGCATTTACCCAGCTATTGTGTTTTACACCAGGGTATTCGGTATATTTTACTTTCGCTCCCGCTTGTTTTAATGCGGCAACCATATTCCGTGAGTTAACAACGGGCACTGCATCATCATCCGTGCCGTGAAAGACCCACATGGGAAAATGTTTTCCATAGAGCTTTGCACTTGCCGGATTGCCTCCCCCACATATAGGAAATGCCGCCGCAAACAATGCAGGTTTGCGCCATAATATTTCAAATGTGCCAAAACCACCCATCGAAAGTCCGCCAATATAAATCCGCTTTGGATCAACAATACCGCTGTTAACCAAAGTGTCAATAAAACTCATTACCATTTGCAGCGGCCGGGTAGGAGGTACATTCATGGGGAACTGGTATATTCCGGATGAATCTGTAGGTTTATTTTTCAGGCGAACACTCCACGATGATTCGGCTGAACATTGCGGAAAAACCACTATTGCGGGAAACTTTTCCCTGTTGGCCGAATCAAGAAAAAGAGAGTCACCCCATTTGAGCTGTGCTTCATTATCATTACCTCTTTCACCAGAGCCATGTAAAAAAACAATTAAAGGATATTTTTTTCCTGCAGAAAAATGAAGAGGGGAAAGTATACGGCAGGGCAGGGTATCATTGCCCTGTAAAAAAAGTTGCCGCTCAAATAAATCGGGGTCGGGTACCTGCGCATGAACTATACAAGGCGTAATAATAAATAGTAAAACGAGGGGGGAAAGGCTAAAACTAATGTGAATATTTCTCATAACAGAAAGATACAAAGTTCTTATTACAGTTTTGGTTTACTTTTGGCCAATACCGGCTTTTTAATGTTCACCGGAGCAACTTCCATGAAAAAAATAGATTGGTACATATTTAAGGATTTTATTTTCACTTTTATTTATTGCATTCTGCTGTTTACCGCTATTTCGGTAGTAGTGGATATTAGCGAAAAAACAGATGATTTTGCCAAAGCCAATCTCTCCGCCAAATTTGTATTGACACATTACTATGTAGGTTTTGTGCCGTTCATCGTTTCATTTTTGTTTCCTCTTTTTACGTTTATAGCCGTTATATTTTTTACTTCCCGCCTGGCTAACCGGTCAGAAATTATAGCCATTTTGGCCAGTGGAACCAGCTTTAACCGCTTGTTAAAGCCCTATTTACTGGGCGGCATCTTACTGGCAACGCTGCTCTGGTTCGGCAACCGAACCTTTGTGCCCCGGGCCAACGAGATACGTACTGCATTCGAACTGGAATATATTAAATCACCCGGACAATACAACAGCAATAATAATATTTACATGCGTATTGATTCGGTATCGTATTGCGGTATCCGTTATTATGATACTGCTGCAAAAAGCGGCAGTGGTTTTTTTATGGACAGGTTAAACGGAACAAAGGTTGCATATAACCTGAGGGCCAATAATATTGCCTGGGATGCTGCTCAAAAGAAATGGAAACTAACGGGCGTAATAGAAAGAAAAATTGATGGTTTACATGAAGATGTAAAACAGGATACTGTACGGCGTATGGATTTTAATTTTACGCCTGACGATTTAAAACGCGATGAGTATATAAAAAGCAGGCTTACTACAGCAGAACTCCGGCATATGGTGCATATGGAGAAATTACGTGGATCAGAAGGTACCAATGACCTGGAAGTAGAATTATACCGCAGGGATGCTACACCTGTAACGGTTATTATACTCACGTTGATAGGTGCTATACTGGCCTCCCGTAAAATAAGAGGCGGTAGTGGCATTCACCTGGCTGCCGGCTTTGCTATTGCTGCTTTGTTTATATTACTCGACCGTTTTTCTACAATCTTCAGTGTTAAAGGGAGTCTCCCGCCCATTATTGCGGCATGGCTGCCCAATTTGCTATTTGGATTACTTACCTGGTACCTTTACCGAAAGGCGCCTAAATAGCATACCCGAATCAAATTCAATTGAACTCAAACGGGAAGAAAATAAAAGCGCCGTATTCGATATAATCCTTGTTCTTATTTGAAATAATTGGCTTAAATAAGTCAAATAAATTATATGAAACATTTGATTTTTGACGGCTTTTAACCGTGTTTTATTTAACTTTAGCGCTCTTGGCCCATGCTTAACATATAATCTCAGAATTATTCAACACTTTATATATGGCAACAATAAAAGAAAGGTTTAAAGCGAAAGCAGATGAGTTATCCGCAGAGATCAAAGACATTCTTAATGAACACGGCAACGAAAAAATAGGAGAGGTGATGCTTTCCCAGATTTACCAGGGTATGAGGGGCGTAACAGGGCTGGTAAGCGAAACATCTTTACTTGATGCCCGGGAGGGCATTCGTTTCAGAGGTTTTTCAATTCCGGAATTGCAAAAAAAACTGCCCAAAGCCATCAATGGGAACGAACCTTTGCCGGAAGGATTGTTTTACCTGATGCTGGTGGGGGAACTGCCAACTGAAAACGATGTTAATGATATCACCAATGCATGGCAGCGCCGCTCCCATGTACCCAATCATGTTTTTGATGCCATAGAGGGCCTTCCTAAATCTTCTCATCCGATGACCCAGTTTGTAGTGGCCATTATGGCATTGCAAACCGAAAGTATTTTTGTTCGTAAATATGGTGAAGGCCTCAGCAAGAAAGATTACTGGGATGCGGTGTACGATGATGCGATGAACCTTATAGCCCGCCTGCCCAGAGTAGCTGCGTATATCTATCGCCGTAAGTATAAAGATGAAAAACATATACAACCCGATGGGTTGCTGGACTGGTCGGGAAATTTTGCACATATGCTGGGTTTTGAAGACGAAAGTTTTAAAGAACTGATGCGCTTATATATGACCATTCATGCTGATCATGAAGGAGGCAATGTATCGGCGCATACAACGCATTTGGTGGGCTCAGCGCTAAGCGATCCTTACCTGAGCCTGGCGGCGGGTATGAATGGGCTCGCGGGTCCTTTGCATGGGCTGGCAAACCAGGAAGTGATTAAATGGATATATGAAATGCGTGACGAACTCGGCGTTGAATTGCCTTCCAAAGCACAGATAGAAAAATATGTGAAGAAAACACTGAAAGAAGGAAAAGTAGTTCCTGGGTACGGCCACGCTGTATTGCGTAAAACCGATCCCCGGTTTTCGGCTCAAATGGAATTTGGTAAAAAACATATGCCAGACGATCCTTTGGTAAATACCGTATGGCGGGTTTATGAAGTGGTTCCGGGCATATTGAAATCGTTGGGCAAAGTAAAAAACCCCTGGCCGAATGTTGATGCGCACAGCGGAGCCCTGCTGGTGCACTATGGATTGATTGAATACGAATTTTATACCGTATTGTTTGGTGTAAGCCGCTCATTAGGCGTGCTGGCCAATTTGTGCTGGGACAGGGCTCTGGGGCTTCCGATAGAACGCCCTAAATCTGTTACCACGGCACTGGTAAAAGACTGGCTGAAAGGGAAAGGTGAAATTTGGGGTGATTAAAGGAAAATGTATTGCGGTTATTTAAGTATCAACCAGGCAGTTCTCTGTCTGGTTTTTTATTTTGACAGAATGGCGCGGCGCTCTATATTTGCACTCCTTAAGAGAAAACAGGAGTTTAGCACAGTTGGTTAGCGTATGCTGCAAGTTTGCGGGAAGGCTGCCCGGGGTTATTCTTTAAGTTTTTTTAATGGGGGTTTAGCTCAGCTGGCTAGAGCGTTTGCATGGCATGCAAGTCATTTGACCAACTTTGACCAATGTAATATATTGAGATTCAGTTCTTTGTCAAATAAAAAAAATATTAAAAATATTTTTTTAAAAACATTTTTAAAACTAACCTTTAATTGTGTTTGACACGAATTGATATTCTAAAAAAATAATGGGGGATTAGCTCAGTTGGCTAGAGCGCTAGCGTGGCACGCTAGAGGTCGTCGGTTCGACCCCGATATCCTCCACAAAAAACGCCTCCCAATTGGAGGCGTTTTGCATTTCGTTCCATAAGACCTTATTTGTATGTTTTGTTGAGTACAACCTCGATCTCATCATATTTAAAGAAGTTAATACCACGAATTTTATTCGGATGCAATACATCATTGATACAAAGATTTTGAAGTGTGCCGGGTGAAATACTAAGCATAGCCCTAACCTCGTGACTTCGTAGCCATCTCTTTACCTCTTTTTTTTCGGTTTTAGGAATGATACTTTTAAGATCATTTAATAGTCTTACCCGAAAATCCTCCAAATCCTCTTTTGTTACAATTTCAAGTGCCATAATATTTCAGTTTCACGATTTGCAAAATTTTTAACAGGTTCAATTCTTTCCCCGGTCTGAATTCATTCGTTTCGATTGAAATTTATTTGTTCAATTATGCTGTCTGTTTGGCAACCAATGGAATTATTTTCACCATACTCCCCAAAAACTGGTTATAAGATGCCATGTATTCAATGTAGCCGTACTCCCTCAATTCTCTTATACTTCTGTGAAAGGTTGCTGGACCCGATATTTTGCAGATGGGCATAATCTGCCTGCTGAATATGTAAAACGGCTCACTAAAGTGCTGATCCTGCCAGCACTTTAGTAATCCTGCATATAAACTTATATGAACAGCAGATAACCGCGGATCATCCAGCGCCTTCGTTAAAAAAGCATTCAATGTGCTCAATCCATTCATAAGAACAATTCATGAGAGATCAATCATGCTCAGGGGATGGCTCCCGCTACCTGTAATTTTGCAGAGCGGTCGGACCCCATAAAGCGGCCTAACCTCCTGATAGCACCGGCAAAAAACGCTCAGGATTTAAACAACCTAACGAAGCCTCCGCGGGAAACAAACAGAGTGACAAAACCTGACCCGATCCGCGGATCATCCAGCGCACTGGTTAAAAAGGCATTCAGTATGTTTAGTCCGTCCATACAACCAACCTTTCAATGGAATTCTCACGTCACCTTTTGTCCCTTTCTACGGCTTTTTTTTTGACTCTTCGCCTCTTCCGGTTCTTCTTCTGCAGTTCCGGCAGATAGTTTTTGCGTCTTTTTCTGATCTTGCTTTGGCTCCAGGTTTTCTTCTTTGGAAGCAAGCCCCTTTAATTGTTCCGGTCTGAGCCGGTACATTTTTTCGTCGTAAAAATTAAGACTTTTAAATTGGGGTGCTGCCTCTATAAACACTTTGGATTCATTTCCACCGGTTGCTATCGTCACCGACTGCCGGTTGCCTCTTTGCAGGGAGGCCAATAGTTGTTTTTGATCTTCCTCGTTTTTCAATTCCTTAATCGGATGTTTTGCCAGTTCTTTTTGCAGGTCAAAGCCATAGTTATCATAAAATGACTTTAACTTAAAGTTTCCGGCCGCGTCTGTCTCCTTGAAATTCATTTGCACCCAGGCATTCTGCTTTTCACCTTCCTTTGATGTCAGTTCTTTATGAACTGCACGTCCACTGAGCAGGTTATAACCTTCTTTGAGGGTGATATTATCCTCTTTGTTATTAATATAAAATGTCTGCTTAACGGGGGCCTCCATTTTGGGTGATTTTAACATCAGGGAGTAACGGTTAAAAAAATACATGTCACTGTTCTCCGGTTTTTTGAATAGTAGGGTGGCCACGGTTTCATCTTTGCCGAAATTTTTGCTTTGGAAAAGTTGAAATTCAGGTTGACCTAAATTGATTTTCTCTTTAAGCTTTTCATTAAGCTCATCTCCAAAGCCGCTGTACTTGAGCTGGTTGCTCAAATAATCATAATTTTTCTCGTTCATGACTTTTTTATTTTGTGTTAAGAAATATGACATTTTCAATGCTTCTCCGTAAACCAATTTCTCCATTAGATCTCTGATGGAGTTCACCTGTACCACGTCAAATAAATCGTAGTCGCTGATATTGTTCATGGCAAATTCATCCGCCTGCTCCTCATGGCGGAACATAAAGACGTCCCCTTTTTCCAAAAAGTAGTTCGTTGAATTATACGCAAGCCATTGCTGACCCTGTGACAAACCGTTTAAAATTTCATTGAATGCCTCATCCGATATCACGTGTTCCTTTTCCATAATTTGCTTAGAGCGCCCTGGAATGCATGAGCCTGAGATTGTTGATCTTTAGACTAAGGTTTCTGCCTCCATTTTTTTCTGTGAGTTCGATGAAAAAGCGTTTCTTGTCCGCTATGGTAAACTTATAAAGCGCAACGACGATTGTATGCGAACCGTTTGCTTTTATGACTGAAGGCTTACCATCGATATATAGGGGAACTTGTTCTGATTCCTGACTGGCGGTCCGGCGTCCCTGCTTTTTATCTTTAATATAAAACCTAAACTGGTCAACGTCGTAATCTATTTGGGTATGATTGGCGATGCTTAGTTGAACATACAGCGTATTTCCCCTGCTATACAATCCAATCAGCTTGATCACCATACCAAACTTCCTGTTCACCATACCCCAGATTGTTCTTGGAATTGTTTTTATTTCCGCACTTTTTGATTCAAGCAATGCCTCGTTGCTTTCAGGGCCCGATAAAGTTGCCGCGGACAAATCACTCTTATCCAATTCAACAGATTTTATAATTCTTAAAGTCAGCGGCCACGGATCGGCAGAATATTTTAGGAGAAAAGAATACAATTTTCCGTCGCCCGTTATTACAGTCAGGTTGGTTTGGCAAAAGTTTTCTTTGGCTGCCTTCAATTGCAATACATTTTCCACGCCTTCTGTTTTTTGCACAAGAATATCCTTACTGCCCCGGTCAACACTAAGAATGCTGAACGGAAAAATCAAATGCGTGGTCCTCTGGTTAGAAATTTCTAATGGCGACGATGGAATGACAACCTTTTCGGGGAGCTTCTCACTGCTCTGGGCGTAAACATTATAATACAGCAACAACATTATTAAAAGAACATTCACACTTTTCATACACACGTTTTAATAGTGATAATTTACATATTGAGACACCTTAACCATCCTCCGCAAGCGCCATGTCCCCACCGCAAGCGCGACAACTCCCACCGCAAGCGCCATGTTCCGCACCGCAAGCGCGACAACTCTTACCGCAAGCGCCATGTTCCGCACAGCAAGCGCGACAACTCTTACCGCAAGCGCGACAACCCCTACCGCAGACGCCATCACAAGCCTCTCCTCTCACTCCACCCCATACGCACCGCTAGCGCGACAACTCCTACCACAGGCGCCATCACAACCCTCTCACTCCACCCCATACACGCCCGCAAAACGCACCTGTCACCATACACCCTGCAACTTACATCACCTCTTCTACCAGCAAAACCCTGTCCCTGGCATTCGCCTTGGCCGCATCGGTTGAAATGGGCTTTCGCCATCGCGGCATCGGTTGAAGTGGTCTGCCCTATGCCTGCCATTCTCCTGGCATAACCACCCGTCCATCCTTTCTGCCTTACATCACCCCTTTCACCAGCAAAACCTTGTATCCGGCCTTTTCGGTCATGTATATCAGCCTCACTTCCTGCTCCAATGCCGGTACTGGTAGCCTGCCATTCCCTCAAACAGTCCCGGGTCGCAGCTGTACACGCCTGAACCATCTCACCGCAAGCGCCATGTCCCCACCGCAAGCGCGACAACTCCTACCGCAGACGCCATCACAAGCCTCTCCTCTCACTCCACCCCATACGCACCGCAAGCGCGACAACTCCCACCGCAAGCGCGACAACCCCTACCGCAGACGCCATCATAACCCTCTCTCACTCCACCCATACACGCCCGCAACACGCACACCTGCACCTTATCTCCCCTCATTCACCAACAAAACCCTGTATCCCGCCTTTACGGTCACTTTTATCAGTTTCACTTTCTTACTAACCATATTTTTCAATGCTTCAATGCCGGCACTGGCAGCCTGCACACTCAACGAATTGCTGATGCTGTTGATGCCAAGGGTCTGAATCGTTTGATCTGCGGATTGTTTCAGGGCATCAGTCGTTATTGCGCCGGGAACATATATTCCTTCTAGTCCGTCCATATCAAAAACTTTCAACTTAACGGGATAAATATTACTTGCTGAGCGGATGCTTTTCACTTCAATATGCAATCGTTCTCCGGATAAGGAAGCCACTCCATAGACAAATTGGTTTTTGGAAATGTAGCGGCCGTCAATATAAAGATCACTCAACAGCCTCAGCTTCACTATCCCGCCACTGACCAGGGTTTGTGTGCTGTGAACCTGCGCCGCAATTGCGCTTAGAGATGCTGAATTATTTTTATTATCTTGAGTGGAGTAAAAGCCGTTGCCTGTAACCTTATCTCCACTTTTCTCAGCACCAACTGTATTGCTGTCCAAAATTGAATAATAGGGATGCCCGTTTTTAACCGTAGCCGCATATACCCGGGTGCTGTTTTTTGAACCGGCTTGCTGTTCCTTCAGTCTGCCCGGATGTTGTATGTCCAGTATCTTGTCCAGCATATTGCTGAGCTGGTCGAGCTGTTTGTTTTCATTTGGATCCTCCCCGCCAATTGCCTGAGTCATCTGGCTAAGTTGCAAATGCTGATCATCTGTGTCATCATAAAGGCGCAGTGATTCCATATCTTCCTTTTTTTGGGTCGTATCCGTTTGGTCTAATACTTTTTTGAGTTGGTCCAGTTTAGCCAGGAGTGCGGCCTCATTTTTTTCAACTGCTTCGCGGCCACTTTTGGGTGGTGCCGCCACCAACTGCTCAGACCGGCTGCCATATTCCTCGTCACGAAAACCGTCGCTTTCTTCCACGGACAAGTGATTTGAAGCGCCTTCATTGTAGAATGGATCATTTCTGATCATGGCTTTGATTTTGTCGGAATCAGCATCCGCTTTCTGGTAATAACCCAGCTTGTCCAAATCTTTTTGTTTCCCAAAAACGGCCGAAGGTAGTTCCATGTTCAACCCTTTATGCTCGGCTGATGAAGCGGAATTGTTATGGCCTTTGCCACCCCCGAGAGCCCAGAATGCTAGCGTAATAAATGGGAGGGTAATAACAGGGAGCATCACCAGCATCTTTCTTTTGCGCAAATACCTTTGTTCCATACACTCATTTATTTTTATAAATTAATTCCAAAAATGCTAAAGTGTCCCTGAGACCCGGCCGAACTTTGATCACCGAATCGTTTAACATCGCTTTGTATACTTTTATTCTGCGATAAACTTCCCGGTTATAAACTGTCCTTTCATTGATGCCATTTACAAAGCCATTTCGCGTACTTCGGATCGGGGTGATGTCAGGTGTAAACCTTGATGGATAGAACAACGCGTGCCCAAATAGTAATAGCCCTGTTACCCCAAACACAATAAGCAGTACCCTTAACTGTTTTACCTTCAATTTTTCGCAAATTGCACTCATGTATTTTGCCAGCCGCCTCATGCTTTGCCGTTTATTTTTAATGTCCTTTTTTGAATGGTCAGCCGCTCTTCCATAAGGAATCCTCGTGCTTTAACGATTAATGCTTTTATGTTTTTGTTTTCAAACGCCGGCTACCGTATTTTAATAATATTCATGCTTTGCCGTTTATTTTTAATGTCCTTTTTTCAATGGTCAGCCGCTCTTCCGTAAGAAATCCTCGTGCTTTATCGATCAATGGCTTTAATGTCTTTGTTTTCAAACGCCGGCTACCGTTCTTTAAGTAGTCTTCATGCTTTGCCGTTTATTTTTAATCTCTTTTTTTCAATGGTCAGCTTCTCCTTCATAAGGAATCCTCGTGCATTAACGTTTAATGGTTTTAATGTCTTTATTTTCAATGGTCAGCCACCGTTCTATAAGAAATCCATGCGGATTATTGTCGCTCCTGGATACATTTCTCAGGTAACCTTCTGTGATAAGGTTTCGCAGGACGACGCTGGTCGTGCGCGTAATGCGCTGGGTGGCATAACACTTAAAATAATAAGGTATCATATCCAGGTTCATTTGGATACTGTCTATTGAAATGTTCTGGCTTATGTTAGCGCTGATAAGGCTGGTGAAATACCCGTTTTCTTTGAGGTTATCATACTGCTGTTTTGCTGAAGCGTCAGCCAGGTACAGGGCCCTGGTGATATTACGCTGGATTACTTTATCATCGGGATCAAGGGTGAAAAAGCATTGGTGGAAGTTTTTGATATGATCCCGCGCTTCCACGGCAATATTGTCTTTTCTTTCAGCACCATAAGCTTCCAGCACCTTGCCATTGGAAAGGATGTAAATTTTGGACTGCATACTCAATACCAGCCTGTGGCTTTTGTAGAGGGAATAACAGCAAATGCAAACGCAACCCACCACTACCACCGCGGTAAATCCTCTGATATACCTGAATGCTGAATCGATATCTTTCATTTGTCTGAACATCACTCCCTTATTTTTATAACTTTATTTACCGGATATTTTATCCTTGAAGTATCCTTTGCTGCTACCGGATTTTAAAAAGCCGCCACTCATGAAATTTTTTATGTCTCCATAGCTATCCTGCACCATTGACCCGCCCGATTGAACCCTGTTGCTCACCGATCTGCCATAACTGCTCGTGAGCCCTGTCACTCTGTGCAGCAATGCGTTTACCCCGCCGGCATGAACAATGTAGTTGGCCACAGAGGGAACCGTGAAATATCCGATTATCCCTATAATAAGAAATATGAGATATGCCGTGTCCGTAGAGCTGAAAAATGTATCACCTAGGTCATTAACCTGTTGGATATCTATTTTGAGCATGTTTTCCTGGATTTTACCAATGATACTTCCAAAGATATTGGCGACCGGAAGCCAAAGGAAGATATTGATATAACGGGCAATCCAGACCGTAAGCGTATGCTGGAATCCGTCAAATATGGAAATGGCAAATACGAGGGGCCCAATGATGGCCAGTACAATCATATTAAAGGTACGTATGGTATTGATACATAGTGCTGCAGCCTGGTACAATACGTTGAGCACCTCGCTCATCCATTCTTTAATGGAGTTGCGGAAATTATAGGATGCCTTATCCATGGCGAATTTTAAGTCATTGCCAATGGCTTCCCATATTCCTTCACCATCACCTGAACCCTCATCCGGATGTGTATATTTATACCAGCGATCCCTGTCGCCGCTTCCAGTTGCACCTACAAAGAGCTGCCAGGCTTCTGTTTTTCTTATTGCGGCCTCTTTTTGTTTCAGCAGCTCGGCTATGGCTCTCTCTGAACCTTCCACCATGGCAGCAGTGCCTTTCACCGTTGGTTGCATCACGCCATTGATCAACGCAATAACGGAAGGGAAAATAAGGATACAAAAACCAAGGACAAAAGGGCGAAACAGGGGGTAGAAGTCAATGGGTTCTGCATGGGCGAGATGCCGCCAAACCCTTGAAGCAATATACCAAAGCGCGGCAAAGCCCGCTAAACCCTGGCCAACACCGATCAGCTTACCGCATAGCGGCAGCATTTCGGAATAGAGTTTATCCAGCACTAGCTGGAGGCCCTGCATTTCATTTGACAGATCCTGCGCCTGGCTGCTATTGTGTGCACCAATACACAAAGCAAAAAGAATAACCCTTACCCACTGTTTCATACCACACCGTTTATTATACTGTTATTTTTCAGTCTCGTGCAGTCGCTTCAGCACGTTGATGTCATTTTGTTCCCTGAATCTTTGCAGCGCTAAAATCGCTGTTTGGTTATTGAACTGCCGTAAAAAGATGAGTTGATCCTGCACCTGTTCAAACAACCCGTTTATGCGCTGTATGCGCTCCCCGTCATTCATCCGTAGTTTGTTTGCCGTAATGATCATGATCAAAGCGTTCACATTTTCAATGCTTATCTTAGAAAGATGCGTATACACTTTTGACAAATATTCCAGTTCCTCCGCGCTAAACTGTTCGCTTGATCTGAATCTCCTGTAAGCAACCCTATATTCCGCAAGAATCTTTTTCTGGTATTCAATAATGTCAAGCACCCGCTTGTAACCTTTGACCTTTGGATTAACGGCCATTAGGCCATCCATGAACACCTCGTGAATTTTATAATTGCCTTCGGCTATACCTTTTACTTTTTCATATCCTTCCGTTAATATCTTGTAACCGGTATACATATTTTCCAGTATCTTCTTTAATTGCAACAGCTTTTGAATATTCAGTGCGAGTTGGATGGCTTCCTGGTATTGCGCTTTTGCCGGAACAAGAAATGTACCGCAGAGCATCAGTATTAATATGGATTTTTTCATTTTATTTAACTTTATAAAACATCTTTACAGCATTAATATCCCGGGCCAACTTCAATCGCCCCAGCGATTGAATCTTCGATTCATTGTTGAAAACGCCCATAAAACCGTATTGCTCCTGCACCCGCATGTAAACTTTTTCCACCTGCTCCAACCTTTGTGCATCTGTCATTTGTAATTGCCCGCTGGTTGCCACGGCAATCAAAAGTTCCACATCTTTAGCGGTCTCTTTAAGGAGGTTGTCGTAAACAGCTTTGATATAGTTTAGTTCATCGGGATTGAATAAACCGTGTTCCTTTGCCTGCCTGTATGCTTTTTTATACTGATGGTTGATCATTATTTGAAGGGTAATAATGTCAGCTACCTTTGCATAATGTTTTATCCTGGGGTTAACGTTTCCCAGTGAATTAAAATAATCCTTGTGCAACCAGAATTCACCTCCCTTTATATCCCCGATCAAATCTAGTCCACCGCTTACAGTACTGTATCCTTTCTGCAGGTAGCCCAAATACACTTTCAGGAGTGCGATCCGGGCAACCAGTTCTTTAAACTTGTTTTGCGCAGGCGCCACCTGGCTTAGCCCCACAATGACCAGTATTATCGCTATCTTTTTCATGATGCCCCTGATTTGATATGCTTCTACTCAACCTCTATTCCATACAAAGCTTTTACCACTGCTATTTCATGGGCGTCCTTTGAACGCTGTACGCTGATGAGGATATTGGAATGATTGAACCGGCGCAGGTCACTTATATTTGCGTCAACGTTTTGTGCAACCTGCTCTATGATGGCCAGCCGCTCGGCATCACTCATTTGCGTTGCCATTGCGTTGACGGCCAAAATTAAGCCGTCAATGTTTTTAAGGCTCTCATCCAAAATGCCACCGTAAACCCGTCCCATGTATTCCAGTTCACTTGCGGTAAAATGTTGGTCTTTTTTAAAGAGGCTGAAGGCCTTTTTATACTCGGCAACCATTGCCGATTGATGGTCTATGATCCGTTTTACCTTTTTGTATGTGCTGATGGCGTTTTTCACGTTCCACAATTCTTTGTAGTATTGGTCGTAGAGATCCTTTTGTTTTTTACCCCAGTCGGCAATCTCCTTCAGCTTTAATTTTGAAAGCGCATTCTCTATTGCCTTCTGGGCATTTTGCAAAGCGATCGTTTTGTTTTGCATTCTTTGAACCTGTGCATCTATAGCCAGGATGGCTGCCTTTATTGCCTCCTGTATGACTACCCAGACGATGGCCTGGGATCGTTGGGTAGGCATGATGGTAAATACGGTTGAAATGCCGACCATCATAATGATTGTATATTTTTTCATACCTTCAAATTTGCCGGAAAACGGCTGAACCCATTTGTATCGTCCTTTGTTTCGGGTCAACCGTCAGTGTCCTGCCGTTGTTGCTCACCTGGATGGTCTGACTAACCCTATCATAAATACCTGTCCAGTGCAGTTGTCGTGTTTTTCCAGGCAGCGTTTTTCCGCCAACCCTTTTAATATAAAATGTTTTCCGGATGATATCGTAGCGGTTCGTACCCTTTGCCCATTGGAGTACAAGGGTGTCTTTGGCTTTTGAGTACTCATTTTCCCATTCGGTGACATAGGTTCCGGAAATTTCAGCATGAACATCCTTTGTGGATACAATGCCACAGCTTTGAAAAAGGGTGGCTAAGCCTAAAAATATGATCCATGTTTTCATATCATTGCGTTTTGTTTTTACGCATTTCTTCTGCCAGCATAGCAATTCCCTTTTGAATGCTTCCGTGTTTTTTTGCATAGGCTTGCACCTTCATTTTTTCTGATTCTTCTGTTGTATAGGCCAGGTATTCCTCCATCGATACTTCCGTTCGGTATACCCTGGATAATACAGCACCCAGGCTAATGAAAACTTCCTTATACTTTTTTAATGGGTCGTTGCCTTTATTGACCGATAGCACCAATGCCTTTTCCTTTTCAGTCAAGCCCAATAGTTCCTGGATCTGGTCAAACTTATTTTGATATTTGCTTTGATCAAGCAATATCTTGCAATCGCTATTGTTGATGATGGCCTGTTTAACAACAGGGGAGGAGATGATATCTTCCACGTCCTGTGTAACCACAATGGCTTCTCCAAAAAATTTACGTACGGTCTTAAACAGGTATTTGATGTATTCGGCCATACCTTCCTTCGCAATGGCTTTCCATGCTTCTTCGATCAGTATTATTTTGCGTACACCTTTTAGCTTCCGCATCTTAGATATGAATACTTCCATGATGATCAGGGTCACCACGGGGAATAAAATGGGATGGTCTTTGATATTGTCCAGTTCAAAGACAATAAAAGGCTGCTGCAGGAGGTCCAGGTTTTCCGTTGCATTCAACAGGTAATCAAATTCTCCATCTTTATAAAAAGGGCGCAGTACATAAAGAAAGTTGGTGACATCAAAATCTTTTTCCTTTACCTTGTCGGATTCCAGAATGGTCACAAATTCATCTTCAAGGAAGCGGTAGAATGAGTTAAAACAGGGGAACAGGTTTTTGTTTTTACCCAGGTGATCATAATAAGCCTTTAGTGCGCTGGACAGTGCGACGTACTCGGAACGCCCGAAACTTTCATTGTCTTTTTTCCAGAGTGCCAGCAGCAATGTTTTAATACTTTCTTTCTTTTCAGTGTCAAGGCAATCACCTTCTGCGATATAAAAGGGATTGAAACGAATAGGGTCTTTCTCGGAATAGGTAAAATAATAACCACCCACCATATCACATAGCCCTTTGTAGCTGTGGCCAACATCTACAAGGACCACATGCGTTCCCTGCTCATAATAGCTGCGGATCATATGATTGGTAAAAAAGCTTTTCCCGCTCCCCGACGGGCCCAGGATGAATTTATTTCGGTTAGAGCAAATGCCGCGTTTTAAGGGTTCATCACTGATGTCAACATGTACCGGTTTTCCCGTTAGCCTGTCTCCAAGTCTAATTCCCACGGGACTTACCGAACTGCGGTAATGGGTTTCCAGGTTGAAAAAGCAACTGGCCTGTTCGGCAAAAGTGTCGAAGCTGTCGTTCATTGGAAAATCCGCGCTGTTGCCCGGAATGCCCGCCCAATGGATCTGTGGCGCACCATTCAATTCTTGTTTGGGTACAGCATCCATCTGGGCAAGCGCTCCCGAGACAAGGTTTTTCAGGTCTTTGCGTTTTTCTTTTTCTTCCGTCCATACCAGCACATTAAAATGGGCCTTAACAGCCGTACGCTGCTGGCTGAGGGCCTCATTCAAAAATTCGTTTGTTGCATCCCTGTTGATGTCGTTCTCCCTTGAGTAGGCAGACAGCGATTGCAATCTCAAGCGTTTGCTTTCCAATTTTTTGATCGTTTCCTTTCCATCCCCAATAAATACAAACTGGTTGTAAATGTGATTGCAGGGCAGTAGTTGACCCAACGGGCAGGCAAAACCAACCGAAAATTTGGATTTATCACTGCTGTACCTGTCATAATTGATTCTTGATCCGCACAGGGATGGCAGATCTGCCGCGTCCGCGAGACTGTACAACTGGCAATGCTGGCTGCCAACGCTGATCCCGTTTTTAAAACTGATATCTTTAATGAGCAACTGGTTTGGTGTTTCCGATAAGTAACAATACCTTTCTATTAAACCAGCTTTATCTTTTGAGCTTTTCAGATCTTTATCCCCAAGGCGATTGAGTTTTATAAAGCCGCTGTCTTCCATAATCCTTTTGAACTGGCCACAGCCGTCAATAAAGTCCTGTGCCAGTTGGGGCTTGATGGTTTGTTCGGGAACAATGGATTTGCGAAGCAATGTGGAAAAAAGGGAACTGGAAGCTTTGCGGTTGAGTGGTTTTTTCGTCAGTATGATATAGCAATGGTGATCCAGGTACGGTCTTTCATTAAAGAACCGCTCGCTGCTTGTTGATAAGAAGCTGGTATCATCACCGGAAAAGTCCGGTGCATACCTGGCTTCAATAAACCAATCCTGTTTGTGAAATACAGAATGACCGGGCAATACTTTAATGGCTCTTACCCATGCATTGTGAAAGGCTTCATATTCCTGGTCGGAAAGCGTAAAAATTTCAGGTAAGGTGGCTTCAAATACAACCGAGATATCACCCATCTTTGATAAGATACAGTCCTGTTCCACGCCCTGAACCGGTAATACATTTTGCAACCACTTTTCCATCTTACTTCATTTTATCACTGCCCGTTTTCACCTCACTTAATAAATATTTTCCGGGAATTGCTTCTTAACAATTGAGGTATGTTGCGTTTTGCTATTTTTTTCATCATGCCGTGCTGTCCGTATGTATTGCTGAGGTGATACACATAGATAAAAAGGAATGTTCCTCCGCTACCCACCAGTACCAGGCAAACCAGTGTATTTACACCAATGATGTATAAAACGGCAAATACCACCAGTAACCCAATGATGCCAGCGCCCAGCCACCAGATGTACTGTGCCTTTAAACGTAGGCTAAGAACCCGGCGCCTTGCTATATTGCTATAGTAGGTTTCCA
>CALKHN010000025.1 GCA_937991535.1 uncultured Sphingobacteriales bacterium
AGTGGAGGGATTCGAACCCCCGACCAGCTGATTACAAATCAGCTGCTCTGGCCAACTGAGCTACACTGGCATTTTATTGAAATTCAATACTGTAAAGAACTTTATTCCCAACAGGCTTACCACCTCATTTTTTGGGAAGGCAAAGGTAATGGAAATCTTTAAATGCAAAAATTTATGAAGATAATTTTTTAAGAAGAGTATCCGGTTAATGAGAATACCGGAACGGGTGGATAGAAAACAGCAATGGGTTGAAATAAAAAAGGCCCCGTTCAGAGGGCCTCTTTTATCTACGCAGCTTGCATCTGCTTATCTTTTTTTCGTTTTATTTGTTCAATAATGGAATCCAACGCGGCGTCAAACGATTCTTCGAAAGACTTGGATGATTCCTTGGAGAAAAATGCGTAACGCGGCACCTTAACCTTAATTTCTGCAATTTTGTCTTTGATCTGGTGCGACACATTATCCAGTTTCAGGTACACATCAATCGCAGTAATCCTGTCGTGGAAATTGTTCAGTTTTTTGATCTTTTTGTTAACATGTTCGAGCAAATTTGATGCGGCATCAAAATGAACCGTTTGAATGTTTACATTCATGATAATCCAGTTTAATTTCTGTGAACAATTAAAATATACTATAGAAAGAACTTATTGCTGTAACTGCAAAGTTGCAACAACCTCAAGTTAAGCCTTTATATATAAGATTTCAAATAAAACTTTATTGCAGACGAACGCGTTTTTTTTATTCCCACTACTTTAATAGATCAGGCCTTGGGATGCGCTTTTTTATACACTTCCTTTAACTTTTCTATAGTATTGTGTGTGTATATCTGGGTAGCTGCAAGACTGGAATGGCCGAGGAGTTCTTTTACTGCATTAAGGTCGGCGCCCTGATTGGTAAGATGAGTGGCGAAAGTGTGGCGCAGAACATGCGGGCTCTTTTTTTTAACAGTTGTAACCAGTGAAAGGTATTTTTTTACAGCCAGGTAAACATATTTAGGATATAACTTTTTCCCTTTACTGTTAACCAGGAGGTAAATCGTATCAGATGTTTTATGTTCTATTCGTTTCTCCCGCATATAACCGGCGATACTACCTGTTATTGACGCATTAAGCGGAATGATCCTTTCCTTATTCCCTTTACCCAAAACTTTTAGGTTTTGCCGGTTAACATCTACCTGATTTTCCTTAATATTGATTAATTCGCTCAAACGCATGCCGGTAGCATATAACAATTCAAGAATCATTCTTTCGGTATAGCCGTTCCACCCTTCAGGAAATGCTACGTGATTAAAAAGTGTTTCCGTATGCTTTTGCTCTACAAAAACCGGGAGTTTTTTTGAAATTTTGGGCGCTGTAATTGTAGTCATTGGCGTAGTTTGAAGCAACCCTGTTCTTAATTGATATTTAAAAAAAGCCTTTAGTGTTGATATTTTCCGGTTAACGGTTTTTCCTGTAAGCCCCTGTTTCATTAACCCGGCCAACCACGACCGGATATAAAGATGGGTTATCTCGTCTAACTTATCACATGGATAGTTGTTACTAAGATACCGGAAGAACTGGTCGAGGTCATCCTTGTAAGCAACAATAGTGTGTTGAGAATATCTCTTTTCAAAACGGAGGTAGTCAATAAAGGATTGTACCTGCGAAATGTGAGGCGACTGTTCAAACATAAAAAAAGGTAGCCATAAAGTTATATACTCTACGGCTACCCCGTTCAATTATTTATAAATACCAGAACTATTTAACGTCAATCTTACCAATAGCAATGTTCTGCTTGTAGATCGCTTTCAACACTTCTCCCCTGCGCCGGATAGAAGGCTTGGTGAAAGACTGGCGGCCTCTCAGTTGCAATAATATCTTAGCTTTTTCAAACTTCTTCTTGTACTTTTTAAGCGCCTTGTCTATATTTTCGCAATCTTTGGAATCAATAATAAGCATAATGTAGTATACCTCCTTTATCAGTTTTAAGGAGCGCAAAGATACTACAAGAAAGCTGAAATTCAAAGCAAATTTAAAAATTCCCGGGGGAATGCTAATTTGCAGTTATGTTTACAGGTATTATAGAAACGCCGGGCAGTATCCTTTCGATAGCATCTGAAGGAACAAATAAGGTATTTTGGGTGTCGTCGGTCATTGGGCCCGAACTTAAACCTGATCAAAGTGTTGCCCACAACGGAGTATGTCTTACGGTTGAAGAAATAAGGGATAAAACCCACAGGGTTACGGCTGTGCAGGAAACATTACAAAAGACCAATATGAATGCATTGAAGGTTGGTGATTCGGTAAACCTGGAACGATGCCTGCGGCCAGACAGCCGTTTAGATGGCCACATTGTACAGGGCCATGTAGATACCACTGCCACCTGCACCGCAAAAGAAGAACTGAACGGAAGCTGGAAGTGCAGTTTTCAATTCCCTGAAAAATTTGCCCGACTGATTATTGAAAAAGGCTCCATTTGTGTAAATGGCATTAGTCTTACGGCTTTTGATGTAACCCAAAACAGCTTTGCCGTAGCCATCATACCTTATACTTATGAGCATACCAATATGCAACAACTAAAAAAAGGAGATAAGGTGAACCTTGAATTTGATATGGTGGGCAAATATGTGGTGCGGGGGATGGAGTTGGGGAATTTAAGAAAGTAGCACCGAAACTACTCGCTGTACAAACTCCTTCTTATTGCGATTTCATAATAACAAAATGTTTATTTTGATACACAATTATAAAGTCGGTGTAATCTGGAAAGGATAATCTGCAGAAGTCCGGCTTCTTATATAAAGTTTCTTTTGATAGAAAAAGAAAAATCTTAGCTCTGTTACCCAGATATCGCATTGTGCTGAATTTCTGTTTTTCGGTATCAAAAACAGCCAGATGTTTTATATCTATAGCAATATCTGCATTACCCTCAAAAAAAAACAAAACAGGTTTACTATCAATATATAAAGGAGTTTTTCTGTCAAGCTGGATCAATTTACTATAAGTATCTTCATCTATCCGATCCTGTTTTTCAAAATTATCGTAATTTCTATAGAAATAATTTACACTTTTATAACGGTCCCGTGTCCATTTATTCTTTGAATAGGTAAAAGCAACCAGGAAATAAATTACAAAAAGGAAGGTTAACAGTAAGGAAGCACTCTTACCGAGACGATTTAGAACCATTGTTAAAAATGCCGGGATAAATAAAAACCCAAGAAATTTAAAATGTCTTGCGCTCTTATCAATATTAGTATCAAAAGCATACGCGATAATAAAAAAGATAGAAAGTCCGGCGTAAAATGCAATCAGAAGGTATTTATAAGACACAGCATATTCATTACTGTTATAAAGCTTATAGATACACTTCAAAACCAGAAAAGCCATTATTAAGAACACTGCGGAAGTAAAAATCAATGCGGGAAATGAGGCATTTACCTCGGTTCCAAAAACCAGCTTCTGAAATCTTATTGTGGCGCTTTGACCAGATAAGATACTTAACAAAGGAGATGCTAACGGAATTAATAAATCTGAAAGTTCCATATGAAAACTATTCAGCACAGTTGGTCTGATTCCTTTATCTAAATAAAAAATATAAATACATCCCGTTCCTGCAATCAATGGTATAAATAATTTAAGAGATTTATTATTTCTGCGAGATTCTTTCGCTTTAGAAACGCTAAACAAAAAGCGCTGCAAGGGGTTTTCAAAAATTTTATAAGCGATAGCTACAGAACAATATATAATAAGCGTAGTTTTTGCAACGAAGCATAGCAAAAATAAAAGCAATACCACCAGTAAACTATTGAAAGTGTATTTCTGAAGCTTAAGAAGGTAATACAAGAACCACGGAAATACGCCAAAGGATAAAATTTCTCCTCCCTGGTATATAATAAAAGAATCGTAGAAGGTATCAGATATAACTACAATCAAAAGAGATAAAACGATGATAGCTGAAGGAAACTTAAAATATTTATACAGCTTATAAAATCCAAAAAGTCCTGATAAGGAAAAAACAAAAGTAATTAAGATGCTGGCAGTTCCCAACCTCCACCCAAACAAATAATTCAATGCTCCCGGAAAAATCCATTGCCCCGGAGACCACCAGGCTACAAAATGTTGTTGCATAATCCCAACATTGCCTGGAGAAACATCCTGCAATACGTTGAAAGCTCCGGTTTGTACAGTGCCCTTATATGCTAAAAAACCATAAACGCTGTCAATACTTATAACGTGAGGCGAGAGGCATAAATAAATGGATATGAACAGCAATAAAACAATTCCGGTTGCAGTATAAACCCATATCGTCTTATTGCTCATTTTTGACCTTCTAGCAGTTTTATTTCAATATTGGTTACCTTAACAAAATATCTCACCATATGAAAAAAATTGGATTATTCTTCGTTATCATTTTGACTGCTAACATCTTACTACTCTACTCCAATTCCGGAAATAGAGGTCCTTTTGAGTTTGACTACAACTACATAAAGATAAATAAGTATATGGGAATCCGGGTAAATCCAGATGCCTTCACTTTTATAGGAGTTGCTATTAACCCAGGCTATCTATTTCAAGATGGCTATCTTCGCCAGTCCAGACCGGCATATGCCTTAATAGGGTCAGTTATTGGCTATTCCATCTATTATACTACCTATCCCCTACATACACTTTTCGAAAGGGAAATGAAAAAAAGCCTGGACTTACATGGAACAAAATCTGAAGAAAACAAAGGTGTGCTATATTTTTGCTTTTATCTGGGCTATGTACTCCTGAATTTTTCAATTTTATTATGCTCACTTTTGGTGTTCGACAGGTTGATCCACATAACATCAGGCTATTGGAAAAACGGAAAATTACTTTATATCCTCATACTTTTAATGATAGCAGGTAATCATGAAACAAAGTATTTTTTCTGGACCCCGCATCAGCAACTTTTTAACATTCTTACCCCTTTGCTTTCCCTATATGCAGCTATAAAAATCATACAAAATCACACACCTTTTTCAAAACTACTTTTGTATTCATTTATATCAGGATGCGCACTTCTGATTTATGGGAATTTTTTGCTTCTCTTTATAACTATTTTGGCATCCGGACTGTATGTTCTTTTTAAAAACAAACAGTTGAACTACCGGGCGATTATAATACGCTTCACAGCAATGGTATTTCTTTTTTGCATACCAACCGTGTCCTGGATATTATTACTGAAATCAAAAGGAATTAATTTTACAAGTTCAGAACTTAATTTGTACAGACAATTTATATGGATAGCAGATGCCGCAAAAATATCACCGCAACATCTTTTTTACAGCGGCGCTGCTAATACCTGGTATTTCCTGCAAACCTTCGGAAGCCTTCTTCTCCCATTGTTATTGCCGGCAATAACTGTTTTGTATTTTCTAAAAAAGAATATCCCGTTATCAATCTTGACCCAGAGAATTGCAATTATTTCCTTCTTTATTTGTATGGCCCATGTTCTTTTCTTCTGGCTGCTGGGATATTATGCGGACAGGCTTACGTTTTCACTTGTACCCTTTATTTTGTACTATTTTATCCTCTTGATCAATCAGCAAAAAGTAGATAAAAAACTGGAATTTGCACTTATTTTAACCATTGGTATTTCATTCTTATGGATTGTCTTTTTTGATTCCCCACATTTTTCAAGACGTCTTTTTTTAAATTAAGATAGCTTTTCATTTTTTCGCATTCTAAAGAGCAGGTAAAAACAAATAATGAAAGAAGGTGCAACAAAGAAGCTTTACTATCCGGCATTAGATGGACTTAGGGGCGTAGCAATCCTGGCGGTAATTTTATTTCACAATTTTGAATACACAAATGCATTTTCTTTTGGATGGTTAGGGGTAGATCTTTTTTTTGTTATCTCTGGCTTTTTTGATAACCACTATTCTTCTGCAAACGAGCAGCAACCGATATTATTTCAGGAACTTTTATATAAAACGGATATTAAGAATCTTCCCGCTTTTCTATGTAAGTCTAATTTTAATTCTTCACTTGTTGCCTCTTATATGGAATGAATATTCCGATAGGATTTTTTATTATAAGCACCACCAATTGTGGTTTTGGACCTTTCTTCAAAATTGGCTGTTAGGCCTCAACTTCCCAAGTGAAAATACATCTCCAATAATTCAGCATTTCTGGTCTTTAGCAGTAGAAGAACAATTTTACCTGATATGGCCGTTGTTAATATTTTGGATCAAAAATCCTAAAACCTTATGCCTGCTTATTATAACTCTATTGTTAGGGGTAAATATACTCAGGGCCTCATTGCTCCTTTTGCACCTTAATACAATCCC
Source organism: uncultured Sphingobacteriales bacterium (assembly GCA_937991535.1). Classification (GTDB taxonomy): domain Bacteria; phylum Bacteroidota; class Bacteroidia; order Chitinophagales; family Chitinophagaceae; genus Agriterribacter. The sequence continues at coordinate 6,290 of CALKHN010000025.1, forward strand.
ATTCGGGACAATTTTTCCATTTACCAGAATTGATGGCATTTGCACAGGTAGTTTACTTGCGCTCATTTTATATCTCAAACTTAAAATAAAAATCAAGCATTTTATAATAATTGGTTCAATCATTCTATCTCTGAATTTTCTATTTTACATTCTCTATCCCCATTACATGCTGAATTTGATTTATTTTTCTTGCATTGGGTATACAAGTTTTTCATTACTGTTTTCTATAACAATTTATCTGTTATTAAATAAAAACAGCTATTTTATTAATATTGTTTTAGAGAACAGAACAATAAAACTAATTGGAAAAGTATCATTCGGACTGTATATCATTCACTACCCGGTTTATGTACTCATGGCACAACATTTAAGGGATTGGGCGAAGCTAAACGGATTACCAGACCAATTGATACCAGTATTTGCGTCTGTTTTAACCACCATCGTAGGAATAATATTAAGTATTTTTAGTTATTATTGTTTTGAAATATATTTTCTGAGGTTAAAGAAAAAATTTTCCTGATTCTTCATGCTGCTAATGTTTTTTCTTCATGTTTTAATTACCGTTTCCTGCCTTTGGGCAGGATATTTATATTATCGGCTAACGAACAGAGAATCAACACCAGACAAACACTTTATCATACACGCCATAAATGGGCTGATTATCTTAACCCTATTAACGCAGCTTAGCGCAATTTTCATTCCTATTGGTAACACTTTTTCTCTATTGCTATTCCTGTTGCTCATTTCGTCGGCCGTTTACATGCGAAAAGCCTTTGCATGCCTGTTAAAAAATATGTTCTCCAATATTATCCGTTTGCCGCTCGCAGTTAAAGTTTGTACAGTATGTGTATGGCTGATAATACTCATGCTTAATACAGGTGCTTTAATGATGGATGATACCGAAAGCTATCATATCCAAATGGTGCAATGGCTAGAAGACTACGGATCGGTGCCGGGCATTGCCAATCTGCATGAAAGATACGGGTTTAACTCTTCCTGGTTCAGCAGTGTCGCTGTTTTCCATCTTTCTTTCGCGGATCTGAATACGCTTACTGCCTTAAATGGCGTATTGTCATTATGGTTCTGCCTGTATTTCATACAATTTGGATTTCATCGTTATAAAAAAGAGAACACCTCACGCTGCTTCGCAGCTTTGGTTACACTACTCTTTTCTTTTGCTTCATGGCCGGTTATTAGAGGAAATGCAGCAACCATAAACTATGATTATATCACAATGCTGGTTATTCTGGTATTGTGTATAGAGACTTATTTATGCAAAGACAGCGACAGGGATTTCGGTTTGTTGTCTGAATGGCTGATTTGGCCTGTTTACCTTTTTACGGTACGCATCACTAATTATCCATTTTTACTGTTAAGTATTTTTGCAACAATTCACCTGTTGAAAAATAAAAAATGGTATCCGGCTAGTTCTTTTATAATCATAGCGCTCTTGCTGATGGCGCCATTTATAGCCAGAAATATCATTGTTTCGGGATATCCGTTTTATCCTTCACCTTTCCTGGATTACTTTAATGTTGACTGGAAAACACCCCCTGAGGTATTGGAACATTTGCTGCGATTCATTAAATACTATAATCGTGTAAGCAACGGGATATTAGATATTGAAACTACAGCTTCGCTAAATGGACTAAACTGGGTACCCTTTTGGTTTAAATACATGCCGGCATACAACCAATTGATTTTTTTACCTGGAATTGCCGGTATTACAATTTATGGCATATCCATTTGGAGAAACAGTAAAAAAGGACTTTCACCTTCCCGCATACTAACCATTTCCATAATTCTTTTCTTCGCGTCATGGTTTTGCATAGCGCCGGATCCGAGATTTATTTACGGACTGCTGATCACCGGTATTTTTTTCCTGTTCCATTTTACTTCCCGGTTACTGAATGTGCGTATACTTATTAAAATGACCCATGCGCTAACGATTATACTTATGCTTTGTACAACATTTTATATCGTGTATAAGCAGGCGAGGGATAATTCGTTTAAAAACTGGGCAATCCCAACTCCCTTGCCGCACCCCCCTGTAAAGGAGGAACAAATAGGAGATATAATCGTTAGAGTACCTGAAAAAATAAACGGGAACTGGAATCCGCGTTGCTATGGCACTCCACTTCCATGCCTGTATTCTGTATACCCCGGACTGGAAGCCAGGGGCAAAACAATTCGTGAGGGTTTCCGGATCAATCAATTAAAGCAATGATTATATTGCATTTTAATATTGCATTTTGAAAAAATTAAGCATCATAATTCCCTGCTTTAATGAGCAATCATTTATTGAACAAATTATTGACAAAGTAAGACAGGTTTCGTTGGAGCATTCCATGGAAAAAGAGATTATTGTGGTTGATGATGCATCAACAGATGCAACGGTTCAGATTGTGAAAGCATACATAGTAAAGGACCCATCGGTTAAATTGATCCTTCATCCCGTGAATAAAGGAAAAGGCGCCTCTCTGCAAAGTGGATTAAAAGAAGCCACTGGAGACATAGTAGTTATCCAGGATGCCGACCTCGAATACGATCCTGCCGACTATAACAAAATGCTGGCTCCTATATTTGCAGGACGTGCAGATGTGGTATATGGCTCAAGGTTTATGGGCAGCGGTCCTCACCGGGTGCTCTTCTTTTGGCATACCATTGGCAACAAACTGCTCACTTTTTTTTCCAATGTTTTTACGGGAGTGAACCTCACTGACATGGAAACCGGTTATAAAATGTTTAAGACCGAAATAATTAAAAGCATTCAGACAAAAGAAAAAAGATTTGGGATTGAACCCGAGATCACCGCTAAAATTTGCAGGATAAAAGATATTCGTATATATGAGGTAGGCATTGCTTATTATGGCCGCAAATATAATGAAGGGAAAAAAATAAGCTGGCGGGATGGCTTCATCGCTATATGGTGTATATTAAAGTATAATTTATTGTGGCGGAAATGAATATAAACTCTATATCTGACACCGACCCACTGGGATCGAAAACATTAGAGACCATAAGCAAAGCTTCAAATTTCAACCGATGGATGTATTCTGAAATCAAACCTTTTCTAAAAGGAGAGATTTTGGAAATTGGCAGCGGAATCGGAAATATTTCACAATACGCAATTTCAGATGGGTTTAAGATCACGCTTTCCGATTTTAACGCCGGATATTATCAATGGTTGAAAGAAAGCTTTTCGAATTTTCCGTCCGTTCAAAATATCATACAGATAGACCTGCTGCATCCCGATTTTCAAGAAAAATATTCGTTTCTGCAAGAAAAATTTGATTCGGTTTTTCTGCTGAATGTCATAGAGCATATAGTGGACGATATTACCGCAGTAAAAAATTGTAAATTTCTAATGAAGCAAAACGGCCATCTGATAATATTGGCACCAGCTTATAAATGGCTCTACTGCCGGTTCGACAGGGAGCTGGGACACCACCGCAGGTACACCCTTCGTTCGATGAAGCAGATCCTCAAACACAATGGCCTGCAGATTCGCAGTGGGAACTATTTTAACGCAGCAGGGATATTAGGCTGGCTTTATTTTGGAAAGATCATGAACAAAAAGATGATTGGCAATGATGAGATGTCTGCCTTCAACCGCTTTGTGCCGCTTGCCAGAATAATAGATAGGTTAACGCTAAAAAAAGTCGGGTTATCGGTAATCACAAGCAGTATAAAACAATAAGCCAGCCATGATCATAACCATAATTGCCTGGATATACATTACCGGCATTTGTTACGGCTGGGGTCAGCTGATTTTTAGATCTGCGGAGATGATCACTTCCGGCCATCGTCATAAAAAAATCCCTTTTAGCATTCTTTGCTTTACCGGGCTTGCCGGCATAGCGGTTATTGCCGGCGTAGTTTCATTATTTTTACCATTGGGATTATGGCAGCTACAGTTATTTTTAATACTGCCATGCATACCTGTTTTTTACGGAATTGTAAAAAGCAGGACGTCATTCCATCCATTCCGTTCCTTGCATCCGCTCATTACAATACTATTGATAAGCAGCGTTATAATGGTTTTGATAATGAGCACCTGGACCATTTCCCATCCAGACAGTATGGAATATCATATCCAGGCTATTCAATGGATTGAAAAATATAAAGCCATCCCGGGATTGGCACATTTAAATATTCACTTAGGGCTTCAAAACCTGTGGTTTCCGGCTTGCGCGCTATTCAGTTTCCATTTTACTGCTGTGGGACACTATTTTTTTTTAAATACGATAGTGGTTATCTGGTATTTTCATTTCGTTCTCCTGCAAATAAATGCCAGTCTCTATAAACGAAATGCTATTCAAAGCCTGCTCTGGATGGCCTTACTGGCTATAAGCATATGGAGCTACACGCAAACAAGGCTAACAGTTACTTCTGCCAGCCCTGATTTTATTGCCGTCCTTTATTTGTGGCTCATATTTTATTTACTACAAAACACTGTTTTGCTACAGCATTCAGTTAAACCTGTACTTCTTATTGTCCTTACTTGTTTTGCGGTATGTATAAAATTATCGGCGCTCCCTGTAATAATTGTTGCTTTGTATGCAGCATGGGAACTAAAGAGAACTAAAAAGATCCGTGCATTATATTTTATCGGCGGCATTGTTGTTTTAATACTGTACTCAATTCTTGCCAGAAATATAATCACCACAGGCTACCCTCTCTTTCCTTCCGCTTTTCCGGATATATCCAACCACGACTGGAAATTGAAAAAGACAGAAGTAATTCTCGTAAAAAATTATATAACAACTTATGCCCGAACTGAATCCGGCTCTTCAAAAGATGAAGTAAAAAATGCTATACAATTGACAGCTGCACAGTGGGTACCGCTATGGTGGAACAACCGGTCATCAGCTGATAAAACCATTATGCTATTCTTTCTGGGTGCAATTGCTGTTTTGACTATGCAACTAAAAAATTTGATCCGAGCTCTGGAAGAAACGAAGATATTACTGACAACAAGCATCCTGGGAATTTTGTTCTGGCTTACGAACGCTCCGGATCCACGTTTCGGATTTGGATTCATTATTCCTTTTGTGGGAATGGTTTACCTGCTCTTTTTAAAAAAAATTGCACCGGCACTTTTAAAAAATCATCGTGGTAAAAAGATAACCGAGATAAGCCTGATCGCAGGATGCATTATCCTTATCTCTTATACAGGCTACAGGTGCACAAATTATTTTTCCGTAAAACAAATTGTGCAGCCGCTTGGAGTAAAAAAATTACCTTATCACCCAATTTCCTATTCCGGAATAACATTGAACATTTCCGAAGCGGGCACAGCGTGTGGTGATATTTCTGTGCCCTGCTGCGCTGAAAACCCTTCCCGGTATTTTATTTTAAGAGGTTCGGCAATTACAGATGGATTCAAGTCTGTTCCCGAAAAAAAATAAACAGTGTCTTTTTACTACCGCATCAAATACATTTTCCCATAGCCTTTATTGAAATACTGATCTGTATTATCCCCTTCCGTTTTATACCTGTCCAAAGATTTTCCATTCAAATTGGTGATCACCCGGTACAGGTATACCCCATTGGCTAATTTTTGACCATACTGATCTGTTCCATCCCATTTGAACTCCGTGATATTTCTTCCTATTCGTATGGGCCCCAACTCTTCTTTGGTAATTTCCCGAACAATTTTTCCGGTTATGGTTAAAACCTGGATGCGTATGTTCTGCGGAACATCACTACCTGTTAATGTGAATACAAAGGCCGTGGAAGTGGTAAAGGGATTGGGATAGTTAAACATATTTGAGATCATTGGTTTATTAATGATCTTAAAGCTGACCGTATATTCCGTTTGCCCGGCTGCATTTCCGCTCTTATCTCTTCCCGAAACAATCAACTCATAATCTCCGTCCTCAAAAAAGCTGGGATTGAAGTCAATTGTAGCTGTATTGTCTGTTCCACCCGATGTAACCGACGAAGGGGTAAACCGGAGGGTATCATTGTTAAATGAAAAAGCCCTTAAGGTTCCGTCCGGATATCTTACCTGCACTTTTACCAGTGAGGTATCATCTAAAGCCAGGAAGCGGCTGTCATCCTTTAGCTTCATGAGAATATGCGGACTGGCAGAAACGATATCATTGTTAAGAATATGCACCCCGTCAAAGGTAACATCAAGTAAGGGATTCAGGTTATCGGGCCGGACATAAACACTTTTGTATAAAAAATTATTAAGTAAATATTGTTCGGCCTGGTCATTATCAGGATTAAAATTCATTACCAATGTGTTTAAACCGGGATAGTTCCTGGTATCTTCAATTACATACTCCATTTTTAAAGTATCCCCGCTGATAAGCATTTTTCTTCTTGCAGTATCAAGTACATGCTGAAGATTATTTTTGTCAAGCAAGCTGAGCTTTACTTTCAGACTGTCAAAAGCGGCAGGACTGATATTTTTAAAAGCAATTCCAAATTTTAATTTTTCGCCTGCCTCTATCGTATCTTTTGATTCAAAATAGATGTTGGGAGCCACGGCTCCTTCAGGTACCGGCACATAATTTAATCTCCAGTATTTCAACTGGTAGGGAGTAGATCTGGATGTGTCTGCATTTTTCATCCGAAGCCGCAGGTATGGGTATTGCAATGCATCAATAGCAGATATATCGAAATCTTTATCTGTTTCATTAATACTATAAACAGTATGCTCCGACTGATCGGGCTTTATTGCCACAATCTCAATAGCAACTTTATCAGATGAAGGGTTTTCCAGCTTTACACCGTTCCAGTGCAATGCCTTCCATTCTTTAGCAGGACCAAGCTTAGGAGAAACAATATATCCAACCGAATCCGGAGAAGGGCATTCCACTCCCATTGATATTAAATCAAACTGGTTCATGCTAAATTGCGTCTTAGGGGCAAACTCATCCTGGCTGTCCTTTTTAAATACAAAGCTGAATGCCCTTGGGCGGTTAAATGAATCGAGGCTGGTAAATCCCTGATTAAAAAGCTTATGGTATAAAGAATTTCCGCTCCCAAATAAAGTTGTATCGGCCTTCCACTGATCTGCATATGTGTTTCCAGCTACTGAAGCACTCGCATTTGAGCGAACGATCACATAGCTTCCGTCCGGAATAGTGTCTAAAAAGTCCATTGCCTTTTTGCGGGAGGTACTGCTTGAAAGCAAGTATTGGAAATTATGCGTCCTTCCGCCGCCACAGGTGGCTAAAAGACTGTTATACAAACCCGTAGGGCCGGAAAAGTCGTTGGTCCATGGTTTAAAAGTAATAGGATCAATGATTTGAAAAATCAGTTCATTGTAATTGCATCCGGCGCCAAGAACGTCCTCGCCATTAAGAGAATTAACATACGACGCCTGGAATCCCGATGCCGTGGGATATACCCCGTTTCTAATAATTAAGGAATTCGAGATCATATCAAATTTCCATTGCCGGTCGGTTTTCAACGCCATTCCTTCGTCTTCATTTTCAAGATATTGATAATAATGAGATTGGTTAAATCCTTCTGTACTGCCATCCAGATATATGAATGAAGATTTGGTCCAACTGTACTCCTGACCTGCAGGCGGCACTGCCGCAACCCTCCAGTAATACACCGAACTGTCGGAAAAACTTATCGGCGGTTTAAATTCAAGCAGCCCCCCTGTGCTGTTTTTTGAATCTGATTTTTTTACCGGCGAATCAAAAGATGCCGTCGTGTCTATCTCCATTATGTAATTTTTCATAACAGACAGCGGGTTGGCTGTTGAAGCATAAAATGAAATGTTACTATTGGTAACAATTGAAAACTTATAAGGATATACGGGGGTGGCTTCATCTTCTACAATGTAGAATATTTTAGAAACCGAATTATTAGATTCAGAGATCTCATCGATCTCGTTGTCTGCATCAGCCGTTATGATCAGCTTATTTTCTCCTTTTTCAAGAACCGGGTTAACAGGTATGGTTAACTGTATGCTGTCATTAAAAAGTATGCCTGGAATTCTTTTACGGGTCAGTACCGTTACAGATCCGTCGGGTAATTGCCGCTTTATCTCCAGCGTCAGAGAATCAGAAATAGCTTTCCCGATATTAAAGAACTTGACAGACAAATTAAAATTCCGGTCGGCAACAGAAATGAGCGGTGGAAGCTGAATAAACTGGTCTTCTACAACGTAATCCGGCTGAGGTTGGGCATATAATTTTACAGCAGGGTCGCCATGCAACGTAATTTCTTCAGCATGTAACCTGGCAAAAAAATCAGTTCCCCAAACGCTCATTAAATAACGAAAGGATTCTTCCAGCGTTTCACCAATTGTGTGTCCGTATTCTTTTTCGGAAATAGCATCGTATAAACCTGTCAGGTATGAATTAAGGTAACTTACGATACCAAAATGAGAACTTGCTATAAATCCTATTGCACCCCGCTCATTGGCCAACACAAATTTTTCGGAAAGTGTATTGGTTGTATTTAACCTGTTCTGATCAAAACTGAAAATATCTCCTGCCAGACACCCATTTACAAAAAACATAGGATATTTACCCTGATTTTCATAAGCACCAGGATCCTCAATATTAAAATCAATGTTCGTCGAAGATGAATGACCAAAATAGTTAACTATTCCCAGTCCTTCTTTAAACAAATTCCGCAATCCTTCATTGGTGAGTTGAGAAGCAACAGCAGACATTTTGCTAAATGTTTTAACATTGCCTCCATATAAAGTATCCGAGATAATATGCTTCAGTTGATTCATATAACCGCCAATCTCAACAGTTAAAGCCGCATTGCCGCCCCCAACAGCATGAACGGCATTTTTCATCCAACCCCTTCCTGCCACTGTATGGGGAGCGTTCACCGCCATAGATTCATACTCTTTTACTTTATTAAGATATAATTCAACTTCAGCCGGACTAACTACCGATAATCGCCCTACAGGAATACTGGAAACGGTTTGGTTGTCTCTTGCTACAAGTAAATTGTCTGAATCGGGGTGACCGAATGATGGCACCAAATTCAAGCGTTCCAGCAGGGGGTTGGCCTGGTTGGCTCTTGCGTCAATATAATTTACACCTTTACCAATGAGAAAAATAGCCTGCGGTTTTGTTTGGAAAATATCCTCCGCGTATTTTATAAAATTTTTTACCGCAAACGGGTGTCGTTTAATGCCAAATGCAAACTGATCGGTCAACTGTCCGATGTCGTATATTTTTGCAACATAGCTGCCCCCTGGTGATGAACTGCGGTACTGGCGGTACATTTCCACGGGATTGCCGTTTGCACCGCTATACAAAAGAGGATTGCTGATGATGAGGAAATTGCCATGATTGTCTGGCTGGCCATAATCAATAAAATTTCGGGGAGTCAATGCATTGATGATATTTACGTTGGCTGCCATCGCACTCATTAAAACCAGTTTTCTTTTCTGCACAGAAGGTGGAAGGGCGAATTTTATAACACCCGCTTCCGCAATATCACCGGTATATCTTTTGTGATTGGAAAGATCATATAACACGGGTGCGGCGGTTCCCCTGTTAAAGTTGGTAATCCTAAGAAAATTTCCCATGCCCGTGGCCGGCAACTCAAATATGAAATTAGTATTATTGCCAAAGTTGAATTGCCGGGGATAAGTGATCTCATACTTCGATACCACCATTCTGTCATTGGGATTAGTGGAAGTATTGGTGATCTTTACCGCGGCAGTACCGGCACTGATTAAACTAACGGGCAGGGGTACCTGCTGACGTGTGTCATTAAAAACATTCATCGCCACGTTCACAAGCTGCGTGCTGTTTACCTCGGCCCGAAGGTTGCGGTTATATAGCGCGTTGCCCGATGCGGTAATATAAAACGTGCCATCGGGTCCTCCCGCATACGGGAATAAATTATTAATAACAGGTTCAGTTAAAGGGGTGGCGGGGCGTATATCCCCGCTGGCATAACCTTCTCCCTTATCGTAGGCAGAAGAATAAACATATTCGCCTACCAACCCTGCATTACCCGGATTGATCCTGTTTTTAAAATACTTACCATAGGTAAACATGAAATAAGGCTCAGGAGCCAGCGTATTGCCTGCAACATTATTGGTTTCATCAACCATTCTAAAGTTACCACCTGAAGGATTGACTGTTAAAAAGAAGGAAGCTGTATCGGTTTCAAGGCTCCATTTATCGGATAACTGGTCATTGATATTCCTGTATAATTTTGTATCGGGTTTTCCATCATTCATTTTTCCCCAAAACTCCATATAGCCACCTGCCCCCAAAGCACCCGAAGCTACAGAAGTATATAAAGGCACCTGAATGCCGTTGCGCCACAACTGGAAATATTCTGCCGGTGTATTATCTAACCCTATAGACTGCAATACAGATTGCGTAATCCGGTATAACCCATCTTTGCCAACAGGGAATTTATAATAGGTTTTATTGTAGTCTATCCACTCGTTGTTGTATTGAGCCCGCGCAGCAACAGCGCTTAACATGAATAATACAAATAAAATCCGTTTTATCATACGCTATTGGTTTTTAACGCTTTTGTTCTTTTCCTTCTTCACCAAATCTAACCGTATAGAAAAGATATGCGTATACAAAGGATTGGATTGATTGGCAAGATTCGTAAAGGCATAATCTATGGCAACATGCTTTAACTTAAAGCCTGCACCGAGGCTGGGCTGATATATCCATACTTTTTTTTGATTGAGGGTGTCTCCGTCTGCCAGTGCCCGCTGAAAATTATAAACACCGCCTCTTACAAAAATCAGGTCTTTATACCCCAGTTCAATACCCAGCCTGGGGTCAATACTTACCGGGTCGGCACTGACAATTACATTTCTTTTGCCATCAAAAGTGAGGTCCAGGTTGGCTTCAGCGAGGAGGTTGAAACTTTTTCCTATTGCGAAATCATATGCTCCGCCCAATACCAACCGGGGCGCTGTAAGCTCTGTTGACTTTACGGGTATTTCATTATCTGTAAGATAGAGCACTTCTTTCTCCTCCTCCGTAAAACTAAAACTCCAGGCATTAAAGGTTGTGGTAACATCTCTTGCCGCAATACCCAACTTCCATCGCCCGGCATGCATCTGCACACCCGCATCTAAACCAAAACCCCATGCTTTTGCAAACGTTCCTACATTGCGGTGAATGACTTTGGCGTTGACGCCGTAACTGAACAATTTGTTGCCTGTTTGCTTTATACTCTGGGCATAAGAAAAAAGAAAAGCATAATCGGCCGAAGAAAAAGAACGGATATTATTATAGTTGATGGAACCGTCAGGCTCAACAAGGTACAATGTATTGGGAATGTCATCCACACCAAATCGCAGCAGGGATAAAGCAATGGTTCTTTTTTTATCACTCAAGGGAATCGCCACACTACCATAATCGTACTTGCCAATCCCGGAAAAATATTCCGCATGCATGAAGTTTACAACCGGATTATCTTTTATGTGCACGAGCCCGGCAGGATTCCAGTAACCCGCATTGCCATCGCTAACCGAAGCTATTTGCGCACCCCCCATTCCAAGCCCCCTTGCACCGGCCCCTATATTCAAAAATTCATTTGAATATTTTCGAAACTGGGCATATGAATTCTTGCTACTACTTAACAGGACAATCAAAACTGTTCTCAGAAGCACTTTTTTCATTCAACTTATTTTCTGATAAGTAATTTCATCTTGTAGCCGACCCATCCGGACCGTTTGACATTACAAATATACATAGGAACACTTAGCAGCGGTGGACATTAAAATACAAGCTTTTATAACGGATTTATGCTCAAAATATTGCCTTTTTAAACAGCCTTCATAAACTAACATTATTTTTGCCCAAAACCATCTGAAAATGACGCTTATAGAAGAATTGAAATGGCGGGGCATGCTTCAGGATATAATGCCCGGAACAGCAGAACAATTGGATAAAGAAATGACAACGGCTTATATTGGCTTTGACCCCACGGCAGACAGCCTGCACATCGGGAGCCTGGTACCTATTTTATTGCTGGTACACCTGCAAAAAAGAGGTCATAAACCCATTGCTCTTATTGGCGGAGCAACCGGAATGATCGGCGATCCCAGCGGTAAGAGTGAAGAAAGAAACCTGCTGAGTCCCGAACAATTAGAGATCAATATAGCAGGGATCAGGAAACAATTGGAAAAACACTTAATCTTCACTCCCGCCCTGCCGAACAGCGCGGAACTGGTAAATAACTACGACTGGTTTAAAAATATCAGCTTTATTGAGTTTTTGCGGGATGCAGGAAAATACATAACAGTCAACTACATGATGGCCAAAGACAGCGTAAAAAAACGCATCGAAGGCGATACGGGCATTAGTTACACCGAATTTGCATACCAACTGATGCAGGGATACGATTACTACTGGCTCTACAAAAACAAAGACTGTAAACTTCAAATGGGTGGCAGCGACCAGTGGGGCAATATTACCACCGGGGCAGAGCTTATACGCCGCAAGGCCGGCGGGGAAGCATTTGCTTTTACCTGTCCGCTTATTACAAAAGCCGACGGCGGAAAATTCGGTAAAACCGAAAAAGGAAATATCTGGTTAAACGCGGAAAGAACTTCTCCCTACCAGTTCTACCAGTTCTGGCTTAACGCATCGGATAAAGACGCTGAAAAATGGATTAAAATATTTACTTTTTTGTCTTCGGCCGAAATTAATACCCTGCTCGAACAGCATCATCAAAACCTGTCCGAACGGCAGTTACAAAAAACACTTGCCAAAGAAGTAACCATTTTTATTCATGGCGAAGAAGAGTACAACAAAGCCATTGAAACAACAGAAAAATTATTTTCCCGGCGAACAGTTGCTGTGGAATCATTAAGTGCCGAAGATCTTGAAAATATGGAAGGCGTTATAAAGTTTGATTATCCGAAACAAAAAATAAACAGCGGTATTGATATTGTTTCCTTTCTGGCGGAAACAGGCGCTTTTTCCAGCAAAGGAGAGGCACGGAAGATGATTCAGAATGGAGGTGTAAGCATTAACCGTGATAAAATAGATAATATTGCAAAAGAAATTACTGTTGCCGATCTCTTACATGACAAATATGTATTAATCCAAAAAGGAAGGAAAAATTATTACCTGGTTAAAGTGGATTAAATATCAGGGAATGAAATTTGGTTTAGATGCCCCGAGTATTTACTTTTGCAGCCCTTAAACTTGTTTTTAAGAAAGGATTGCCCGATAGTATAATGGTAGTACGACAGTTTTTGGTACTGTTTGTCTTGGTTCGAATCCAGGTCGGGCAACTTTAAATATCTCCCCCAAAAAAGGAAAATTAAGAAGTACATATTTACGGTGCAAAACCTGCCAGCTATTTAGATACCTGGAACTTACCCGATTCAATGATCTTCGCATTCCTGTCGCGCAGTTGAAAAATGTATACACCCCGTGTGAAATCGGAGAGATTTACCTGGTTGGTGAGACTTATATTAGCAAGCTCAAAAACTTTTTTGCCCAAAAAATTATATATCACCAGGCTATATGATCTTTCGTAACTTTTCTGAAAGTCGAAATTGATGAGAGTGGTAGCAGGATTCGGATAGAATTTTAAGATCTTTACAACAGGCTCTTTGGCAGCAAGGAGATATTTTTCCTGGCCAAAGCCGGAAAAATGCAACATCACTCCTGCCAAAAATATCAGTGTAAAATTCTTCACTCTATAAAATTAAGGTTTTATCTGCAAAAGATAACGCAAATTTTGTCTTTTAAAGTATCGCAAAAAAATTGAAAAATGATAATTTGGAATAATGTGAAAGTGTGGAAATGAAATTTGTAAGCGCTGAAGCGGCAGACCTATATTTAATTAATTCAAAAGAGTGGAACCGGTCAGAACCGCGGACAGCGTAATATATCTTTGGTGCTGCCATTACTATTCAAAAAGCCAATATAGCTAAGTGTAATTTCAAACCCTCCCCTGCCCTGACTCGATGTACGCAACTGCGATATGTTCATATCGTAACTGAAGGCCACCGAAAAAGGGTGATAGTCTAATTTTACTACCGGAATGATCGCATCTTCCCACCGTAGATATCCTCCCAGGTGTACAACATAATCTGGTACTTCCATATCCCCGATTTTTCTTGAATACATTGCCCCTCCTATCAGTTCTTTAAATGGTCCCTGCACACTTATGTCGGCATTAAAAGTGATATATGATACATCGCCCATAGTCGTTCTTAATCCCCCGGAAACCACCCATTTGGGCAAATGCTGTAATTTTTGGTAAAACGAATTGGCGGGCTTATTAAAATGATGATACGCAAATCCTACAAAGAAATTATTCTCTTTTCTATCGCCTAATGATGAATTATAACTCATACCTACCCCCGCGTCAAAATAAGAATAGTTGGACGCGAAAGTTTCCCCGTCGGGCAATGAACCATTATAGCCAAAACCATCTACATACTGGTTATTGGTGGTTACTTTAGAACGGTCGAGGCGCCGCGATACCAATCCCCCCATGAATCCAATAGAAAGATACCTGTTCTTATCGGCATTCATTGATTTATGGTAATTCACTGCCGGCAACAGGTGGGTGGTGTTAAGCGCCACTGAACCCGCCTTATCCCATAATATTTGCAACCCGGCAGTAACAAAGTCGTCACCTTTTCCCACCGCGAACTTGTATTCTCCGTTCAGGGAGCCCGTTTGATAAGGCGTGGTTACGCTTCCCCACTGATTGCGGTATACCAACTGCGCTCTTACATCGCCTTCAAAAAGCCCCGCAAGCGCAGGATTCCGCACCAATGGCGCTTCATAGAATTGCGAAAAGTGAAGATCCTGCGTTTTTGCAACAATGGAAAAGAATACAAAAACAATTACAAGGCGTAGCTTCACCCAGTACATTTCAAATTGTCGCATTGCTTTGCTTCCTGTGGGCGGTGAAAACACCGCCCACGGCAGTCCGCCCCGGTTGATGTCGTCACCAACCGGCGACAATTTGAAATGTAACCTATTTCCTTTATTGAACATACGCTTATCTTATTAATGTTACATTCCCCTTCATGGGTACGATCTGCGCATTTTCGCAAATAAATTCTATCATATATACATATACGTCGGGCGGTACAGGCTGGTTGCCCATGTTCCCGTTCCACCCTTTTGTTGGGTCATTTGCCGAAAAATTCCGCCGGTCGAAAACCAGTTGCCCCCAGCGGTTATAAATTTTCATAGATTGTACACTTGCCAGTCCTCTGCCACGGGGATAAAACACCTCGTTCATGCCGTCGCCATTGGGCGAAAATGTATTGGGCACAAAATAATTCTCTGCCCTGCAAACCACTTCCACCATTATATCGGCATTGTTTACACAGGTATTGCTGTCTGTTACCTGCACATGGTAGGTAGTGGTCAGGGATGGTTTGGCTATTGGAGTTGGGCAGGTAGTGCAACTTAATCCCTCCGGCGGCGCCCACGCATAATTGCTGACGCCACTGCTGTAACTTACAGGCAGCACTATTTCACCACCAACAGGTATAACTACATTTTGTGTTGTAATAACAGGCAAAGGAGCCACGGTTAAAGGAAGGGTAGCTGTATTTCCGCATCCTAAGGTATTAGCGGCCGATAAGGTTACCGAATAGCTGCCCGGATTTTCATAACTGATGTTATTGTTCCGCTCAGCCGATGTTCTTCCGTCTCCAAAATTCCAGTTCCATTGTATGGCGGTATCCGGTGGCTGGGAAAGTGTGCCATTAAAAGCGATCGCCCGGTTTATACAGGTAATGTCTTCTACAGCAATTACCGGGTTGGGGGTGCGGTATACTCTCACCGTATCCGTAAATGTTTTTTCGCAACCGCTCTCTGTAGTGGCAGTAAGTGAAACGGGGTATAAGCCAGGCTGCGGAAAGGCATGTGCGGGAGGGTTTTTATCCGGTGTTGTTTGACCATCGCCAAAATTCCAAACATTCGAAACAATCGGGTCATTGCTTATGGAATAATTGGTGACAAAAATGGTTCCCGAATCGCAAAATTGCTTTTTGTCAATATTAAAAACAGGCACAGCGCCTTTTACATTAATGGGTGTTGGGCCGTTTACCGTTACCCTGCAGTCCTGCGAATCAACCAGCAGCACACTGGGCAGGTAGCGATTGGGGTAATCGTAAAGATGGCTTAATGTGGTTTGGCCGGAAGAATCAATAGTGCCATCTCCAAAATTAAACTGGAACCAGGTACCGGGTGGCGTAGTGACATTAAAATCCACCGATAATTCATTGCAGGCCAAGGAGGGAACATTATAGTTGATTTTTGTAAAGGCGAAAGGATCATATACATTCACCTGGCCTACCGCAGAGTCTACACATCCACCATAGCCCTTTACGTACAGCTTTACCACGTAATTTCCATATACATCATAAAAATGCCGGGGATCGTTGAGCGTAGAGTTTGTAGTGTCGCCGAAATCCCAGTAAAAGGATTCGTAGTTCTGCGATTTATTAAAGAATTTGGCTTCCAGCAACTGGCAGGTAGATGAAGTATCTGCTGCTTCAAAAGCTGCCACAGGAGTTTTTACATCTATATAGTCTGTTCTTGTTAAAGAATCACTGCAGCCCAGGTTATCGGTTACTATCAGCTTCACACTATATTTCCCATCGGTATATACATTAGAGGGGTTTTGCTCAGTTGACGTTTGTCCGTCACCAAAATCCCAGCGATAAGTAAGCGCCACACCCCGTGATGAATCATTAAAAGCAAGGGGGATACCCGGACAGAACAATGTTTGATCTGCGCCAAAATGAGCTTTGGGGGCCGACACTTTTATGGGATCGGCAAGCGCATATTCATCGGTACAGCCATCTATGTCTTTTACGGTAAGCCGTACCCTGTAGGTTCCGGTGTCGGCATACTGGTGTGTGAAAGGTGGCGCTGAGAAAGTTTGTGTAGCACTGTCGCCAAAATCCCATAGCCATTCGGCAATGGATGTGCCGGAAGTGGACTCATCGTTGAAAGTAATGGCATCGGTTCCGCAGTTTGCCGTGGCGGAAGATGTAAATTGCGCCGTGGGACCTTTAACCTGCAGCGGCTTCGATACTTCGGTGAGTACACAATCGTTTTTATCTGTTAGTCTTAGTGTAAGGGTACGATCGCCCGCAGCGCCAAACAGTGTATCGAAAGCCTGTTCGTTTCCAACCACTACTCCATCCATCAACCAGGCAAATTCCTTCACCTGCGAGGTATCTTCCAATGCGGTAAAAAGAAGCTGCCCGTTTTTACACAAAGCACCCGGAGGCAACGTAAAATCTGTATTCAGGGCAGAGATATCTATTTCCCGCACGTAAACACCAAAACAATCACCATTGGTAACCTTAAGCGTTACTTTGTATTTACCATTGGCAGGATAAGTATGTACAGGCGGGTTTTCATCTGCGGATGTTGACCCGTCTCCAAAATCCCAGGCGTATACAATGTCACCAAGCAAAGAATCAACAATAGAACTGTTGGTAAAAGTTACCATTAAGCGGTTGGAACAATTTACCGCAAAATCGAAATTGGCCACCGGAGGATCTTTGCGGAACAGATCCGCCCTGATTATTGGCGTACCAGGACAGCCGTTATTGAGCGGGGTTAATTTTACTGCAAAGGTTCCCGTATCCCTGTACAAATGAACCGGGTTTTGCTCTGCAGAAGTTTCACCGTCATCAAAATCCCATAACCATTCATTGGCGCCTGTTGCAGTTCCATAAAATTTTACGCTATCCGATACACAATTACCGGTGTTATCCAAAGTAAAATGCGCATCCGATGGCGGTGTTCCAACCCTCACGGCATGAGGAGCAGTAACCGTACAGCCATCAACCGTGGTAACTGTAACGGTCATAGAAAAAACACCGGTGCTGGTATAGGTGTGTGTTGGATTTTGTTGTGTGGAAGTGTTCCCATCGCCAAAATCCCATAGGTATGTGGCGATATCATCAACCGTTCTGATCTGGGTTGTGGGCTTAACCGTAGTTGCATTTACACATCCCGAATCAACATTAGTAATAATTTTAACCGTAGTAGGAATAACCCGAACAAACCGGCGTTTGGTAATGGTATTGCCGCAACCGTTAGCAGTGGTTACCGTGAGTGTAACATCGTAAGACGCAACATTGGTATAGGTGTGGGTTGGGTTTTGATCTGTGGAAGTGCTTCCGTCGCCAAAATCCCATAGCCAGCTTACTGCGCCGGCCGTATTGTTTTGAAACTGCACTTCAAGCGGAACACCGCAACCCAGGTTATTGGTGGCGGTAAAATCAACAGCCGCCTTAGGTGTTATTTTGATTGTTTTGCTGGCAGAGTCGCTGCAATTGGGGTAATGGTGAATGAGCTTCACCGTATAGCTACCTGCCGCAGCATAGGTTTTAACAGGATTGAGTTCTGTAGATTGAGTGCCATCGCCAAAATCCCATACCAAAGAAGAGGCGCCTGCGGCGGAAGTGTTCCCGAAATTCACGGACTCAACCAAACAAACACTGTCCGGACTATTAAATGATGCGGCAAAAGTGCTTACCGTAACCGTTTTTTCAACCGTATCCTTACAACCATAATTGCTTTGGGTAATCAGTTGTACCGGGTAGTCGCCATCAGTTGCGAAGCTGGCAACAGGATTGGCTGAATCCGCAGTACTGCCGTTTCCGAAATTCCATTTATAGGTGAGCCGGCCCGGCCCGCTGGATTCATTGGTAAATGATACATTAAACGGGGGTTTACATTCAGGCGAAGGTGTGTTTACAAAATCGGCTACGATACCCGATACCATGCGTATATACCTTGCCCTGCTTACACGCCGGGTACAGCCGTTGCTGCTGGTTACCGTGAGCGCCACATTGTAATAACCGGTTTCGGTGTACGTATGCTGCGGGTTTTGCTGGGTGGAGGTTCCTCCATCGCCAAAATCCCATGACCATTCGCTGATCGTTCCTACCGTTGTGGAGGCAGTGCCGGTAAACTGGATGGCTGCCGGTAAGCAAGCCGTAGTAATATCGGCCGATAACGAAGCAGCAGGCGAAGGATACACCGTGATATACCCTGTTTTGGTTATCGCGTTCGCGCCGCTTGCATTGCGAACAACCAGGGTTACCGAATAAGTGCCGGGCTGGCTAAAGGTAACGCCGGGGTTTTGCTGATTTGCCAACTGGCTAAAAGTACCTCCATCTGTAAACTCCCAATCCCAGTATTTGGGATCGCCTGAAGACAGATCTTTAAAATTAACGCGGAGCGGGGCGCAGCCCGACAACACAGAACCTTCAAAATTAGCAACAGGAGTTTGTGCATTCGCGGTTAGAGCAAGCAACAGTATTAATATGCTATTGAATATTCCTTTTTTCAAGCCGCAATAAATTTATACAGGGTCAGATTTGTGATCAATCAATACCATTTGCATGCCACAAGCGGGCCAAAACTATTGTATTTTTTAATATAGTTCAGCCACTATACAGGATAGTTTCCAGGGAATAGAGGTAAAAGACTAAACGTTGTATGCGTATACGTTGATTTACAGGGAAAAGTTGGGATTTTAATACCCTGCCGTTTAAACTTTTTTTACCAGTTTAAGATAGGCTGTCCGGGCAGAATTAAAAGGTTTGGCTTCAACAAGTTTTGTTGTATTATTGGTGATCTTCCAGGTATCATTAAGCTTTAATAAAGGGTCGCCTGCGCCGGGGAAGTTTGAAAATATGGTGAGGTCATTTACATTGCCCTCCCAGGTTCCCTGTACCTGTTCTGCTGTTGCTGTTTTTATAGCAAATACTTTCCCGTCTTCCCTGAACTGAAATTCATAGCCTCCAAAGTCTGCGGTAATGTCAACATTGTCATCCGTAAACACTTGCACGATCCACAGCCCGCTTGTCATAGCGTCTATGATGAATTTTTTACCGAGCTCCTCCTTCACTTTTTTACACTGAAGTCCGCCCAATGAAAAAAAGAGCAAAAACAGCAATCCGGAACAGACACGAAATTTTCTCATAAAACCTATTTAATCAAAGTGATATACGGCCTTATATTTATCAGTAAGATACTGCATAAAATACTTCAATTCCAACGGTTCTCCGGTTATTTTATTGCACAGTTCGCTACTTGTATATGTCTTCCCATATTGATATACATTTGTTTGTAACCATTGATGAATCTTCGAATAATTTCCATCAGCTACCTGTTCTGATAACCCGGGATACGTGCTTTGCATACTGGCAAAAAACTGTGCCGCGTAAAGGCTTCCCAAACTATAGGTGGGGAAATAACCAAAACTTCCATGACTCCAGTGAATATCCTGCAGACAACCATTTTTATCGTCGGGTACATCAACCCCCAGTAATTGTTTATATGATTCATTCCAGAACTGCGGAATGTCTTTTGTTGATAAACTTCCTTCTATCAATTTTTTTTCCAGCGCGTAACGTATCATTACGTGAAAATGATAGGTCAATTCATCTGCTTCTGTACGGATAAGGGAAGGCTTTACCGTATTTATCGCAGCAAACAACTGTTGGGGACCGGATTGTTTTAATTGCGGAAAATACTGGTGAATAAGCGGGATATTGTATTCTATAAAAGCCTTGCTCCTGCCAATACAGTTTTCCCACAGGCGGCTTTGCGATTCATGTATGCCCAGCGAACAATATTCACCGAGCGGCAATCCATATTGTTCCGCCGGCAACCCCTGTTCATACAGCGCGTGCCCCCCTTCATGCAGGCAACTCCAGGTCATGGAGGTAAAATCATTTTCATCAATACGGGTAGTAACCCGCACATCCCTGGCATTAAAACTGGTGGTGAAAGGATGTTCGGAAATATCCTGCCTGCCTGCCTCAAAATCGTAACCCATTCTCTTCAGCATCTCCAGTCCAAATTTCCATTGTGCATCTTTTTCAAAATGCTGGCGTAAAAAATCATCATCGGGCCGGGGCCTCTGCATAACGGTTGAAAGCAGTGCTTTCAAGGGCTGCTGCAATTCATCAAATACCGCGTCGAGCCAGGTAACCGTTGCGCCCTTTTCAAATTCATTCAACAATGCATCATAAGGATGCTGTTCAAACCCCAGTATATGCGCCTCTTCCTTTTTAAGGCGAACAAGATCGTCAAGTTTTTTTTCGAAAACACCAAAGTCATTTTGCTTTCGCGCTTCTATCCATGCATGATAGCTCCTGCTGGTGGATTCAGAAAGTTGCCGTACAAATGCCGAAGTATATTTTTTATTCTTATTATAGTCTTCCAGCGTTAACGCCACATTGCGCCGCTGCGAAAATGTAAGTTCACCTGCTGCCGACAGGTCGTTTAGTAATACGCCTAATTGTTCATCTGCAAAAAGCCGGTGCGCTATTTCACTGAGCGTGGCCATTTGCTGCCCCCTGAGTGCCGCGCCTTTGGCAGGAAGATACGTTTCCTGGTCCCATTGTAAAACTGCGAGCGCATATTTTACATCGGCTATTTTACGCATTTGAGCAGTGTACCGGTCATATAGTTGGTTAGATGTCATACGATTGTTAGGCAAGACTTTCAGCGAATAGCTATCGGCTGTCAGCTATCGGCTATCGGCTATCGGCTATCAGCTATCAGCTTTCAACGCTATTCCGCGGTCTGACGCTCCTTCGTCGTGTGCCGACCGCTTTCAGTTAAGATATTACTCATTTCCACATTCCCACATTTTCAAATTTTCAAATTTTCAAATTAAATTATCTACTTCACCACAAAAGTCTCCCATCCATCATATTTTCCAAAATAATGCAGGGCCAGTTCCCACAGGTATATGCTTACCTTATCTATGCTGCTGTAATCCACTTTGTCTGTTCTTGAAATATGCAGGCTGTAAGGCCTATCCTTTACTCCTATTTCCTTACCGGCATTTTCAACAACAAAACCACTGTCCTGCACCGCCCTTGCAAATTTTTTCCTGTCGGCTTCCGTTTTAAAAAAAACAAAATGATCTACTTTACGTGCCGCCGTCAGCGCGTCTCCCTTTTGTCGTAGGTCATCTACCACATGCCTGTTCTGTATATGCTCCATTTCTTTCGGAGTAGGATATAATACATTAAGATAATTGCTCATTTCCGCATCGCGGCTTGCCGAAACAGTCCAGGTATAGGAGGGAAAATTTTGTAGAACAGTTTTTATGTGATGTTCATAACTCGAAGTGTCGTTGCTGTAAAAATAAAAATCTCTCTTCCCGTTCTGAGTGTAGCGTCCGGTATACAATGCATTCAAAGCACTGTTTAAAGTACTCACCAAAGCGTTTTCTATGCTGTCTAATGTTCTAATTTCATTGCGTACAGGCATACCGTCGGTCTGCACACTGTTGATATTCAACCGTACAATAATTGCGTTTTGATTCTCTTTTGCCTCCGGAGATGTACCAAAATCGAGGTCAACCACAACCGATATCGGTTTGTGATTGATGTGTACCACGTAGGCATCCCAATTCCCCTTATGCTGCTGTGCGTTCATTTGCAATAGCAGGGTGCAACTCAAAAAAAGAAGAACAATTTTCTTCATGATAATATGCCGTTGAGTACAGAAAAATAATTTGCAGCAAAGTAATGGCTATTTTTATATTACTTTTTGAAGAGTTATGAAAATTAAGGACATCATTAACGTTTTGGAAAATACAGCTTCCCCGTCACTGCAGGAATCTTATGACAATGCCGGTTTGCTTACAGGCAATGAGCAACACGAATGTACAGGCGTACTTTGTTCGCTTGACGCAACCGAAGCGGTTGTTGATGAAGCGATTGACCGCAATTGCAATCTTATTGCAGCACATCATCCCATTATTTTTAAAGGATTGAAACGCATTACCGGCAAAAACTACGTGGAGCGTACCATTATAAAAGCCATCAAAAACGATATCGCCGTTTATGGCATCCACACCAATCTTGACAATATCATTACCGGCGTAAACGGACGAATGGCTGACCGGTTGGGATTGGTCAACCGGACCCTATTGCTGCCCAAAACAGCAACCCTTAAAAAACTATTCACTTTTGTACCCGTTGAACATGCACAAAACCTGAGAACGGTCTTGTTTAATGCAGGAGCAGGGCATATTGGCAATTACAGTCAATGCAGTTTTAATACAGAGGGTTCGGGAACTTTTAAAGGAGAAGAAGGCACACATCCCTTTACCGGTGTTACGGGCGAACTTCACTATGAAAAGGAAATAAAAATTGAAGTCATATTCCCTGCCTGGCTTGAACAAAAGATCATTCAGGCGCTCATAGCCGCCCATCCTTACGAAGAACCGGCTTATGACCTGGTTCAGCTTGAGAATAAACACCAGTATACAGGGTCCGGACTAACAGGCTCGCTGCAGCAACCTATGGAAGAGAAAACATTTTTAGCTTTTTTAAAAGAAAGTTTTCAAGTTCCGCTTATTCGCCATACCCAACTTACCGGCTCCCCCATTCAAAAGGTTTGCCTTTGCGGCGGGGCTGGCAGCTTCTTGATTTCCAATGCATTACGTGCAAAAGCCGATGTTTTTATAAGCGCCGATATTAAATACCATGAATTTTTTGACGCCGATAACCAAATGATAATAGCAGACATAGGGCATTTTGAAAGCGAGCGATATACTATTGACTTATTACATGATATTTTGCTGGAAAAATTTCCTACCTTTGCCGTCCTAAAAACTGCGGTAAATACCAACCCGGTATTTTATTACGCTTAATTCATAAATCGTATAGATCATATGGCCAACGTAAAAGAATTCTCCGTAGAAGAAAAACTTTCTTCACTCGTTTCTTTGCAAAAAATAGATTCCAAATTAGATGAGATTAAAATACTGAAAGGAGAACTTCCGATGGAAGTGCACGACCTTGAAGATGAAATACATGGACTTCATGCCAGGCAAACCCGTGTAGAAGAAGAGATCAATGGTATCCAGGAATTTATTGAGCAAAAGAAAAACATCATTAAGGATGCACAGGCACTGGTGAAGAAATATGAAAAGCAAAGTGAAAACGTAAAGAACAACCGGGAATTTGAAGCGATTACCAAAGAAATGGAATTGCAAAACCTTGAGATAAAACTGGCCGAAAAGCATATCAAAGACGCAAATGAAGAAATTGGTGATAAGGCCCGGCTGCTAGAAAGCGCAAAAAAAGCAGTAGCTTCTAAAGAAGGTGTTCTAAAACATAAAAAAGGAGAGCTTGAAAAAATAATAGGCGATACGGAAAAAGAAGAGAACGAGTTTCACAAAGTTTCTTCCGAGGCCCGCGAAAAGGTAGAACCCCGGCTGCTGGCGTCTTATGAGCGGATCCGCAACAGTTACCGCAACGGGTTGGCTATTGTACCTGTACAAAGAGATGCATGTGGTGGTTGCTTTAATGCCATTCCACCTCAAAGGCAAAGCGAAATACGCCAGCACAAAAAAATTATTGTGTGCGAGAACTGCGGACGTATTTTAATAGACGAAGAACTTTACCACAGTACGGAAGTGCAGTAAAGAAGGCATTGGGGCCGGGCTTTGAACTATGAGCTGTCAGCCATTAGCTATCAGCCATTAGCTATCAGCACTCATAGCTCAAAGCTGATCGCTGACAGCCTCCGGATTTTAAAATTTCTGGCTTCGGATTTAATATTATATCTCCTATTCCAACCCCAGTGCATTCAGCCCCTGCTCAAAAACAATATCCACAGGTATTCCTTTTTGCTGCAATGCCTCCAGGTCCGATTGCAGATCGGCCTTAATAACGCTTTTCTCCTTTTGCAGCGCTTCCACACCTGCCTTATCGCCATTGCCCTGCAGGGTGAGTATAAGCGCTCCAAGGTCGTGCATTGCCATGCGAAATTTTTCATAGTTCACTTTGTAACGTCCTTCACCCGTTTTTTCAAAGGCTCCTTTTTCCTGGAAGAAATTAAAATTAAGCATATTGGCCTTGCCGTGGGCGCTGGCCGCGCCGAAACGCACAGAACGCAATATGCCTGCCATATACGTGGTATAATACCCTTCAATATCTCCTTCCAGCTCTCCTTTTTCAACCAGTTTTGTTACCATGTATAAGCCCAGTATATCGGCCTTGGCTTCTTCAAGCCATGATTGCTGTTCCTGCAAAGCCGCCCTAACCGTTCCTTTGCCGTTTACAGTTGTTTTAATGCCCAAACCATGCGCCACCTCATGAAACATCACATTGGAAAAAAAAGCATCAAAGGTTATTTCAGACAATTGCGAAGCATCAATAAGCTCACCGGCAATGGGCATCAGTATCTTGTCGAATTTAGCGCGCATGGCATTTTTAAGTTGTGAACGACGGGTGCCCTTT
Source organism: uncultured Sphingobacteriales bacterium (assembly GCA_937991535.1). Taxonomy (GTDB): domain Bacteria; phylum Bacteroidota; class Bacteroidia; order Chitinophagales; family Chitinophagaceae; genus Agriterribacter. The sequence continues at coordinate 31,503 of CALKHN010000025.1, forward strand.
GTTTTTTGTATGGCTTCATCGTTGGGTAAATTAACGGCAATGGTTTTAGAACCGGCATTGCAATCGCCTGCATAATAAATAACGTCATAAGCATTCAGTTCCGAATCGGCGCCCGGTTTTTCCGATTTGTATTTCTTTTCCACCGGAAGGCCTTCCTGAAGCTCGGGCAACATGGCAACATATTTGGCCAGGCGCCTGCTCCATTCCTTGTCTTTTACCAGCAGGTAGGCCTCAAATGAGGCGCGGTAATTGAAGAGTTTGTCTTCATAATTTTCAATAGGACCTACAATAAAATCAATACCATTTGTTTTCATATCCATCCAGGCCATATCGCTGGTGGTATAGTTACTGGTAACAAGCGCCTCAGCCCGCAGTTGCAAATATTTTTTCAACCCTGCATCTTCTGCAAGCTCCGCTGCCTGTTTGAGCAGGGAAGCTGCCTTTTCAAGTTGTGCTTTATATTCCTCGTGATAAGGAACCGAATACAACTTGCCTGCAGCATCACGTTTAACAACGGAGTACAGTCCCTGTTTATCTTTTATATCGGCGTTTTCAAACTCTTCTTTGGTCATATCTTTCGGGTAAAAATTAGCACCTGGCGGTTTAACACCCGCTCCTGCTACAAAGGCCGTATCATTCTTCAGCCTGTCCCACGGACCATAGTTGATGCTAATGAACTGCCGGGTTGCCTCGTCGGCGGTGACATTCAGCAAACTGTCTTTATTGCCGTAAGCCTGGAGCCAAAACAGGTCGTCCATGATGCGGGCTGCTTCAATGAGGGTGGGCAACATCTGCTTTTCCTTTTGGGTAAGCTGACTTAAATCGGTTGTTAATTTCACCTTTTCATAGGAGGCTAATCTCTGCTGTATATAATTCATAGATGAATCTTTTGTTTGTTCACTTGTGGCAGTATTATTATCGTTGCAGGAGAATAATATCATTGCCACAACAACTATTGTGAAAAAGGCATATTGTTTCATGAGAACCTATTTAAAGAAGTCAAATGTAGGTATTAAGGGAAGAATGCAAAGCTCTAAATCACAAAAAGCAAATAACATCCCTGTCCGCCTGTGGCGGATAAATTACAAAGTCCGAAACGAAATCCCAACCATAAACCAAAAACAATAACCTACAAATCAGCATGTGGTCTGGTATTCCTTTGGTCGTATACCAACCGTACAACCTGCAGCCCGAATCAAGCTCAAATCTTAAATATCAAATCTCAAATCTTAACTACATTTGCACAAACAACCATCATGGCAGATCAGCAACCCAATCAGCTCAACATAGAAATTTCTGAAGAAATCGCGGAAGGCGTTTATGCCAATCTTGCTATTATTACGCACAGCCATGCCGAGTTTGTGGTAGATTTTGTGAATGTAATGCCGGGCACACCCAAAAGCAAAGTAAAATCGAGGATCATTCTTACACCCCAGCACGCCAAACGTTTTATGAAAGCCCTGGTAGATAATGTAAAACGCTTTGAAGCAGCCAACGGACCTATACAGGATATTGAAGAAATACAAATTCCACTCAATTTTGGAGGTCCTACTGCACAAGCTTAAAAGGGGTAAGTGGTAAGTAGTAGGTGGTGTGTTGCGTGCAGCAATTGATTCAACCAATCACCAACCAACCCTCTACACCAAATTTTTATATACGTCAAGCGCTTTTTCTAAGCAATCCATTGCTTTATGAATGGACTCAATGTTGAGTACGTAGGCAAGCCGCACCTCCTGTTTTCCAAGGTTGGGTGTTCCGTAAAATCCCGTAGCTGGCGCCATCATGACCGTTTGCCCCTCATAAGAAAAGGATTCCAATATCCATTGACAAAACCGGTCCGAATCATCTATCGGAAGCTGGGCCATAGCATAAAAGGCACCACCGGGATTGGGGCAAAATACGCCCGGGATATTATTTAATCGCGACACCAATGTGTCGCGCCTCAATTGATATTCGGCTTTGGTAGCGTCAAAATAATCAGCCGGCAAATCCAATGCCGCTTCCCCGGCAATTTGCCCGAAAGAAGGCGGACTGAGCCGGGCCTGTGCAAATTTAATAGCGGCATCCAATACCTGCCTGTTTTTTGTAATCAATGCGCCTATTCTTGCTCCGCATGAGCTGTAGCGTTTCGATATGGTATCCAGCAAAATCACATTTTCATCCACAGCTTCGAGTTGCATGGCGCTGAAATGTGTGCCGGTATAACAAAATTCACGGTATGCCTCATCGGAAAAAAGATACAACCCATGCTTTTGAACAATGCTTTTTAAGGTTTCCAGTTCTTCGCGGCTATACAGGTATCCTGTGGGATTATTGGGATTACAAATAAGAATGCCTTTTGTGCGGCTCGTTATTTTCTGTTCCAGGTCAGCAATAGGCGGCAGGGCAAATCCATCTTTAATATAAGAAGTTACCGGTACCACCTTTACACCAGCAGCAACAGCAAATCCATTATAGTTGGCATAAAACGGTTCAGGAATGATTACCTCATCCCCTGCATCAAGACAAGTCATCATGGCAAATAAAATAGCCTCGGATCCGCCGGTAGTAATAAGGATATGCGTATGATCAATCGCTATCCCGGCAGACTCGTAATACTTAACCAGCTTCCGGCGATAGGTTTCATTGCCCGCACTATGACTATATTCCAGTATTTTGAAGTCGGAATGACGAACCGCATCCAGCATAGGCTTGGGCGTTTCAATGTCGGGCTGCCCGATATTGAGATGGTATACCGCTACACCTCTTTGTTTGGCAGCTTCGGCATAGGGAACCAATTTCCGGATGGGCGATGCCGGCATGAACTGCCCACGGGTGCTGATGGATAACATATAGCAAAGATAGAGAACACATTAGACCAAATAAAAACAAGAAGACAGGTTTTTAAAAGCAAAGGCTCATTAAATGAGCAAATCGGGTGATTTGGCTTTTGCCTTTTCAATTTTCACATCTACCTTTGCGCCATGCAAATATTAGATGGCAAGCTGGTAGCACAGACTGTAAAAAACGACTTAAAAATAAAAGTAGCTGCACTCAAAGAAAAAGGCAAAAAAAAGCCTCACCTGGCAGCCGTTTTAGTGGGTAATAATGGCGCCAGTGAAACGTATGTAGCCTCAAAAGTAAAAACCTGCGAAGAAATCGGGTACCAATCCACCCTTATCCGGTTCAACACAGATGTGGAAGAAGATGTGCTGCTCCGGAAAATCCAGGAGCTGAATGCGGATGACAATATTGACGGAATTTTGGTTCAGTTGCCTCTGCCCAAACAAATTGCCGAAGAAAAAGTGATCAACGCCATTGCCGCCGAAAAAGACGTAGATGGTTTTCACCCCACTAACATTGGCAAAATGATCCAGGGCCAACCTGCTTATATCCCGGCTACGCCTTATGGCATTTTGTTGTTGCTGAAACATTATAAAATTGAAACAAAGGGCAAACATGCCGTAGTAATAGGGCGAAGCAATATTGTAGGCCGCCCCATAAGCATTCTTCTCAGTCAAAATACGCCTACGGGAAACTGCACGGTAACACTCTGCCATTCCCATACCAGCAACCTCAAAGCCATTTGCCTGCAGGCGGATATTATTGTAGCAGCATTGGGAAAAGCGGAGTTCCTTACCGCGGATATGGTAAAGGATGGAGCTATCGTAATTGATGTGGGCATTACCCGGGTAGAAGATAAAAGCAAAAAGAAGGGCTATGCCATTAAGGGAGATGTACACTTTGAAACAGTGGCTCCAAAATGCAGCTATATTACCCCGGTGCCGGGCGGAGTGGGCGCAATGACCATTGCCGCACTTATGCAGAACACTTATTTGGCCGCTACGCAGAAACAATAGTGAGAAGTTTGTAGTTTATGGTTTGGAAGTTTGTAGTCTTCAAACACAATACTGTAATTGCAGCACTAAAAATTTTACACCATATTTTGGAAAAAGCAATAAACATCCCGGTAACAACCCTTCCTGTTATGGAGTCATTTTATACGCTCCAGGGAGAAGGCGCGCACCAGGGAAAAGCCGCTTATTTCATACGTCTCGGCGGATGTGATGTAGGCTGCGTTTGGTGCGACGTAAAGGAAAGCTGGAATGCCGATACGCATCCGAAAATATCAATTGATGCCATTGTAAACACCGCGCTCCAGGCTATTCCTGCCAGCCATCAACCATCAGGCTATAATAAAATTATTGCTGTAATTACCGGAGGGGAACCGCTACTCTACGATCTTGAATTGCTTACAAAAGCATTGCAGGCTGCCGGCTTTCGTACACATATTGAAACTTCGGGCAGCAGCAAAATGAGCGGTGTATGGGACTGGGTATGTCTTTCTCCTAAAAAATTCAAGGCGCCTTTGCCAGAAGTTGTTTCGCTTGCCGACGAGTTGAAAATAATCATTTACAATAAATCGGATTTTGCCTGGGGCGAAAAATTCGCGGCATTGGTAAATAAGGATTGCCAACTGTACCTGCAACCGGAATGGAGCAAAGCGGCAACGGTTACTCCCCTGATCATTGACTATATAAAAGCAAACCCGCAATGGCAACTGAGCCTCCAGGTGCATAAGTATATTAATATTCCGTAGATTGGAGGAACTGATAATTTGTAGTTTATCGTTTGTTGTTTACCGCTGGGATCTCGTCTCGGATTTCGCTCCGCACGTGCGGGATCGGGCTTCGAATCATTGTTGTCCGGTAAAAGTAATAAAAGCCTTTAGCAGCCTGATTTTGCCTCACCCAACCCCTCTCCGGGCGGAGAGGGGCTAAAATACTCTCCTGTATTGGCTTTCACTTGACTTTCAAAAATTTTCTCCGGACAATGATAGCTTCGAATTTGAATTTTATCCGCCACGGCGGACAGGTTTGCTATCTGCTTTTTAGATTTTGAAGCTTTATTTGATTTTCTTTCCTCAAAATATCATTCATAATAATAGTAGCATGCGCTCTTGAATTTTCGATGAACCAGCTATGTGTATCCATGCCGCCACATACCACACCGGCTAAGTAAATGTTTTTTTTATTGGTTTCCATGGTTTCAGGGTTATAATCGGGACGTAGCTTTTCATCCTCCGATAAATGGATTCCCGCCTTACGCAAAAAATCAAACTGCGGTTGGTAACCTGTCATAGCAATCACATAATCATTGGGTATGGTAACTACCCCGTCGGGGGTTTGTATATCTACCCGGTCGTTGTAAATAGCAGATAAGGTGGAATTGAAGAAAGCTTTAACGCTTCCTTCTGCAATACGGTTTTCCATATCCGGCTTCACCCAGTATTTTACCCGCCTGCCTATCTCGCCGCCCCTTATCACCATGGTTACTTCGGCGCCCTTGCGAAAAGTTTCCAGCGCCGCATCAACAGCAGAATTATTGGCGCCTACCACTACTACTTTTTGCATGGCATAAAAGTGCGGCTCTTTATAGTAATGGGTTACTTTGGGCAAATCTTCACCCGGTATATTCATTAACACCGGCTTATCGTAAAAGCCGGTAGCCAGCACAATATATTTGGAATGGTAGGTTGTTTTTGCAGTAATTACCTCGTACGCATTATCCCTGCTATTAATGGATTTTACTTCTTCCTGCAAGTGTACATCCAGGCGATTGGATAGCGTGGCGCGGCGATAATATTCCAGCGCTTCATTTCGGGTAGGCTTAACCGATATAGATACAAAAGGAATCTCTCCAATTTCCAGCCTTTCAGAAGTGGAAAAAAAAGTCATATTATAGGGATAGTTATACAGGGAATTGACCAGGCATCCTTTTTCCAGGATACAATATTTTAACCCTGCTTTTTTAGCTTCCAGTCCACAGGCAAGCCCAATAGGGCCGCCGCCAACGATAATGATATCCAGCATGTATTTGAAAAGATTTATTAAATACCTACGGCAGGCAAACGATAAGCAAAGGTAGGGACTGATTTTGAGATTGATTTTCCCAAACATTTACAATAGCTGAACCGGGCATCAATGTTTGCCTTCGCTGATAAGGATCAATGCAAAAACAGCATAGTTGACAATATCGTAATAATTGGCATCAATACCCTCGCTGATCAGTGTTTGTCCTTTGTTGGCTAATATTTGCCTGATCCGTAATAATTTTGATAAAATAAGATCAGTAAAACTTTCCTGGCTCATCTCCCGCCATGCTTCCCCGTAATCGTGGTTTTTATTTTCCATCAGTGTCTTTGCACCCGCAATTACTTTATCGTATAACTGTTGCACTGTATGCACATCCATATCTTCGATCTCATCTGCTTTCAGTTCCAGTTGCATGAGACCTATTACGCCATAATTCAATATGCCTCTGAATTCCGATGCAATATCATCATCAATTTTCTGTGATCCGTTTTCCTGGATGGTACGGATGCGTTTGGCTTTAATGTATATCTGGTCAACAATAGAAATGGTTCTCAATACCCTCCAGGATGTGCCATAATCTGCTGTTTTCTTTAAAAAAATATCCCTGCAGGATTTTACAGCGGTATCATATTGCTGAATGGTTGTCATTATTGGGCTACTCATTTAATACGGGATAGATTATTTTTGTTCTTTGCTGAAGTTTCAAAAATAAGCCGAAAACAAATAATGTACACATTAAACTGCAAAGGACGATTGCTGGTAATGGACCAACCCTGGGTGATGGGCATTATAAACATTACACCTGATTCATTTTATACAGAAAGCAGAAAGCAACATGTTGATGAAATAGCACAGCTTGCGGGAAAGATGATAGCGGAAGGGGCAGACGTTGTAGACATTGGCGGACAAAGCACCCGGCCGGGCAGTGAAAGAATAAGTGTACAGGAAGAAACAGACAGAACAGTTCCGGCTATTGAGCGCATTATGGGGGACCTTCCGGATGCCATCATTTCCATAGACACCTATTCTTCTTCCGTGGCAAAAGCCGCTGTGCATGCCGGTGCTTCTATCATAAACGACATCAGCAGCGGCGATATGGACGACGCCATGCTTTTCACAGCAGCAGCTTTAAAGACGCCTTATATTTGCATGCACATGCAGGGAACACCGGGCACCATGCAAAAAAATCCACAGTATGAAGATGTATCTGCAACTGTATTGGATTACCTGGTTCACAAGGCAGATCAATGCACAAAAGCAGGTATTCATGACATTGTTATTGACCCCGGGTTTGGTTTTGGAAAAACCATTGCGCATAACTTTACATTACTTAAATCGCTCCCTGGGCTGCAGATCATTGAACGCCCGGTAATGGTTGGACTTTCACGTAAATCAACCATCTATAAAACATTACATACAACGGTGGAAGAGGCTTTAAACGGTACTACGGTTTTACATACCATTGCCCTGATGAACGGAGCTAATATATTGCGGGTGCACGATGTAAAAGCCGCTAAGGAAGCGATAGATCTTTTTTCGGCTTATCGCAAAGGATCGTAAAGAAAAAACGGACAGGCTACCGGAGTAACCTATCCGTTCGAATATTGGTTGGTAGTGAATAGTGAGAAGTTGAATTCCTTATCCCCTACACCCTATTGCTATTTGGGGGCAACAGAAGGACGTGCGGGCAATGTTTGCGGTGCAGCCTGCGGATCTTTTACATCCAACACCTCTATCTCGAACACGAGGTTTGTATTGGGCTTTATTTTGCCCGAACCCTGTGAGCCATAACCCAATACTGAAGGAATAAATAGCCTGCCCTTAGCTCCCTTACCAAGCAACTTCAGCCCGTCATCAAACCCTTTTATGGAGCCACCGGCGCCTAACGTAAACGTGTAGGGCTCAGTATGATGAAAAGAAGTATCCACATTGCTGTCGAACGCGGTACCATCAAGGAATTTACCGGTATACTTCACGGATACAGACTGGCCGTCTTTACCTGGTTCCCCGCCAGCCTGCTGAATTTCAACATAAGTGCCTTCTTCCGTTTTGGTAGCTTTAATATTATTTTTAGCGATATAATCCTGTAAAATTTCATCATCCTTTACGGCCTGTGCAATAGCGTGAATAGAATCCTGCTCCTGAAACTTCTGTACTTCTTTAGCAAAATCCGCCTGAGCGCTATCGGCCTTTAAAATGCCCAGTATTTTAAAAGTGGTAAAAAGATACTCTCCTTTTTTAAATTCTTTGGGCATCATTGCCATTCCGCCTTTAAACACACTATCGGTAAGAATGCGGGTAATCACACTGTCGCCCACTCTTACATTTTTAAATACTTCATAATATTCTTTAGGCAACTGCATGCCTGTACTATCAATCGGCTGGTATTGTGGTGGCTGGCTATAGGTATCCTTTATTGCAGAATCTTTGTATTTCTGCGCAAAATGAAATTTCATTACCTCACCATATCCAATGGGATTTCCCTTACCATTGCCAATAATTTTGTACTCCATCCCGTTTTCCAATTTTTTATACGATCCGCTACCGCCGCTGTTGCAGGAACTCAATCCGAAGGCCAAAGCCACTACGGATCCTAACCATGTTATTTTTTTCATTTTTTGTGATTATTGTAATTGTGATGCGTTTTCTTTTATTGCTTTTTTAAATAATTGCATAGTAGCCTGTAGCGAATCCGAACTTCTTCCCCCGGAAGCATTAAAATGGCCGCCTCCATTAAAATATTTCCTGGCAAAAGTATTTACATCCACATTGCCTTTGCTCCTGAACGACCATTTACGTTCTTCATCCCTGTCTATTACCAATCCGGCTAATTTTATACCCTGGATGGTTAATGGATAATTCACCAGTCCTTCCGTATCGCCTGTTCTGATATTAAATTTAAGCAGGTCGCTTTTGGGTATCGCTATGAGCGCCGCATTGTACTCATAAAATATCTCCATCCGGTGCAACAATACATGACCAATGAATCTTAACCTGTCTTCCAGGAAATTATCATACAAATTTTCGTGAATGATGGCATGCTTCAGTCCTTTTCGTTTCAGCGCCGCCACCATTTCATGCACAGCGGGCGAAGTAGCCGGAAAACGGAAGGAACCTGTATCACCTATTACACCTGCATACAGGCAGGCCGCCACATTTTCGTTAATGAGATGTTCATTGCCGGACGCTCTAATTAAGTCGTACACCATCTCCGAAGTAGAGCTTTTAGCGGTAAGGCTGATTCCATAATCAAAAGCCTCTGTTTCCGGCTGCTCATGATGGTCAATCAAAATTTTAATGCAATTAAGTTCCGAAAGCTTTGCTGCCATATGCTTTGTTCGGTACAAAGCATTAAAATCCAGGCAAAATATCCATTCCGCTTTATCTAAAGCAGTATTGGCCTTTTCCCTGGCAGCTTCATAATCTATAACCGCTTTTGAACCGGACATCCATTTCAAAAAGTCGGGCCAATTGGTAGGAGAAATAACCGTAACCTCATGCCCCAATTGAGCCAATACCGCTGCAAGCCCTAAAGCAGAACCCATAGCATCGGGATCAGGCTTCTGATGCATGGTAACAACTACATTGCGCGGCGTATTCAATAATGGATAAATTTCCTGGATGGGTTTCATACAAAGCCGCAAAAATCAATTATAATACGCATTCGGTCAAATCTTTTTTAGGCTAAACCATTACCTTTGCTGCCCTAAAGAAAAAAATATGAGCAATATTACTTTTACCATGATCAAGCCGGACGCCTTTGCGAATGGTCATACCGGAGCTATTTTGGATAAAATCGTTAAAGCCGGTTTTCGTATTGTAGCTTTAAAGCTTACATCGCTCTCAGAAGAAAAAGCGGGTGCATTTTATGCCATCCATAAGGAACGCCCTTTTTATGGTGAACTGGTTGATTTTATGAGCAGCGGACCTCTTGTTGCAGCTATTCTTGAAAAAGACAATGCGGTAGAAGATTTTCGTAAACTAATTGGAGCTACCGATCCTGCAAAAGCGGATGCCGGCACAATCCGCCAGCTTTTTGCCGAAAATGTAGGCAGAAATGCCATACACGGCAGCGACAGCAATGAAAATGCATTGATAGAAGGAAGCTTTTTCTTTAGTACCCTGGAAAAATACTAAATGCAAATACTTAGTGAAGGATCTTTTCTGATAAAAATTTAAAAAAATAATATCATTTTGCAAAATTTGGCATAATCTTAGTTATATCAATTACATCTTTCTCAAGGGTTTAGGGTTGAAACTAAAGGGGGCTCATTTCCATGGGCCTCAATTTTTTTATATATACCCCGGCAATTAAGCTTCAGCATTTTGTTTAATCTTCTACCACAGCTTCACTTCCATACATCTGGCTTTTGTATTGCAGTGAAGGGGAAGGAATGAACCTGCCGATATTAAGCGCATCCCATTTTCTATCTACTGCTTTAATAGTAGCATCATCTGCCACAATAATATTGGGCCAATCCCGCTGAAAATTATCCCACTCTTTGGTTTTGCGCGTACCGTCCAGTCCCAGGCAACAAAATGTTTTGCCCGGTTGTGCAGCAGAAGGATACTCAAACAAAAAATTATCCCTTTTGGGATCAAGGTTATTACAAAACCGCCATAACGCTACAGGCAGGTTGGCCGGGTTTACATTGTACTCTACGTACAAGATCATCTTAATGCTTTCTATCGCGGCAACCTGAGTGCAAATTCGTTCGTGCAATTCCTTTACATGTCCTTTTTTATTTTTTCTGACAGCGATAATCAGGCAGGGTATGCCTATACCAGGCAGTGCCGTATTAACCGATGCTATTTCGGGAAAAGCAGATAACAGGTGTGCCTGGTCTATTGTTTGGTTTATCGTTTGCAACTGGTGCTGTTCCTCCAGTTCTTCTTCAAACTTTCGCGTGCCATCAATACACATTTTTCCGCCAAAACCCATTTTGCTGCAGCTATGATCCAGCACGTCCATTGGACCAGTGGCAAAAATGACATCTTTGGATACATCAAGATTTTTAAATACCTGCTGTGCCAAACTAGTATAGTCCTGAATATTGGCAAGTTCGTCTGCTATAACCAATATTTTATTGAACATCATTTGTCCGGCGCCCCACATGGCATACATCACTTTTTGTCCCTGCCCGGCGAACGCTTTCTTTATTTTGGCAATTACAAGGTTATGAAAAACACCTTCAACCGGCATTTCCATATCAATGATCTCCGGCACCATTGTCATTTTGATGGGCGCCAGAAAAATTCTTTCGGTGGCTTTTCCCAGCCAGGCATCTTCCTGCGGGGGAATTCCCACGATGGTAGCCGGGTATACCGGTTTTTTTTTATGGGTGATGCAGGTAACATGAAAGCGGGGATACCAGTCGGGAAGAGAATAATACCCTGTATGATCGCCAAAGGGACCTTCCCATATCAATTCATCGTGCGGATCAACGTAGCCTTCAATTACAAAATCAGCATCGGCCGGCACTTCCAGCTCCGGCTGGCTAATACATTTAACCAGTTCAACTTTCTTTTTCCTTAAAAAACCCGCCAGCATATATTCATCCACGTTCTCGGGCAGTGGCGCCGTAGCCGAATAAGCGTACACAGGATCGCCGCCAAGGGCAACGGCAACGGGCATACGCTTTCCAGCCAGCTTATAGCCATTGTAATGCTTAGCCGATACTTTATGCTTATGCCAGTGCATACCCGTAAGTGTTGGCCCAAAAACCTGCATCCTGTACATCCCAACATTCCGGATGCCGGTGTTTATATCTTTGGTATGAATTACGGGCAACGTAATAAAAGGTCCGCCATCTTTGGGCCAGCAGGTAATTACAGGCAATTTTCCCAGGTCGGGGTTTTCCATTACCACTTCCTGGCAGGTTCCTCTTCCTTTTTTTACCTTAGGCATCCATGATGCAAACTGGCCCAGCTTAGGCAAAAGATTCAGCTTATCAATAATACTTTCTTTGGGTTTGGTAAGCAGTTTAAAAAGGTTTTCAATTTCTTTGGCTACATCATCCAGGTGCTGCACACCTAAGGCCATCCCCATTCTTTTTTCACTGCCGTATGCATTCATCAGCACCGGGAATTCATTGCCGGTATTCTCAAACAAGATTGCCTTGCCGCCGTCACCGCTTTTGCTTATCCTGTCTGTTATCTCGGCCATTTCAAGGCGCGGATCCACATAAGTTTTTACTCTCAACAATTCCCCTGCCCTGTCTAATGCATCAATAAATTCCTGCTGATTTTTGTACGCCATGGTGCTGATTATTTTGCTTCAAAGATAAAGCATGTACAGGCATGGATGATTTATTAAACAACTGCCGGGTAAATCAAAAAAAATCCCACTGGGAACAGTGGGATCTAAAACCAAAACATGAGAAACTAACCTATTTGATCATTTGAAATTTCAAATTTGAGATCTGAAATTGGAAATATTAATTTGCCTGCCCCGCCCGGTCTAATTCTTCGGAAACACCTGTTGCTCTTCTGCGGGATGGCGCGATCGTATTTTTTCCAAAACGGTAGGTAAAACTGGCCGTAACCTGGCGGCTGTCCCAGCGATTTTTTATTGTTACATCCACATCTCCATACTTCATGTAACCGCCAAACTTCTGCCAGCCAAAAGGATCCCGGAAATTAAGGCGTACTGTTGATTTTCCTTTCATGAGCGTTTTTTGCAAACCAATGGTCATCTGGTACATTTCGTTCATCACCAATAAATTATTTAACCCTTTTGAGCGGTAAAAGCCACTCAGCTCTGCTGAAAATCCCTGAGCCAAAGTAAAGCTGTTGGTGAGGTTTATCATATACGCTGTATTGGAAGCATCAATCGGATCTCCGTTGTATATGCCTTTGTAGTGATTGTTGTATACGTTTACAAAAAGATTTGAATTGAACCATGATGTCCATTTAAAGGGAGCGGTAACCGACAATCCCATATTTCTGAACCCGGATACATTTTCAGTGGTTTGAAAAGTTGTTTTTTCGTCGGTATTCTGCCTCAGTATCTGCGAAATCACATCCGTGGTTCTGCTGTAATTAAGGGTTGTAATAAATTTCCCTTTAAAGGAATGGCTTAATTCAATATTATGACTGAACTGCGGCAGCAGGTAGGGATTACCCTTCTGATAGGTTAATGAATCAAGGAAATAAATGAATGGATTGAGATCCTGGTAATTGGGCCGGTTTACCCTGCGGCTATACGAAAGCGTAAGCTGGTTATTTTTGTTAACCGCATAGCTAACAAAGGCGGTGGGAAACAGGTTGGTATAATGCCTTTTAAAAGTTGAATCATTCGTTACCTGGTAGCCCTTTGTATTGGTATTTTCGGCTCTCAACCCAGCCTGGGCGCTCCATTTTTCACTCAGCTTTTTATTTACATTTATATACGCTGCATTAATATTTTCTTCATAAATAAAATGATTGGAACGATAGTCATTTTTCCACTCTTCGCCATCGTGACGTTTGTAATCAACAATGTTGTTGTTTTTTACGTAGTTGACTTTTATACCGGTTTCAATTTTAAAATCATTTTTAAACGGGTGCACATAATCGCTTTTAAAAGAATAGATATCAATACTGGAAGGCAGGTGCCCCCTGAGCAGTATAGGCTCACCCATGGTGCTGCCCCATTTATCCAATACGTTTGTTGTTAACAAAATATCAGAAATATTATCATATTTCACATAATCAAGGTCAACGGTAAACGCTCTTCCCGAACTGTCGAAACTATGTTTGTAATTGAGGTTGCCGGTATAGTTCCTGAACTTGATATTATTATCTGTAGTGGAGTACAGGCCCGATTGCAGGCTGCCATCAGGATTATAAATATTGGATATGGTAGATGGTGTAAAATCTCCAAAAAAACCAAACCCCGTAAACACTACGCCCAGCACGTTTTTATCGTTAATGTAATAATCGGCGCCCAGTTTGGCGCTGTGATTGTCCGCATTTCCGTTAAAGGTGGTACCCAAAGCCGCTGAGGCGTTCAAAGTTCCATCTTCATTATAAAACTTCCGCATAATGGACAACTCATTCCTGCGCTTATTGAAATTGGGATTATAGCTGCCAAAAATGTTGATCTTGTTTTTTCTGTAGTTAAAATTGAGGCTGTTCTGCGACTTTGGCTGCACATATAAAACACCTCCCTTTGGAAAAAAACCGGCAGTGGCGCCTATCATTATACTCCCGTTCAATCCCATCTTCAGGCTTTTCTTGGTTTTGATATTGATAATACCCGAATTGCCGGAGGCATCGTATTTGGAAGAGGGATTGCTCATGATTTCTATCTGGTCAATGGCAGAAGCAGGCGTATTTTTGAGCAGGTTAGCCAGGTCTTCTGCAGAAAGATAGGTAGGCTTGCCATCCATCATTACAACAACGCCGGCTTTTCCTTTCAAACTTATTACACCGTCATTATTTACAGTGATGCCCGGTGATTTTTCCAGCACTTCCATTGCCGTAGCTCCGGCATTGGTAGGTGCAGCATCAACATTCACTACCAGCTTATCTATCTTTTGTTCAATCAGGGGCTTTTTAGCGGTTACAACCACGGTTTTCATATCCCTGCTTTCCGGTACAAGCAGCGTGGCGCCTGTTTGAATATCGCCCCCCTTGGAGGAAACCTGAAAAGCACGGGTATATTTCTTTTCAAATCCTATAGAACTGATCAGCAACAGAAATTCACCTTTTCCGAAAGAAACAATTTCAAATTTTCCGTTTTTATCTGTTACTTCAATTTTAACGACTCCCGAATCTTTAGCCGACAACAGGGTAACGGTAGCCGCTTCTATGGCTTTTTCACCATTTTTTACGACGCCCGTTATTTTTGATCTGATTTGTGTTTGCGCCTGTATGGATAGTATGCCGAAATTAACAACAACCAGTAGTATAAATAGTTTTTTCATTGCAGTCTTATTTTGTCTCTTAATAATTATGAGACAAATCTATGGTACTTTGCAATGCATAGTACATAGTTTTGCAATAAACGGCTTAAATCAATGATATTTGGTAATACATAGTACTATCAAGATAAGTTAAGCAGCAAATTATGGAACGTTGTATGATTATACCAGCGGGCGCTTCATATGAAACACACTAAACCCAGTTTTCACTTATGCTTTTTGAGGAGACACAGAACGGGCATAGTTTTTAAACCAAAAGAAAAGCAAAATACCCGTTATAATTAACAGGGTGGATATAATTTCTGCCTGTGTGGGATGAAAGCCAAAAATATCATATTTGGTATTTACGCGGATCTTTTCAATAAAAAATCGCTCCACCCCATTCAATATTAAATAAATGGAAAACATTTGCCCCGGAATGGTGATTTTTTTCCGCAAGGCCATCAATACCAGAAACAGAGCAAAACAGGCAATGATCTCGTAAAGAGGGGTGGGAAAAACAGGAACAGGCAGGGCATTGCAATGATCTCCCGTACAATCGGCCATTTTAAAGCCCTGTTCGTTTACGTTATGCGGATAAGCGTAGGCTACCGTCCATTTGGGAAGAAAAGCCGGTGCTTTTACCGCCATACGCGGTATGCTATCGGTTCCAAATTCGCTTAAATAAATTGTTTTATGCGTTTCAAGTGCTTTTTCAAAATCTCCGGGCCCTGCTTCTACCGCCTTTCCGGAAGCGTTGGTTACATAGGCGCTGTTTAAAATACCCCAATCGCCATCCCCACTCACCTGGCAACCAATCCGTCCTAAGGCATAGGCCAGCATTAAAGTAGGGGCAGCAGCATCAACAAGATGCCGGATGCTGATCTTCTTTCTGCGGGCATACCACAAAATGGCCGCTGTAGCGCAAATTAATCCCCCGTAAAAAGTAAGACCACTGGGCGAGAATAAATTTTCAATGGGGTTTTGTACAAACCTGTCCCAGTTTTCAAGGTTATCAAAAATTTTGGCGCCGATGAATCCAAATATAGCGGCATATATGGTAATGTCGCCTACTCTTTCATGTGGCCATACCCGTATCTTTCTTTTTTCCGGCTTTGCAAGTTTTTGCTTTCCCTTTTCACGGTATTTGAGTATTGCAAAAATCAATGCCAGTATAATACCCCCCGCGAAACTGCCTTTGCCGGAAAAAATATACTCCTGGGGAGTTATTTGATCGCTATTGAGAAAAATACCCAATGCTTTATACCCCACTATAAAACCCAATAATGCGTTAACCAATAATTCGGATAAAGAAGCAGGTTTACCAATAATGATTGTTTCTTCTACCGGAAACAAAAGTCCTTCCCTTTCTTTTCGTTTTAGTTCTTTAGCCAGCACAATAGCAGAGAGAATAAATGCAATAGCAACAAAAAAACCGAAAGCGTTCACAAATTTCGTCCATGCCCAAGGCTCAATTCCAAAAGCATCTTTAAGAAAAAAATAAAGGTTGGGATACATGTTACACAATTAGTATAAGGCACAATGTTACTTTAAAATTGTGGATTGAAATAAAATAAACCCTATATTTTACATGACATGGAAACCGAAACAAACAAATAGGTTATAAGAATAAATAATTGAAATAGAATTTGCCTGCATGCAGATACGACAAACCCGCCATAAAAAAATCCCGCTCTCAAAAGAACGGGATTCCAAAGAATAAATCATAATCAATTACAGTACTCGTCAAATGCAGCAATAAGATTGCTGGCAATAAGCTGAGCCGGTCTTCCTTCTATTTGATGACGTTCAATAAAATGCACCAACTGACCGTCTTTAAAAAGCGCTATTGAAGGAGATGATGGCGGATAAGGCAGAAGGTGCGTTCTTAAAGTAGTAACAGCATCAATATCAAAACCCGCAAAACTTGTAGTAAGCTGATCAGGCTTTTTAGAAGCATTTGCTACAGCCATCAGTACCGCCGGCCGGGCACTTCCTGCTGAACAGCCACATACAGAATTGATCATTACTAAAGTTGTGCCTTTCTGTTCCAAAGCATTTTCCACTTCCTGCGGAGTTAATAATTCATTGAAGCCGTTATCGGTTAACTCCTCTTTCATTGGTATTACAATTTCTTCGGGATACATTTCTTAAATATTTTAGTTTGATTTAAATTTTCGGTGCTACAAAGTTAATCAAATCTTTCCTTATTAAGACTTGCGTCGCATTGTCATTAAAATAAAAAAATGTGTGACATTTTGTCTTATTTTATTTACTTCTAATGACTTCATCTGCAAAAAAATCATCTTTTATATGGATGGAACACAGTTTGATCAATTCAGACTGTTACAAAAAATCATTAATAATTTAAAATAACAAATTATGACACTCTTAAAAGTAAACGGTTCACCGGTAAAAAGGACCTACAATAGTTTTTTGGATGACTGGTTTAATGAATTTGCAGGTTTTGGTAAGGATGATGAAACAGTTCAGTGGAAATCCGTACCTGTAAATATCCATGAAACGAAAGATGCCTATCATCTTGAACTCAGTTCTCCGGGTTTAAAAAAAGAAGATATTAAAATTAATGTAGAAAATGAGGTATTGACCATTTCCTACGAACAAAAGGAAGAAAGCAAAAGTGAAGAGTATAAGACTGTACGCCGGGAATTTAAACACAACAGTTTTAAACGCAGTTTTACATTGAATGATAAAATTGATTCCGGAAATATCCAGGGCAAATATGAAGATGGTATATTAAAAGTGCATATACCCAAGAAAGCAGAAGCACAGGCCGTTAGCAAGCAAATAGAGATTCAATGATAAGGGTTTTAACTTTTCATACAAACGAGGCGTATTGGTTTTGAGGCTGGCTGGCTCTCACAGGGGCCAGCTTTATTTTTCATAAATTTAAATTTTTAACGTTCAGCCATTACAAATAACGGGTACACAGGATTAAGCGTTATACTTTGGCTGAAGTTTGAAAGAAAACATTTAAATTTGCTTTACTAAATTTTTTAACCCACTAAAAAACCAGCAAATTGATCACTAATAAGTTTGCTTTTATTCTGGTTTTATCTTTAGGTTTCGCTCTCCCTGTATTTTCCCAGGTTACAGATTCACTGAAAATAGACACGGCTAAAACTGATACTATTTTCCGGACTATTCCCCAGGAAGACACGGCACTGAGAATCAGGAACCTTAATCCCTATATTACATTGCATGTGGACTCTACCCTGCAATATAAACTGGACATCAATAAAGACCAGTCCCAGTATTATTGGTTTTTAACAAATTCTCCTGTTGGATTAAAGGTTGAAAGAAACAGCGGGCTTTTAACTTTTAAGGCCGAAAAAGCGTTCTTTCTTTCCGGCAGGCTCAAGTACGATCTTGAATATAAGGTAAATCTCGGCGTGCAGAATCTCGACGACCCGAAAGACAAAATAGATACTTCATTTACGCTGCTGTTTTTTAATACGGAGATCATTCCTTCAAAAATAAAACCCAGTGTTAACAATATAGTATATGTAGACGAGGGAGACAGCATTAGTTTTAAAGTACAATGTGAAGACGGGAACTTTCCGATTGAAAACATTACAATGACAAGCAACTACCCGGTTAAAACCATTGGAACAGTAGCCAAATGCGGAGATGATTTTAAATGGTCGCCGCCATTTGGTTTTGTTAAACCAACTGACAAAGATAAGCTTAGGGAAGTGATCGTTAATTTTGTGGGCGCCAATAAGTTTAATGTGCGAGATACAGCAACCATTCGTATCGTGGTAAGAGAAAATATAAATTACCCGCAAAAGGTACTTGAATACAATGAAGTAGTAAGAAATATCCAGTCGTATTCGAACCGGCTTAAAGCCACATTTATGGAACTGGATAAAGCGGTGAAATCCACACGCGGAACCCGCACTACCTTTGATCTTACCTCAGCGGCGTCCTCTTTGGGAGGAACTGTTTTTTCTTCCTTACCCACCGATGGTCAGAAAACGGCAGGGAAGATATTACCCAGTGTAGGTGTGGCTATGGTTCCTGTAAAAGAATCGGTAGCGCCTATTAAAAAAGAAGAACAAAATTCCGCCACCCTTGTACGCAACAGCATCAAACGCTTAGACTACCTGCTGCAAAATAATTTGCTTGTAGGTGAAAAAGATCCCGAATTGCTTAATAAAACACAAAAGCTCAGGGATGAACTTAAACAGATCCAAATGCAATTGATTGAAGTTCCCGTGGTTGAGTTTGGCGATTCACCTGAGGAACTGGATAAGTATTTTAACAATCCTAAGGTTGCCAAGAAATATCGCATGAAAAAATCGTAGTGGGCATCAGCTTTCAGCAGTGGGCTTTCAGCTATCAACATATTTGTCTTGTTACAGGTTTCAGATTTCAGGTAACACAAGGATGACTATAAAGTAAACTTTAAACTTAATTCAGCTTCACCTCCAGCATTTTTGGCCATAGTTTGCCGGTTACAAACAAACGGTTAGATGCCGAATCCCACGCAATGCCATTCAGCACGGCGCCCTGCAGCACAGATTTCTTATCGTAGTTAATGTTCGCAAACCGCTTAAGCGCATCTGTGAAATCAAGTATGCCCGACACAATTCCCGAAGAAGGATTTATTTTCAGAATATAATTGGTTTCCCATTGATTCGCATATACGTAACCGTTAATGTATTCCAGTTCATTGAGGTTGTTAACCGGGCCGAGGTGATTGTGCACCGATACAATATTCATTAATTTAAAATCACCCGGACGAACAAAATACAGTTTATCAGTTCCATCGCTTATGATAAGGTTTACATTATCGTGTGTAAGTCCCCAACCTTCTTTATTCCAGTATATCGTGCGAACCTGTTTTAAATCCTTAAGACTATATACAAGCACAACATGATCCTCCCATGTTAACTGGTACAGCGTGTCATTCAAAATAGTAATGCCTTCGCCAAACAAATCAGGATCTATATCAATCTTCTTTTGAATAACTCCCGTTTTGTAATCCACCTTTCGCAGGGTAGACTCTTTTTTTTGCCCGGTGCCTTCATACAGATAACCGTTATAATACACCAGTCCCTGCGTAAACGCAGAGGTATCGTGCGGATAAATATTCTGTACCGAATAACCAACCGGGGAGGGAGCAGGTATGTTGTTTGCAGAAACATCAGTTTCTGAGCCAGTCGAACGATCATTGTTATTGCAGGACCAGAGTAAAAGCATGCAACAACCGTAAACGAATACATTTTTTATCATATCACAACCAATTGCTGCAAAAATAAAGTTTTGAGCACGATGTATGCTGGTTAAACGATATTTTAACCGGTAATTACCAGACGATCGTCGAAAACTGCAACCGCGGATTGCCCCGGTGACAAATTTTAGATTACTTTGCTTTCGGTAATGATTCAAAACACGAGGCCAAACCTCGTCCAATACGCCTGATTTCCAACCGTCTGTTTATCCTCTGTAAAAATCGAAAACAAGGCAGGGCCTCACTTTCACGACCCGGATCAATGCCTTTAAATTTAATATCACATTGAAAAGCTGATTATAAAAATCAGCCAATGAAATCTTTTCTGTTCATCAGCATCATTTGCTGCATTTCAATGTGGGCTGCTGCACAGCGCAACTGTGCAACAAATGAATATTGGCAAAGTCAGCTCAATAATGATGAGGCATTGCGTATGCGTTATACCCAACTTGAACAAAATTCAAAAATTCGTTCCTCCATATCAAAAAAAGAGCAGGGCGGCGATGTCGCGGATATGCCACTGATTACCATTCCGGTTGTAATACACGTATTGTATAATAATGAAGAGCAGAACATCAGTAATGCGCAAATACAGTCACAGCTTGATATATTAAACAAAGACTTCAGAAAGCTAAATGATGATACTGCCCGGATACCATCTTTTTTTGCACCATTAGCCGCCGACTGCAGGGTTCAGTTTGAACTGGCAAAAGCCGATCCCGAAGGCCGCGCTACTACCGGAATTATCCGAAAAAAAACAGATCGCTTATACTGGCAGCAGGATGATAAAATGAAGTTTTCTGTATCGGGCGGCAATGATGCCTGGAACAGTCGTTATTATCTTAATATATGGGTTTGTAATCTCACCAAAAGTTTACTGGGTTATTCTACTTTCCCGGGTGCGTCGCCTGAAAAAGACGGAGTTGTAATACGCACGGATGCATTTGGTACTGCAGGCAATACCAGCTCGGCCTATAATAAAGGCAGAACAACCACACACGAGGTAGGACATTGGCTGAACCTCAAGCATCTTTGGGGCGATACGGATTGCGGAAGCGACGACGTTGAAGATACGCCCCCTCAAAAAACATACAGCAGCGGTTGTTCTTCGTTTCCTAAAATCACCAAAAACGGATGCAACCAAAGCCCTGGTGGCGACATGTTTATGAACTTTATGGATTTTTCGGATGATGCCTGTTTGCATATGTTTACTATTGGGCAACGGCAAAGGATACATGATTTATTTGCACCAGCTGCCCCCAGGGAAACGCTCCTTTATTCCACTGCTTTACAAGAACCATGGAACACCAGCGCGTCGCCAGATCTGCAAACTGATACCGGTACAGAATCGCATTTGACTATATTTCCCAATCCTGCAGCAACGGTTCTTACGCTGCGGCTCAACAATGAGAAGCTGCTTACCCCGAAAGCATATTACATATATGATATCAGAGGAAAATTAGTGCTGAGCGGACAAAATACTGGCGGAACTGTTTCCATTAATGCTTTATCGGAGGGAGTATACTTTATAAAACTGCAACACGGTGAACGGGTACTAACGGCCAAATTCATAAAGGGGTAGCGATTGCCGGGTTCAAAAAATGATGAATTATTTTATTGTACAACGGGGATGAATATACGAATAGTGTCTTTTGTGCCTTCTGTATTTTCGTCAACATAAATCAGATCAGTACCATCCCTGCTTTTTCTTTCCAATATTTTTTTTACAGAAGATAATACTGATTTTTTCTCAGCCGGTGATTGTTTTTCTTTCGGAGAGAGCCTTGCTGAATCCTTATCTTTCTCGCCTGAGCCGGATCTGCCGGATTTTTCTTTTTCAACGGATAGGGCTTTATCTTCCTTTTTTACAACCAATGGTACATCAGTTTCTACCGGAACTATTTCAGCAGCAGCCTTTTCACCTGTTTCAGACTTTGCAGTTCTATTTTCATTATTATTTTTCTTATCAACAGGTTTTATAACAAAAGGAAGATATTTTACCTCTTTATTGTTATCTGTGCTGTTTTCTATACCGGCTTTTTCCGGGGATGTGTTTCTGGGAATATCATTCTTCCCAATTTCTTTTACTACAAAAGGTTCATATTTTTTTTCTGCGGAGGTCACTACTGCACTTCCGGACATTTCCTCTGCCCCCGCTTTGAATGATTTTTCCGTTTGTACAGTATCGGTTTTCTCTATTTCCCTTACAACAAACGGTACTGCTTTTTCTGCCACTGCAGTTGCAGTATCAGACTTTGCTTCCACAGGTATTCCTGTTGCAGGTGGCGATACCCGGGCAACCTTGTCCTCTTCCTTATTAATAGCTGTTTGCGCCGGAGATACACTGGCATGTAAAGCTTTGGCAGAATCGTCATTTACAACACCCGCAGGGCCCCTTTCCTTTTCAATAATTACAAGCTGCTGCCGGATGGTAGGATCATTCACCACATCGGCGAGCATGGAAGAAAACCGATCATTACTGATCATTCCGGAAGGCGAAACAACATTGCTTTCTTTTATTTCCCGGCGTTCAACCACCGTTCCCTTCAATCCTTCTTTTTGCTTAAGGCTAAGCAATTCTACGCCATCTTTACCCTTAGTTTTTAACACAAATCCAAGGTCTGTTTCGCTGATGGTACAATTAAAGCGCCACTCCGGTTCTTTTTTACCCGGAAAACCAATTATAATTTCGTACGTATTTTTTTCGAACCCGGGAATGACCAGGTAACCGTTTCCCGAAGAGTTGAAGGTTTGTGAACCTGTGCGTACATAAAATTCCTGCTGATTATCAGATTGAATGTATATATAATATTGCTGCTGGCTAAAAACAATTTTAACCAGCAAACAGATAAGGAAAATAAAAACCAGTTTTCGCAGTACGTTCATTAATCTAAAAATTTTTCTTACTTCAGCACGGTTTGCGTTTCGGTAAACCCTAACAAAACTACTGGAAAAGATGAAACCGCCGCCACTCATATAAAAAAAACATTATCTGCTTATTTATACCGGAATTGTACAGCGTTAATAAATCGTAATAAATGTTAGTATTATTGTGTACTGATACACGCAATGTAAACTGTTAAAATGGTGAAGGGGGTATATTTTTTGACAACATTCTTTTATCAAATTCAATTATAACGTGAAAAAATTATTAGGACTATTATTCATTGCCGCATTTCCCGCATTGTTCCAGGCGCAAACTGCCGGTACAACCACCGATTCGCTGACGAGCATTTACCGGGCAGTACCGGAAAAAATAAATGATCTCGTGCATACCAAATTAGAGGCCCGCTTCGACTATGAGAAGGCGTATATGTACGGAAAGGTATGGATAACACTTGAGCCTCATTTTTATAACACGGATTCACTTGTATTAGATGCCAAAGGAATGGAAATAGAAGCCGTTGCCATTGCAAAACGGACGGTTACTACCCCTTTAAAATACCGATATGATGGCAAGCAGCTATACATCAAATTAGACAAGGTATATAAGAAAGGAGAGCAATATAAAATATATATCAAATATATTTCAAAGCCCGATGAACTTGCCAAAGGCGGAAGTGAGGCCATAAGAGATGATAAAGGATTGTATTTTATTAATCCACGCGGCGAAGATAAAAATAAGCCTACTCAGATCTGGACGCAGGGTGAAACAGAAAGCACCTCTGTATGGTGCCCTACCATTGATAAACCAAATCAGAAATGTACCCAGGAGTTTTTCCTGGTTGTACCTTCTAAATATGTAACGCTCAGCAATGGTAAACTTTTGCAGCAGCAAAAAAATGCAGATGGTACAAGAACCGATTACTGGAAGATGGACCTCCCCCACTCTCCTTATCTCTTTTTTATAGGCGTTGGCGATTACGCAGTTGTGAAAGACACTTACAAAGGAAAAGAGGTAAGTTATTATGTAGAAAAAGAATATGCCGGTGTTGCCAGAAAAATTTTTGTTAACACGCCAGAAATGATTTCTTTTTTTGAAAAAATTACCGGCGTTTCATATCCCTGGCCCAAATATTCACAAATTACCGGAAGAGATTATGTGAGCGGGGCTATGGAAAACACCACGGCTACCATGCACCAGGAAAGTGCTCAACAGGACTCCAGGCAATTGCTTGATGGCAATAGCTGGGAAAGCACCATTGCTCACGAGCTTTTTCACCACTGGTTCGGCGACTATGTTACAGCTAAAAGCTGGAGCAATCTCACCGTAAATGAATCCTTCGCCAATTTCAGCCAGGTGTTATGGAATGAATACAAATACGGTAAAGATGCCGGAGATGCTGAAAATTATAAGGATATGCAGCAGTATCTGAGCAGTCCGGAGGATGCCAGGAAAATATTGGTTCGTTATCATTACAAGGATAAAGACGACATGTTTGACCTGGTGAGCTATCAAAAAGGTGGGAGGATATTGAATATGCTGAAAACCTACCTGGGTGAAGATGCGTTTTACCAGGGCCTCAACCTGTATCTTACTACCCACAAATTCAATAATGCCGAAGCGCACCAGTTGCGCCTGGCACTTGAAGAAGTAAGCGGCAGGGATTTGAACTGGTTTTTTAACCAGTGGTATTTTGGCAGCGGACATCCCAAACTCAACATCCATTATGCCTACAACGACAGCAGCAAAACCGTTTCAGTGAGTGTAAAACAAACTCAGTCTGAACCGGCCTTTGTTTTACCGGTAGCCATAGACATATACAATGGAAAGAATAAAACCCGCCATGATGTTTGGGTTGATAAAAAAGACCAGACCTTTTCATTTAAAGTTGGTACCCAACCCGATCTTGTAAATTTTGACGGAAATAAAATATTGCTTTGTGAAAAGAAAGAAACAGGTAAATCACTTGCAAACTATATACACCAGTATCATACAGCGGGGTTATATGTTGACAGGAGAGAAGCTATAAACGCATGCGCTTCACTGCAGGACAGCACTGCAGCCGTGGATTTGTTAAAAACCGCTTTGAAGGACAGGTATCATGAATTGAGAATTTTCGCACTCCATTCGGCAGATCTAAAAAAGGAAAATGTAAAGCAAGCCCTTGAGTCTACCATCTTTTCTGTTGCCAAAGGCGACCAGGAACCTACAGTAAGGGCTGAAGCTTTAATGGCTTTGAGTATTTATGATAAGCCCATTTACAGGGAACTGATACAAAAAAGCGTTAACGATTCTTCCTACAGCGTGGCAGGAGCGGCCATATTGTCGCTGAACCAGTTTGATAAACCCGCGGCCTATGCCGAAGCAAAAAGATTATCAGCAACGAAAACGAAAGACAAAATGGCCGAAGCGATAAGCAATGTATTTGCCGAAAACAGTAAGGTGGAAGATTTGGATTATGTTCTTGACTGGTACAACGCACTACCTTTTGGGCAGGCAAAAGTAGAAAATGCGAATACCATTGCATATTATGCCATTCAGCTCAATAATACCGATGCTGTAAAAAAAGCTACAGATGCCCTGGTATTATTCCGTGACCAGATTCCATCTGCCTATCAAAAGGATATTTATCCTTTTGTAAACAATGTACTGCTCAAAACCATAGCTACTCAAAAATCTTCTATGAAGAATATTTCCTCCAATGCCGCAGAAATTCAGGAACAGGTTGATTATATCAACAGCAAAATAAAATAACGAGGCGGCCCGGCGAAGCACTAACCAATGCATATTCCTGTAATGCCATGGCAGGAACGAATCACCTGTAGTTTATGGTCTGATCATTGCGAAGATAGATGGTTCCTGCGTTAGCATGGCAAGCAAAATGGAGTGGCTGAACTGTAGTACAATATTCGAACCTACCCTACAGTTTCTCATGGTGAGGTACGAACCGTTGTACACTCCTATAGTTTTTCAAGGTGAGGTACGAACCGTTGTACACCCTTGTATTGTCATAGTGAGGTACGAACCATCTGTATTATTTCTCCGCAGTTGGTTTATAGCTTGTTCTTTAACCGTTGCGAAGATGGATAACATTCCGCCCTGCGGTATCATATCCGCGATTTCCTTTTATACCGTGTCGTTTATTTTTTTACTTTTTTTCCACCAGGGCTGCTCCCTGCCGGAATCGCGGGGCTTTACGGGACATTTTTGCTGTGCATCTACTACTGCAATCAGTACCATGTTTACAATACTTCTAACCGAACTACCCAATTGCAGCACATGTACAGGCCTGGCCAAACCCAGCAGCACGGGTCCAATGGTATCAAAGCCACCCAATTCCTGCAACAGGTTATACGCAATATTGCCGGCACTCAGGTTCGGGAAAATAAGGATATTCACGTCCATATCCACCAACTCGCTGAAAGGATAATTTTCCTTTAGTATTTCTTTGTCAAAAGCGAGGATGGCCTGCATTTCCCCATCAACTATAAGATCCGGGCTTCTTTGCTTCAGGAACTCACGGGCCTTTCGAACCGTTATGGCCTCACTTGTATTGCTGCTGCCGAAATTAGAATAACTGAGCATGGCCACCCGTGGCGTAATACCAAAATTTTTTACTTCTCCCGCTACCATCAGGGTGATGTCGGCAAGTTCTTCTGCTGTAGGGTTAAAGTTTACCGTGGTATCGGCCAGGAACAGCGGGCCTTTTTTAGTAACGATGATATACATGCCCGCAATTTTATTCACTCCCTTTTCCGTTCCTACTATTTCCAGAGCCGGCCTTACGGTTTCAGGATAATTACGGGTAAGTCCGCCAATTACCGCATCTGCATCTCCCGTATTGACCATCATACAGGCAAAGCGGATCCTGTCTTTCATGATCTTGGATGCTTCGTAACGATTGATGCCCCGGCGTTGTCTTTTTTTGAAATAGAGAGAGGCAAACTCATGTCTTGTCTTATCCCATTCTTCACTTCTGGGATCTATAACGGGTATACCTTCCAGGTCAATGCCATTTTCCCGGGCGATTTTATGTATCTTTTTTTCCTCACCTAACAGTATAGGATATGCGATATTTTCATCCAGCACAATTTGTGCTGCTTTAAGGATCTTCACATTATCGGCCTCAGCAAAAACCACGCGCCGCGGGTCTTTTCTTGCTTTGCTTCCTATTACTCTGAACAACTGGTTGTCATTTCCCAAACGGCCATCTAATTCAATTTTATACTTTTCCCAATCTTCTACCGGATGTTTGGCTACGCCGCTTTCCATAGCCGCTCTAGCTACAGCAGGAGAAACCGTGGAAATAAGCCGTGGATCGAGCGGTTTGGGTATAATATAATGAGGACCAAATAGCATATTTTTTTCACCATATGCCATGGTTACAATATCGGGTACAGGCGTTTTGGCAAGATTTGCCAAAGCCTTTACTGCCGCCATTTTCATGTCTTCGTTGATTTGTGTTGCCCGTACATCCAGCGCTCCGCGAAAAATATAAGGAAAGCCAAGCACGTTGTTGACCTGGTTGGGATAATCGCTGCGTCCGGTGGCTATAATAATGTCCTTACGGGAAGCCGTAGCCGCTTCCCATGTAATTTCCGGATCGGGATTGGCCAACGCGAATACCACGGGCTTTTTGGCCATACTTTTGATCATTTCGGGCGTAACGGTATTAGCAGCGCTCAAACCAACGAATACATCGGCGCCCTGCATCGCGTCGAGTAAACTGAGTTCTTTTTTGCGGGTAGTGGCAAACCGTTGTTTCACATCGTCGAGCCCTGCCCTGCCATTATACAATACACCCTCTTTATCGAACAAAATAAAGTTGCTATTCTTAGCGCCCAGCGCTTCGTATAGTTGCACACAGGCCATTGCGGCAGCGCCGGCGCCATTTACTACAAATTTTACTTTGTCAATTTTTTTACCCTGCAATTCAAGTGCATTGAGCAATGCCGCTGAACTAATAATAGCCGTTCCATGCTGGTCATCATGCATTACCGGTATCTGCATTGTTTCTTTCAATGCCTTTTCAATATAAAAACATTCCGGCGCCTTGATGTCTTCAAGATTAATGCCTCCAAAAGTGGGCTCAAGCGATTTTACAATTTGCACAAACTTCTCCGGATCCTTTTCATTGATCTCTATGTCAAATACATCAATATCGGCAAATACTTTAAACAATACGCCCTTTCCTTCCATTACCGGTTTTCCCGCTTCCGGTCCAATATCACCCAAACCCAGTACAGCCGTACCATTGCTGATCACAGCTACCAAGTTTCCTCTGGCTGTATACTTATAAACGGCTTCCACATCTTTTTGAATTTCCTTGCAGGGTTCCGCTACGCCAGGCGAATACGCCAGCGAAAGATCTCTTTGTGTTTTTGCATCCTTGGTAGGCACCACTTCAATTTTCCCTGGTCTTCCCTTAGCGTGGTATTCCAGGGCTTGCTGTTTTCTCAGTTCTTTTGACATAACAATAGAATTGCAACACAAGATAAGTAAAACATGATGGGGTCTTTTCAAATTCTTGACTCCAACGTTTCTCTCACTTAGTGCGGGTATTTACGCACCAGAAAGAAAAATGCTTAGGTCTATCCGTTTAAAGGAGATGCTTTCGGTAACGAAGAAATTTGATATCAGCCACAGGGAGATTTGTATGATTAAAATATATTCACTACTTTAAATGTATTTTAATTCTTCAGCCTCCTTATTAAAAACCAATGCTATTGGGTTAAGTTTACCAAAATGATAACTGCATACAGATGAGCAAAATGAAAGCTGCTTTTTATGAACGGTATGGCCCACCCGAAGTGGTTCAGGTTAGAGAAACAGAAAAACCTGTTCCAAAAGAAAATGAAGTGCTTATTAAAGTTCACGCTGCAACGGTTAACCGTACCGACTGCGGGTTCAGGAGCGCTGAATATTTTATTGTGAGATTTTTCAGCGGGCTGTTCAAACCCAAAAACAAGATACTGGGCTGTGAATTTGCAGGAGAAATTGAAACAACAGGCAAAGCGGTGACATCTTTCAAAGCCGGCGACAGGGTTCTGGGTTACAACGACTCGAAATTCGGAGCGCATGCCGGTTATATGATCATGGCTGAGCATGACGCTATATCAACCATACCTCCGGGCATATCGTATGAAGAAGCTGCTCCCATTACTGAAGGCGGCCACTATGCATTGTGCGATATAAGGGCGGCCAAAATTAAAAGCGGACAGGAAATACTGGTTAACGGAGGCACCGGCGCTATCGGCTCTGCAGCGATTCAGCTTTTGAAATATTTTAATACTGACGTTACCGCTGTTTGCGATACGAAGAGTATTGCATTGGTAAAATCGCTTGGCGCCAGTGAGGTGATTGATTATACCCGGCAGGACTTTACAAAGATGAACAGGAAATTTGATGTTGTGTTTGATGCCGTTGGTAAAAGCATCTTCGGAAAATGCCGGCCGCTTTTGAAGGATAAGGGAATTTATATGTCAACCGAACTGGGCTATATGTCGCAAAACCCCTTCCTGGCTATTATAACACCAATGTTCGGTGGCAAAAAAGTATTGTTCCCGATTCCTTCAATCAATAAAGATGATGTTATTTTTTTAAAAAATCTGGCAGCAGCAGGAAAATATAAACCGGTTATTGACAGAAGCTATTCTTTAGACCAAATTGTTGATGCTTACCGGTATGTTGAAACAGGACAAAAAGTGGGAAACGTAATTATAAAAATGAGCGACCTGAATAATACTTAACTTTTGTAACATGAAAGGAAATTTTAAAAATGTAGATGATTACATACTTTTTTTTCCCGAAGACACACAGGCGCTTTTAAATAAGGTTCGGGCTATCATAAAGGAAAATGCCCCTGAAGCGGTGGAAAGCATCAGCTACCAGATGCCCGCTTACAAGTTGAATGGTAAGCCACTGGTGTATTTTGCAGGCTATGAAAAGCATATCGGCTTTTATGCCACGCCAACAGGGCATGAGCAGTTTGCCAAAGAACTTGCGAAATACAAGCAGGGTAAAGGTTCTGTGCAGTTCCCGTTAGATAAACCCATTCCATTCAGCTTAATTGCACGGATAGTAAAGTTCAGGGTAAAAGAAAACAATGCAGGGAAGAAGTAGGGGAAACAGGAACAGTTGTACCATGCCTACGGCATTCTCCGCGGCCCCGCTTGCTGGTTACCAATATAACATGCCTAAAGGCATTATATAAGCCCAACAAGGGTAAAGCCCAAAGAGATGAAATAAATGAAAACATAAAGACCAAATGGCTAACACATACACACAGGTTCATTTGCAATTTGTATTTGCACCAAAATACAGGGCATCACTGGTACATAGTAGTTGGGAAAATGACTTATACAGGTACGTTACAGGTATTGTTCAGACGAATAAACACAAAATGATAGCAATAAATGGAATGCCCGGTCATGTACACATGCTTATAGGCTTCAGGGCTACTCAAACTATGGCAGACTTAATGCAGGATGTGAAAGCGGGCTCATCTAAATGGATTAATGATAACAAGTACTGCAATACCCGGTTTGAATGGCAATCGGGCTATGGAGTTTTTTCCTATGCCAAGTCACAATTGCCGGATGTCATCCGGTATATACAAAATCAGAATGAACATCACCGGAAGCATACATTTTTGCAGGAGTATAAACTATTCCTGGAAAAATTTGAAGTGGAATATGATGAAAGATATATTTTCCAGGAACCGGGATAGGTGTCCTGCCTAAAGGCATTTTCATACATCGCGGCTTATCTTCAGTGTATACCAGGTTCAATTGTACTTCTTCTTGAGCACTGTTACCTGTTCCTGCAGGTTGCTTACCAGGGAAGCCAGTTGATTTACATCCCAGCGCTGCTGGCTGGCCACTTTGGTGATAACCATCTGCGCCTGCCAGAGTTCTAAAATATCTTCGGCATTTATCTGGTAAGGCTGGTAAGAAGGATTATCGCTTACCAGGGTAATTTTACTTTTATTGCGATTGCTTTTTTCGACACGCTTGTATACGATACCCTCATTGCGGGATACGACAATAAATGCGGTACTGTTTTTGACTTCATCGAGGTTGTTTATTTTTTCACCCACGATGATGGAACCGCTGGGTGTAGGCAGCATGCTATCGCCAACAATTTCAAACGCCCTGTAATTGCCTCCCGCCAGCATGGGCAGGGTAAACGTATTGAGTTCATCAATGAATTCCGTATCGGCATATCCCGCCAGGTAGCCCGCGGCGGCTTTTACCGGCACAAAATGGATGAGATTATTTTCCGACATTAATTTTTGCTGCCTACGCTTCGCTAAATAATTGCCTTTTACTTCACTCAAATCTTTCCGCAGCAGATCATCCAGGGTGAGTTTAAACATATCCCCCAACTTTTCCAGCACATCTATACGGGGATCTGCCCTCTCCTCTTCATAAGCACCCACCAAAGAACGTTTAATACCCAACTTATTGGCAAATTCTTCCTGCGTCCATCCACGCAGTTTGCGAAGGTATTTCAGGTTTTGACCAGCAAGTGATTGTGCCATACTAATTATTTTAGTATGCAAACTACTAATACTATTAGTTACAACAAAATATTTTTGCTAAAAATTTACAGATATCTTAAATTTTTTATTTCGCGACGCGTTTAAACCATGCCGCGCTTCTACAACCTTTCTTTTTTTCCTTTCTTTTTCTCCTTTCTCCTTTCCCCTTTCTCCTTTCCCCTCTCACCTTCAATGATGAGAAAAGGCTGCACGCCCGGTTGAATATTTTTT
>CALKHN010000026.1 GCA_937991535.1 uncultured Sphingobacteriales bacterium
AACCGCAACCAGCCGTTTGAAAAAAGAATTATTCTATTTTTACCGGACAGCAATGGTTCTAAACCCGAAGTACTTAAAGGAACAGATCGGTATACAATTTCGCTCCGGGTACCACGCTGTATTTTTCAAGACCTGTTATGCCTGCCTCGGCCAATACATCTTCATCAATAAAAAAATTACCCGTGCAAGTTTCCGCGGGACGGGATAAAATACAATACACCGCATCGGCTATTATTTCAGGCGTACGGCTCATTTTTACCAATGCATCGCCGCCCAGTAAGTTTTGTACCGCGGCGGTAGCAATGGTCGTTCGGGGCCAAAGCGCGTTAACACCGATCTTATCTTTTTTTAACTCTTCAGCAAGTCCCATCGCAATCATGCTCATATTGTATTTGCTAAGTGTATAAGCCAGGTGATTGCCAAACCATTTGGGCTGCATGTTAAGCGGGGGCGATAAATTCAGGATATGAGGGTTACTGCCTTTTCGCAAATGCGGTATACAGGCTTTGCTAACAAAAAAAGTACCTCTCACGTTAATGTCGTGCATGAGGTCGAAACGTTTGGGATCTGTTTTTTCCACGGGGGTGAGCGATATGGCCGAGGCATTGTTTACAAGAACATCTATTCCGCCAAATACTTCAATGGTTTTGTTTACCGCATGCTCTATTTGTTCTTCAAATCGAATATCGCATTGAACAGGCAGCGCCTTTCCGCCGGCCTCCACTATTTCTTTTGCCACAGAAAAGATCGTTCCGCCAAGCTTTGGATTTTCTTCTACCGACTTGGCGGCAATTACTACCTGCGCCCCTTCTTTAGCTAAGCGTAAGGCTATTGCTTTACCAATACCCCTGCTGCCCCCGGTAATAAAAACTATTTTTCCATTGAATGACATACCGTTGTTTTTTATGTGTAGGCTAAATGCAAAGCCCAAAGCTAAAATACGAAATACGAAATGAATACATGCGGCATTCGTTATTCAGGCTCCAGTTCTTTAACGGGATCCCAGAATATCTTTTCAAAATTCACAATTGTATCGTTCTTAACCTTTATGCCTTCGCTTTTTAAAAGATCGGCCATTAAGGTTGGGGTAGCAAAATGATGCCTGCCACTGAGCATACCGTTGCGGTTAACCACCCGGTGCGCAGGTACAGGCGGATAAACGGCGCCTGCCGCATTCATGGCCCATCCTACCATGCGGGCAGATAATTTTGTGCCCAAATAAGCTGCAATGGCCCCAAATGAAGTAACCCGCCCTTTGGGGATCAGCCGCGCCACATCGTATACCGATTCAAAAAAAGAATCTTTTCTTTTTTCTTTTGCCGGGATGGTTACGGCACGCTTTGGGACTGACGGTTTTGGTATGCGTTTCATGTGGTGACTTATTTACTGAGGAGGAAAATTCCGGTGTTTATCCTGCAATAAAATCTATTCCCTCAATCCAGCGCAGGTTCACGCATGCATTGTTTCAATTGTTCATCTTTTTCCAGGGGCAGTGGTGCGGGTAAACGGAACTTCAGGTAATGCACAGTGTTGCTGCCGGCAATATCCAGACTTTCGTAATAGGTTTTTATTTTCAGTTCTTCACCAATATGTTGCTGCGCATAAACATTATCATAATCTTCCAGTACAGGCAGCCCATAAATATCTGCCACCAGCTTGGTAAACCGGTACAGGTCGGGCGAATCTGTTTTTAAGTGGATCAAACCGCCGGGTGCAAGTACCTGCTGGTACAAACGCAAAAAGCGCGGATGCGTTAGCCTTTTCTTAGCCCTTGAAGGCCGGAGCTGCGGATCGGGGAAAGTGATCCATATTTCCTGTACTTCACCGGGAGTAAAATAATCCGTGATCTTTTCAATTTGGGTGCGTAAAAAGGCCGCGTTCTTTATTCCATCTTCCAGGCATTTCTTCGCACCTGCCCATATGCGGTTGCCTTTGAGATCAACACCAATAAAGTTACGGTCTGCATATTGTTTTGCCAGTGCCACCGTATACTCGCCTTTGCCACAGGCTAATTCCAGGGTAATGCCATTGCTGTTTCCAAAAAAATCATCCCATTTTCCCTGCATACCCTGCGGGTATTGCAGCACGTTGGGGAAGGTTTTGATGGCTTCAAACCGTATTAATTTTTTATGGCCCATAATGAGCGCAAAGATAAGAGGGAAGGGCGGAATGGTGAAGGGTGAATTGTATCTTGTGAAAGATGAATTGTGAGAAGTGAGAGGTGAAAGGTGAGAAAAAGGAGTGGCGGCTCAAGGCTCACAGCGTTATTAATAATGAAGTAGTTTCTGAACATACTCGTGCAGGCGCGATTTGGCAAGAAAGTTCTTTTCCAGTTCTATATTAAAAGGTACTGGCGTATCTAAAGAAGCGCAGCGTAAAACGGGCGCGTCTAACCGGTCAAAACAGTGTTCCTGTATCCATGCGCTGACCTCTGCTCCTATACCACCAATTAAAGTATCTTCATGTAATATCAGTACTCTGCCTGTGCGTGATACAGCATCACTGATGGCATCGTAATCCAAAGGCAAAAGTGTTCGCAGATCAAGAATGCCGAACGATACATCCATATGCCGGGCGGCATATTCCAGCGCCCAGTGCACACCGGCGCCATAAGTAATAATGGAAATGTCTTCTCCTTCTTCCACCCATCGTGCTTTACCAATGGGTATTTCATAATTTTCTTCTGGCACTGGTCCGCTTATGCTGCGGTATAAAGCTTTATGCTCAAAATACATCACGGGATTAAGGTCATTTACGGCCGCTATCAATAATCCTTTTGCATCCATAGCGGTGGAAGGATATACTACTTTTAAGCCGGGCGTATGCGCAAACCAGGCTTCATTGCTTTGTGAGTGAAAAGGACCAGCCCCTACTCCTGCTCCGGTAGGCATGCGGATGACAACATCGGCATTTTGACCCCAGCGATAATGTATCTTGGCAAGGTTATTAATAACCTGGTTAAATCCTTCCGTAATAAAATCGGCAAATTGCATTTCAACAATGCTTTTATATCCTTCAATGCTCAAACCCAATGCGGCGCCTATAACGGCACTCTCACACAAGGGCGTATTGCGCACCCTTTCTTTACCAAATTTATTCAGCAAGCCCTCCGTTACTTTAAAAGCTCCTCCGTATTCCGCTATATCCTGTCCCATCAAAACCAGGTTATGGTGGGTGATCATACTTTGATAGATCCCTTCCGAAATGGCATCTACAAATCTTTTTTCCCTAACGTTAAACCGGGTGTGTTCAAGCGCCGCGTTGTTATCAATAATAGTTGTGGTAAAGCCTCCAAAAGCTATTCGCTCCGCATAAACATCATTTATTTCTTCCTCCGCTGAAGGAATGATTGCAGTATTTGTAAAACCTTTTTCAACTTCAGTATCAATATATTTTTTAAGCCCGGTTTTTATGCTTTCAATATCAGTCGTGGTCAAAATGTTCTCCTGTATCAGCCACTGCTCAAATGTTCTAACCGGATCTTTTTTATCCCAGGCCGATACCAATTCTTCAGGTACATATTTTGTTCCGCTTGCTTCTTCATGCCCGCGCATGCGAAAGGTCATGCATTCTACCAGGTAAGGTTTCTGACGCTCGATGCAATATTCTCTTACTCCTTTTATCGTATCGTACACGGTAAGAATATTGTTCCCGTCAATCTGAACCCCCTCCATGCCATATCCCTTTGCTTTGTCAACAATACTTTCACACCTGTATTGTTCCTGCACGGGTGTACTTAATCCATACCCGTTGTTCTCCACTAAAAAAATAACCGGAAGATCCCATACGGCTGCAATGTTCAGCGCTTCATGAAAATCGCCTTCACTCGTTGCGCCTTCCCCGCAAAAAACGAGTGCCACTTTGTTTTCTTTTCTTAATTTATATGCCAGCGCTACTCCATCGGCCACAGCCATCTGCGGCCCAAGATGAGAGATCATTCCGCAGATATGATGTTCCCTGCTTCCAAAATGAAAACTTCTTTCCCTTCCTTTGCTATACCCGGTTTTTGCACCCTGCCATTGCATAAAAAGTTTGTTAAGCGGCATATTGCGGGTAGTAAATACGCCCAGGTTGCGATGCAGCGGCATGATCCATTCATTGCTCTCCATTGCCATGGTTGCTCCCACCGCAATGGCTTCCTGCCCTATGCCGCTAAACCATTTGCTGATCTTTCCCTGTCGTAGCAGCAGCAGCATTTTTTCTTCAGTCATCCGGGGCAACAGCAATGACTTATAAAATTCTTCTAACCGGGAGGCAGTAAAGTTCTTTCGGGCAAAATGCATATACAAACCTATTGGTTTTTGAAAATATGCCGGTTTATTAAAATGGTTATTTTGCTTTTTGATGACTTTACGTTTGAGGGTAAACGTAATTTGCATGACCATTATGATATTACCAGCTTAGGTATTTTACTACTTTACTCGCTTCTACTGCTTAAAAACAGGGACGACACAATGGAAAGCAGCAAACCAAACAACAGCGCCCACCAAAACCCGTCAATGGTAATGCCATCTACAACTTTGGATGCCAGCAGTACCATCAGGGCGTTGATGACAAATAAAAAAAGTCCCAGTGTTATAATGGTGAGCGGAATGGTGAGGACAATCAACAGCGGGCGAACAATCAGGTTAACGATAGCCAGCACCAGTGCAAAAACCAGGGCAGTCCAGTAAGAATCTATATGGATACCCTTTAGAAGGTAGGCTAAACCATAAGCTACCGCTGCGGTTACTAACAAGCGAATAATAAAGTTCATGTGGTAATTTTAGCAAAATGTACAAAAAATACGGCATCATTTGCAAATATGAGGGCATTTCCTATTTACTGGTATATACGTATCTGGCGGGATGCGTCCGGAAGAAATGCGCCTGCTACAGCTAACGCTGCTCTGCAAAGTCTCAGACTTTGCAGCACTATGTTCTTCCCGTTTTAAACGGGTAAGAACATAAAAATCCGAAGTTGGAAACTTCGGATAGCGGAATAGCGGAGATAGCGGAGCACATTGATCTCCCTCTCACTTCTCTCTTTTCACCTTTCACCACCACTTACTACTGTCCACTTACCACTTACCACTCACTAACAACAAACTGCCCCGCAATGTTACCTGCAGGGCAGTGTTTGTTTCAACTTCAACCTGTCTATTGAAACGATCTTTCCTATATGCATTTAGTTAAAGGGCGGAAAGAAAAAGAAAGGGAGTATGGAGATCTTCTCTTGGCCGTGCTTTAACCACTTTTTCTTCCTGCTTGTCGTCTGTAGAAACGGAAGCTTTTCTTTGCGGAACCGGTGCCGGTGGCTCTGCCGGCGCTTTCGGCGGAACCGGCTTTTTGCCTTCCTCAATGAGGATGGAATCGCCTTGTTTTTTATAACGGTAAACACCTTTACCATTATCCGTTTCGCCTTCTGCCTCTATTTCTATACCACTGTCATCCGCTTTAAGCCTGAACTTTCCGCTTTTTAAATTCCCTTTATCTTCGTCATTTTTTTCTGTTCTTTCCAGTCCTTCCGGGGTCATTGTATACGACACATTATTTCTCCAGGAATAAGAATTATCCCATCTTTCATCCCAGTCAATATTCCATCCCCTTCTGCGGTCCACATTAATATCAAACCAATCGTACCAATCCACGCTTTTGTCAATCATTATTTTTTTGCCTACCGGAATTTCTATTACCAGCAATACCTGCTGGTTGCGGAACTTATTTTGTTTAGATACAGGGAAGCCTTTACCCAGAGAAATTATACTGTCGTTTTGGGCTACCGCAAAATTTATATTAGCCGCATTATCTTCTGCTATTGCAGGTGTATTTCCCCTGGCGAATTTTACCTTTTGGATATGATAGCTGCTGTCCGGACTTCTTACCAATTTTATCCTTACCGTATTCAGTAACATACTGTCTTCATTCATCGAAAGAAAAGGAAAATCTCCGTCAAACCAATCGCTGCTGTAATACTTCACTTTTCCTTCAGCCACTTTTACGATCATGTTTCCGGTTGATGGCTGCGTAATGGCCACATCTTCATTGATGCTGGTACGGGTTCTGAAATTGCGGGCAATCATACCTATCAATATAAACAAGCTTACCAGTCCAATTATCCAAAGACTTCCAAATGCATAGCCTAAGTAAGGATTTTTTGATTTTACCCGCATAATGCGCCTGATGATCCACACTACAAAAGCAATGATCGGTACGCCTATAAACATGGTTACCACGCTCCAGGCAAAAAAGTTTTGCCAGAACCCTTCCAATAAAAAGTTTTTCAATGGGAATATACCAACACCACTATACAAAAGCGCTATTAAAACAATGAGCAGCACAAAAGCGATCATGCCGGCGATGAATAAAAAGAATGCCTTGAACAATACACCTATGGCATTTCCAATTCCGGTACCTGCTTTTTTGGCAAAAGGGCCAACCTCCGATGCAAATGCCTGTGTTCTCTGCTGAATGGTGCTGCTCATCTCTTGTCCAACATCTTTTGCTTTTTCCTTAAATTCAGCGCCTATCTTTTCACTCCGGCCTTTTACATTCTGCAATTCTTCCTGTACCGTGTTCTTTATACTTTCCAGGTCAATTTTTTCACCACGCATTTCTAATTTTTCCGTTGCCGATACTGCACGGGGCAAAACAATCCACAGGATAATATAAGTAATGAAGAATGTGCCCCCCAGTCCACTAAATGCTACCCAGGGACCCTTCCAATGCCACCAGAATCCACTGAACAGGTTAGGAAGCAGGCTCAGCAAAAATGGGAGCAGAAATATCAACCTGGGAATCCAGGTATCAATGTTAAAGTAGGCGCTTAATCCGCCGGCTACACCTCCAATCATTTTGTTGTCGGGATCGCGGTAAAGCCGTTTGCGCACATTGGTTTGCAATGGCTTCGAAGGAAGTATGATCCACAAAATGATATACAGTAAAAAGCCAAAACCAAATCCACCAAAAGCAATGAGGGCAAAAATAATACGCACCACCGCCGGATCAATTCTCAGGTAATGGGCTATCCCGGCGCATACTCCGCCCAATACCCTGTCATTCTCTGCGCGATACAGCCTGTGAGGGGCAGGCGCAGGTTCAGGTTCCGGAATGGATGATTTTGCATGGTTGCCTGCACTTCCGTTTCCGGTTGTTGCCGAACTATAGGAAACCTCTTCCTGTTCAAAATCTTCCGGTCTGCCCATACTTGCCATTACCACGCTCACATCTTCATCAGTAATACAAACCGAGCCTTTCTTTAACTTCTCGTCAAACAACTCCGCGATGCGGTTCTCAATATCATTGATGATCTCATCCTTACCTTCTTCATTGGCGAAATAAAGGCGCAAGCTTTCTACATACTGCTTCAACGTTTCATATGCCGTTTCTTCAATAGGTATTACTCTTCCCTGGAAATTTATATTTATTACCTTTTTCATGATCAGTTCAATTTTATTGGTTGAAGTTGTTGGGGTCTATAGAGATAGCCTGTCCGTTTTGTGTTAGCGCATGTACAGCATTTGCCAGTTCATTCCATGTAGCCTGCAACTCAGCATAAAAAGAGGCCCCTTTGTCGGTTAATGAAAAATATTTCCGGGGTGGGCCTCCGGTACTTTCTACCCATCGGTAGGTGAGCAAATCTGCATTTTTCAATCGCGTTAATAAGGGGTACAGTGTTCCTTCCAGAATATTGAGGTTGGCACTTTTCATTTCCTCTATAATATCACTCGGGTATACTTCTCCACGCTTAATTATAGACAGGATACAAAATTCCAGTACCCCTTTTCTCATCTGGCTCTGCGTATTCTCGATATTCATAATCTCAGGGATTTTTCCTGCTTTTCCGGCCGGGCAAAGCAAGACGTTAAACAAATTTGTTATACCAATCTTATGTCCGCAGCACATTAATCATCTTGTCAATACTTCCAGAACTTTTATAAACCTTCATCTTTTGGGTGGACATTTTTGCTGATCTGAAAACAAAGGTAAATACTTATTTAATACTATGCAATACATAGTACCATTTTTATTTTAGTAGTTGGTAGTGAACAATCTCTCAGAAACCTTCCAAACCCAATACAGTAAAGTCTTTACGTGGTGTTTCGGTTGGATGATAATTCTTTTGAAAAAAGATAAATGGTATATTTCAATGATGACTGGTGATATTTTCACGGGTCTTACTGTATAATCTTCTTTACTTTTAATCCTTTATACTAATCTTTTATACCCGTAAACAGTTTTATTACAAACAATGATGAGAAAATTGGTCTTACAGAAGTGTATCCCTTTTATCGCAGCCATTATCTTTTTTTATACAGGACATGGCCAAACCATACAATACAATGTTTCCAATGCCCACGCTCACAACGATTATGAACATAATATTCCCTTTATACAGGCTTATAATCTTGGCTTTGGCTCCATTGAAGCAGATGTAATTTTGCAAAACGACAGTTTGTTTGTAGGTCATAGTACCAAGGATATTACTACAAAGCCTCTTTTTTTTGAGCGGGATTATATACAGCTACTGCGGAATGCCCTTTTAAAGCAAAAAGATACCACGCGTAAAGTTATTTTACTTATTGATCTTAAAACGGAAGCGCTTGCAACACTAAGTAAAGTGATTGCAATCATTGAAGAATATCCCGCGTTAACCAGAAGTTCCGCTGTGCAATTTGTTATTACCGGTAACCAGCCTCCGCCTTCAACCTTTGATCATTATCCTCCTTATATTTATTTTGACGGCAACATCAATAACCCTGCACATATACAGCAAATTAACCGTATTGGCATATTCAGTGATAATTTCAGGAAATATTCCGGATGGAACGGAAAAGATAATATTCCTCCAAAAGAGAAAAATGCATTAATAGCGGTTATTCAAAAGGCCCATGCCCTGCATAAAAAGATCCGTTTCTGGGGGTGTCCGGATAACATTCACGCCTGGCGTACTTTTATGGATCTGCAGGTGGATTATATCAATACAGATCAAATTGAAAAGCTTGCTGATTTTCTGAAAAATAAACCTGTTACAACTTCCCTGCCTGCAAGTCAGTAGGAAAATAAAAACTCATTTTTTTTCGTTTAATCATAACTGTGAATTTGTAATTTCATTACCCTAATTTTGCACGGCAATTTTATAAGTTTTCCGGTGCTCCTAATTTATTTACAGACGATATGAGTATTAAGCGTACTGGCGTTTACCTGGTAACCCTTGGTTTAATCTTTTCGGTTTCTAACAGTGTAGCCCAAAACAGGAAAAGCTATTCTAAAAGTGAATGGTATCTTTCGTGGGGATACAATACGGAATGGTATACACGCAGTAATGTGCATATTAGTCAACCCGAATTAGGTAACGATTATACCTTTAACCGTATTAAAGGACATGATAAGAAAGGCTGGGATAACGGCTTGTTTCGTAAAGCTATTTCCATACCGCAATACAATTACAGGCTGGGTTATTTTTTTAATCCCAAGAAAGGCTGGGGGGTGGAGATCAACTTTGACCACACCAAATTTATTTTCGAAGACGGGCAGGATGCTTCCATTACAGGAACCCTGAATGGAAAACATGCCGATACCACTGTTCGGTTTACAAAGGATAATGGTTTTTATTATTACCTGAACAATGGTGCTAATTTCCTTTTGTTTAACCTCGTAAAAAGGTACGAATTGTTTTCTGCAAAAGATGGCAATTTAAAATTGGATTTCCTTGGTAAAGCGGGTGTAGGTCCGGTTATACCACATGTTGAAAACAGTTTTTTTGGAGGCGCCAATACGCCGCATTTTCAGTTGGGCGGATGGAACATGGGTGTTGAAGCGACAGTAAAAGCAACCTTTTTTAAATATGCTTTTATTGAATACGCTAATAAACTGGATTATGCCCGCTACTCCAATCTTAAAATTTACAAAGGAACCGCCAAACACGCTTTTGGCACCTATGAAATGATATTGAGTATAGGAGTTAATTTACCAGTAGGGAAGCGCCCCGCTTTATAATTTTCAATTGCAATTGAGTATTGCATTTATTATTTGTAGGTGCAGTATTTTGCAGCTACAATTACATACCATGCGTATCATCTCTTATAACGTTAACGGCATCAGGGCGGCAATTAAAAAGGGATTTTTAGAATGGCTCAAAACCGACCCTGCCGATATTATTTGTATTCAGGAAACTAAGGCGCAAAAAGAAAATGTAGATCATACAAAGTTTAATGAGCTGGGTTACTACGATTACTGGTTCAGTGCGCAAAAAAAGGGATACAGCGGTGTGGCGGTGTTTACCCGGATTAAACCCGATCATGTTGAATATGGTACGCAACACAAAGTGAGCGATGATGAAGGAAGGGTTTTACAACTGGATTTTGGAGATATGCGGTTGATCAACGCTTATTTCCCTTCGGGCACGAGCGGCGAAGAAAGACAGAAATTCAAATACGAATGGCTGGACGAATTTTTTATCTATCTCAACAAGCTCCGTTTACAATACCCCAAACTAATTTTGTGTGGCGATTATAATATTGCTCATAAAGACATTGATATTCATGATCCGAAAGGCAATAAGAAGTCGTCGGGCTTTTTACCTGAGGAAAGAATATGGATGGACAAATTTTTTGAGACGAAATGGATAGATAGCTTTCGTCATTTTTGTGCCGATCCACATCGGTACAGTTGGTGGAGCCAGCGTTTTCCCGGCGTTAGGTTAAACAATAAGGGCTGGCGTATTGATTATATTAATGTAACAAACGGGCTGAAAGATCAATTGGTTGCTGCAGAAATATATCCCGATGTAAAGCATAGTGATCATTGCCCTGTATACCTTGAAATAGAATCGTAGGCCATCCGGGCATCGTAATTATGCAAACAGCAGTACTTTCGCTCTAATATGATCGCATACAACATCACCACAAAAATTCTTCCGCATATAAAAGATCAATGGTTGCTGTGGCAAACCGGTGAACATATTCCTGAAATTATGGCTACAGGCTTCTTTGATGAATACAAAGTGTACCGTTTGCTGGAGCAGGATGAATCGGAAGGATTTACTTTTACAGTTCAGTATTTTACTTCCTCCCGGCAACGATACCAGCGATATATAGGCACCTGTTCTGCTTCCATACGCAAAAAAGCTATTGATAAATGGGGAAATCAATGCGTAGCCTTCAGAACAGTTATGCAGCTTGTGAACTAATTGTGGAAAAGAATTAAAAACAATCTGGTGAATTGGAATTTATTGTAAATTCCCTTAAAACCCTTAACCGGCAAGCATTTCAATTGTCGGGGCATGAAACCTAGCGCCAGCAAGGCTTTGGACTTATTTTGCAGTTTAATGCTGTTTATTCAGGAAGGCTGTTTTGTCATGTAATCCTTATCCGGTGCGGGTTCCGAACGGAAATTGCACAAGGTTAAAAAGGCGTAAAAAAATTTTGTTGAATGCAAAAAGCATCTATATTTGTTTTTCCTAAATAAAATTCTAAAAACGCTCTATCATGAACAAAGCTGAATTAATCGCAAAGATTGCAGATGATGCAGGCATCACTAAAACTCAGGCTAACGATTCTTTGGATTCTTTTATTGAAGCGGTTACCAAAACCCTTAAAGGCGGCGGTAAAGTAACGCTTGTTGGCTTCGGCACTTTCTCTGTTTCCAAACGAGCTGCACGCAATGGCCGCAACCCACAAACTGGCGCTGTAATTAAGATTAAAGCTAAAAAAGTTGCCCGCTTTAAAGCCGGTAAAGAACTATCTGCAAAGTTGTAATTCCAGCCGTAAGAACATTTTAAGCAGGATGCACCGGTTGTATCTTGCTTTTTTTATTTTTGCCGTTCGGTATAAAACTATTTATTCAAAACAATAAACATCAATAATATGGGAAGAGGTGATAAAAAAACAAAAAAAGGCAAAATATCGCTGGGGTCATTTGGCAAAAGCCGACCCGCTAAACCCGCTAAGGACAAGGCTGCCCCAAAAAAGCCGGAATAGTACTGCAGATGGAGCGTTTATAGCTTATGATTTGTAGCTTGTTACAGGGCAACAGGTGCGTATTGCACGGGAAGCCCTGTAACAGCTTTCGGATATTAAGCATATTGGCTGCTGATAAATGATGAATGATACCTGGCTGCAGATCGCTTTAAGGTGCAAGCCGTTCTATTTTCCATTCATTATTATGTTGCAAAGTATATTG
The DNA here is from genome assembly GCA_937991535.1 of uncultured Sphingobacteriales bacterium. Classification (GTDB taxonomy): domain Bacteria; phylum Bacteroidota; class Bacteroidia; order Chitinophagales; family Chitinophagaceae; genus Agriterribacter. The sequence goes on from CALKHN010000026.1 coordinate 12,162, forward strand.
TATACGATCATGTAAGCGGCCCGGCCTGCCCTGCCAGAATTCCATAATTACCGGGCGAACAATATATCCTCCCCAGTAATCGGGTCTTTTGATTTTTTTACCTGATAATAGCTTTTGATTTTTCTCATACTGGTCATCTATCCATTCCCTGCTTTCTATTACCCGGCTTTGCGGCGATGTAACTGCGCCAATACGGCTTTCTTCGGGCCGTGATTGAAAATAAGTATTGCTTTCTTCGGGCGTTACTTTTTGAACAAGCCCGGTAATTCGTACCTGCCGTTCCAGTTCTTTCCAGAAAAAAACCAGGCAGGCTTTGGGATTATTGTCTAATTGCTGCGCCTTAAAGCTTTCATAGTTGGTGAAAAACATATATCCCTTTTCGGAAAAATCCTTTAACAAAACGATACGTGCCGATGGAATACCATCCGCCGATGCTGTTGCAAGCGTCATCGCATTTACTTCATCAATTTCAGACAGTACAGCTTCCTGCCACCATTTGTCAAACTGTTTAACGGGATTGTCCTCTACATCAGTCTCCAATAAAGTTTTTTTGGAATAATTAAAGCGAATGCCGGCTATTTCTTTTTTCATAATCTGTAAACTGTTTAATGACCTGTGGAACAAAGGTAATTGCAAATAAGATTGTTTTATTTGACATCTGTCTGCTTTTGCGTGTCAATCGTTTTATTTTTGCAGCGGCGTATCTGTTTGTAATACTATTCTTGATGGAAAAAAATATTCGTGCCGTACTATTGCTTTCTTCCCGGTTCATGACAGAAGGTAAACCAGCAGTGAGTTTACTGAAAATTGAAAAAATAAATAAATCAACAAATTACAGTACCACTGCCCTGGAATGGTCTGTGGTAAGAAAGCATTTCAGGAATTATCCCAAACCAGTGAGGGATATACTGATGAATTGCTGTACGGAGGCATTGGCTGAAACCCGCTCGGCCATAAAAAAATCTTTTGAGCTGAATGGGAACGAGGAAGCGTTTGATGTATTCTCAGGTAGAAATTTTATCAAATACTGGCATAAAATACTCGAAGCGTTTCAACCTTATTTTCCGTTAATAAAATGGTATCACCAAAAACAGCAACCCGGAAAAAAAACATTGCTCACCGCCCCTTGCCGCTTCAGCAGTTTTAAACCTAAACTGAGCTTTGAGGTATTTAAGGAAGGGCAGCGGCTTCGCCTGAAAACCAATGTGCATATTCACAACGATGTTTACCCGGTAGAAATATTTAACCGCGTTCATTTTTTATTGGAAAGCAAAAGCGAATATTTTATACTGTCTTATACCGATTATCTTGCTCTTGAAAAACTGCAATCTGTAAACCCGGCACAGTACGAAAACGCACCGGATCTGTTTGCCATGCATATATTGGCTCCACTGGAGGAGCGCTTTACCGTAAACCGGAATGATCATTTTTCTAAACAGGAGTTTGCAGTATCCCCCATCAGCCGGCTGATGTTAAGTGAACTGAATAATGCTTTTTTGATGCTTACTCCTCAATGGCTGTACAACGGGCATTTGATTGACGGCGAATGGAAGGATAGTTTTGAAGTGACAGTGGACGGCGCTAGCCACATTATGAAGCGGAACAGGGAAGCGGAAACACAGTTCATACAAACATTGGTTGCGCTCCATCCTAATTTTGTTAATCAGCGAAACGGCTATTATTACCTGTCTTTTGCCGATGCACAAAAAAAGCAGTGGTTCCTCAAGGTATATCACCAGTTGCTGCAAATGGATATTGAAATTGCCGGTATGGATATGCTCCGTCATTTTCGCTATTCTTCTCATACGGCGGTAACTGCTATGAAACTGGTAAATGAAGATGAGCACCATTTGTTATTTGAAATGGAACTGGTATTTGGAGAGGAAAAAATACCATTAAATGAACTGCAAAGAATGTTACTCGCAGGACAAAAGGCGGTATTGCTCAAAGATGGATCATTGGGTATTTTGAATGAAGAATGGCTTGCTGAATATGCAGCTATAATCAAACATGGTAAGATAAAAGGCGATACCATTGAATTGCTTCGCTGGATGGCCGTAACGAAACAGAGCGATACAGAAGATATGCCTGAACTGAAACTGGCTATACAAAACAACTGGTGGCGAAAATGGGAGCAGTGGCAATCAAATACCGGCCAGTTATATGCTTTGCCCGCCTCTGTTAATGCTGTGCTCAGGCCTTATCAGCAAAAAGGATATGAATGGATGCTGTTGTTGAATGAAATAGGTGCAGGCGCCTGCCTGGCCGATGATATGGGTTTGGGTAAAACCTTGCAGTCCATCTGCGCAATCGTGCATTTCATTAACAGGTATCCTGTGTCGAAGAATATTGTTATTTGCCCGGCTTCCCTTATTTATAACTGGCAGCAGGAATTTGAACGGTTTGCGCCAGGAATACAGACTATTGTTTATCATGGGGCATTAAGACAAAAAGAGCAGCTTACAGTACCCGGAGCGCAGATTATTATCACGACTTATCATACTTTGAGGAGCGATGTGGATTGGATCAGTGAACAATCTTATGGAGTTGCTGTAATAGATGAAAGTCATAATATAAAAAACCCGGCTACACAGATCGCGCAGGCTATAATGAAACTGCGGGCTGCCTTTCGTTTGGCCTTAAGCGGCACCCCTGTAGTAAATAATACTTTCGATTTGTATACGCAACTCAATTTTGTGGTTCCCGGTTTGTTTGGCGGACGTGAGTTTTTTAAAAGAGAATATGCCGACCCTATAGATAACAAGGGAGATGAAGAAAAAATTGCAACATTAAAAAAGCTTACTGCTCCCTTTATACTGCGTCGCACCAAAGCGCAGGTGGCGAATGATCTGCCCGAAAAAACAGAATCGGTTCTGTGGTGCGAAATGACTGGATCGCAAAGAAATGTATATGAAGAAATTTTAGCGCGAACACGCACCAGCATTTTCCTTGAGATCGAAAAAAGCGGGCTTGCAAAAAGCAAGCTATCAATTCTGCAGGGACTAACAAAGCTGCGGCAGGTATGCAGTTCACCATTGCTGCTGCCTGATAAGGAATTGCTGCATTGTACCGAATCAATAAAAACAGAAGTATTAATGGAGGAGCTGAATAATATTCTGGATAACCATAAAGCGCTTGTTTTTTCACAGTTCAGCTCCATGCTGCACTTACTGGCCATTGAATGTAAAAAAAGGGGATTGGAGTTTTATCATTTCGACGGGCAAACGTCTCCTGCAAAAAGAACGGAGATGGTGAACGCATTTCAAAAGGAAGACAATAAGGTCAATTTATTTCTGATAAGCCTGAAGGCGGGTAATACAGGGCTTACGCTTACCTCCGCCGACTATGTGTTTTTATTTGATCCCTGGTGGAATACCGCTGTGGAAGCACAGGCGATAGACCGTACGCACCGCATTGGCCAAACAAAAAATGTATTCGCTTATAAAATGATTTGTAAAGATACCATCGAAGAAAAAATAATTAAGCTGCAGCAAAAGAAAAAGAAACTCTCTGAAGACCTGGTATCGGCCGATGAAGGTTTTGCCAAATCGCTTAGTGAAGAAGATGTGCAGTACCTGTTTAGTTAAGGCCAGATGTTTCTTGCAATGGAAATAGCATTTATCACTTCACAAGGGTGCCAACCTTTTCGCCGTTTACCACACGGAGCAGGTTACCGGGCTTATTCATATCAAAAACAATGATGGGCAGTTTGTTTTCCATGCAAAGCGTAAAGGCGGTCATATCCATCACTTTCAGGTTTTTGTCAATGCATTCTTTAAAACTGATGGTGTCATATTTGATAGCCGATGGATTCTTTTCAGGATCGGCAGTATATATACCGTCAACTCGTGTTCCTTTTAAAATTACATCAGCTTTTATTTCTATGGCCCTTAAGGAGCCTGCGGTATCGGTAGTAAAGTAGGGATTGCCTGTACCTGCACCAAAAATTACTATTCTTTTTTTCTCGAGATGCCGCATAGCTCTTCTTCGAATATAGGGCTCGGCAATCTGTTCCATTTTAATGGCACTCAATAAGCGTGTAAATAAGCCTGCTTTTTCGAGTGAAGCCTGCAATGCCATACCGTTGATAACTGTGGCAAGCATACCCATATAATCGCCGTGTGCCCTTTCTATTCCTGTTTCCGACTCGCTCATACCCCTGTAAATATTTCCGCCACCAATTACAATAGCTACTTCCACGCCTGCATCATGCACCGCCATAATTTCATTGGCGAAGTTGGTCAGAATATCAGGATCTAATCCAAAACCGCTGTTGCCTATAAGTGATTCTCCGGAAAGTTTAAGGAGTATGCGTTTGAATTTTTGTTGCATGCGGGTAGAATTTTTCGCTGCGAAGATAGGGGATTCATAGCTATCCTATAAAATTACACAGAGAGAAGTACCAGCGTCCTCCGGCAATCATCGGGCAATCAAAAAGCCGGCGCATGGTATGCCGGCTTTTTGATATTATAGAAATATGGTTTGTTTTACGCACCTTTACGGGCAATCTTTGCTGAGACTTTCCTGTTGGCGGTTTTCTTTTTATTGGCCAGTTGCAATTGTGTTTTGCGAATACGAAGTCTTCTTTTAGCGGCCTCTGCGGCTTTTAAAACAGCATCTTCAAAAATGTAAGATTTGGTTTTAATATATTCATCTTTACCCGGAATGCGAATATTGAGCGTACAGTTCACTACTTCATTTTTACCTTTTACTTCATTCAGTAGCGTTACCTCTATTTCCTGGATGTCTTTATAATACCTGTCGAGCGCCCCCAGCTTTTTGGTTACGAATGCTTTCAATGAAGGACTTGCCCTGTGACCGGGCGTTTCAATACGGAATTTCATGATCCAATATTTTTATATTATGAATGGCAAACATAAGCATGTTGATGAAATAAAAGAAAGATTCCGGGCAGTTCATCAGATGATTCTTATCAGGACAGGAGCTAAAACGAATGCGTTTACTGCATATAAACTTTAGTGTTTTAATAAACGTTAACTTAAAATTTTATACAAATTTTCCCATTATCTTCGCCATCCCTTCAACAATTTTGTTATTGCACAAATTCCCTATGCTTCCCTCATGCGTGTGGCGGAGTTGTTTTTTATAGTTAAAATTGAATGTTCCCCTTTCGATGTTGTTGCCTATCTGGCGGTAGGCATCGCGGAAGGGAATGCCTTTGTTTACCAGTTCATTCACCGCTTCTACGCTAAAGATGTACCTGTATTTTTCATCTTCGAGAATATTCTCTTTAATGGTAATATTCGATAGCATCAGTACGGTCATTTGAATGCAGGCTTTCAATTCTTCAATGGCAGGAAATAATATTTCCTTCGTAAGCTGCAGATCGCGGTGATAGCCCGACGGCAAATTATTGAGAAGAAGTGTGAGTTCATTAGGTGTAGACTGGATGCGGTTGCATTTCGCCCGTATGAGTTCAAATACGTCAGGGTTTTTTTTGTGTGGCATAATGCTGCTGCCTGTTGTCAATTCATTTGGAAAAGAAATGAAGCCGAAGTTCTGGTTCATATATAAACAGGCATCCATTGCCAGTTTGCTTAAGGTGGCAGCAACGGTACTCAACCCGGTGGCAGCTAACTTTTCTGTTTTGCCCCGGCTCATCTGAGCATACACGGAATTATAGTTGGGAGAAGCAAACTGCAATAGTTGTGTGGTTAATGTTCTGTTTAGCGGAAAGGAAGAGCCATAGCCTGCGCCACTGCCTAATGGATTTTTATTGGCTACATGATAGGCGGCTGCCAGCATTTCCAGGTCATCCGTCAGGCTTTCTGCATAAGCGCCAAACCACAACCCAAATGATGACGGCATGGCAATTTGCAGATGTGTGTATCCCGGCAATAACTTATCCTTATACTTTTCGCTTTGGTCAATCAGTAAATCAAACAATCCTTTTACTTCATCTTTTATATTTAAAATTTCTGCCCGCAGGTACAATTTTAAATCAACGGCTACCTGATCGTTGCGGCTTCTGCCGCTATGTATTTTCTTTCCTGCTTCGCCTATGCGTTGGGTTAACAGGTGTTCCACCTGGGAATGTACATCTTCTATGCCCTCTTCTATAGTAAATTTTTGCTGATTGATTTCCTCCAGGATATTTCCCAGTTCGTTTACAGCCAATGCTCCCTCTTCCTGAGTCATTAACCCCACCTGTTGCAGCATTTTTACATGGGCTATAGATCCCTGTACATCATAGCGGGCAAGCAGCAGGTCAAATTCTTTGTCGCGGCCTACTGTAAATTTTTCAATCAGCTCGTTCGTTGAAGCGTTATCTTTTTGCCAAAGTTTCATGTGCGTAAGTTACAAGTTGCAGGTTTCAAGTTACAGGAGATGAATACAGGCGTCTCAGGTTTTGGATACGGGAAATTCGTTAAGGTTTTCTGAAACCCATTGAATATATACATTGATTTTTTTGCTAAGTGATTCATATTCTTTCCTGATTCTTCTATAAATATTTTCGTCTTTTAATGACTGTGTTTCAAAAAGAAAATCAAGATGTATTATTGTTTCATCGCATTCAGAATGCGCATATACCAGAAACTTTATAAAATCTGCCTTGTATCTCTTTCTGCCGTATCCTTCAAGAATGGAAGAAGTAACACTTTTCGATGAACGCCTTATTTGTGAGCCTTCTTCAAACAATTCAAACTTAGGTAAGCTTAGTGTGATACTATGAATATCAATCGCTAATTGTTTTGATACTGCATATATCTGCAGATCACGGTAACTTTTCATGGTTAAATATTTCAATAAAAATACAAAACAAATGTTTGATGCACATTACGCCTTTCCCCTGCAACCTGTAACCTGTAACTTGTCTTCCTGTAACTTGTCTCCCTGTAACTTGCGACCTGTAGTTACAACACCTTTCCCAGCATCTCCACATACAGCTCAATCCCTTTTTTTATTTCATCAGTATATATGTATTCATCCGCCGTATGGCTTCTTGCCGAATCACCTGGTCCTATTTTTAATGCAGGAAAGGGTATCAGGGCCTTATCTGAAGTGGTGGGAGATCCATAACAGGTTCTACCCGCCTCCAGTCCGGCTTTAACGATCGGGTGGTCTAAACCGATGGCAGATGACTTCAGGCGTAAACTTCTTGGTTGTACATCACTGGTTACATTGTTTTTTATAATATCCAGTATCTCTTCAAAGGTATACAGTTCATTTACTCTTATATCGGTTACAAAGCTGCATTGCGACGGCACCACATTATGGGCTTTATTTTCGGTTTCAATTACAGTTACACTCATCTTTACGGGCCCCAAAAAATCCGATACCCGTGGAAAGCGGAAGCTGCTGAACCATTCAATATCCTTTATGGCCTTATAAACAGCATTGTCTCCTTCCTCCCGTGCTGCATGCCCTGCAATACCCGTGGCAGTGCAATCCAATACCAGCAAGCCTTTTTCTGCAACCGCCATCTGCATTTGTGTAGGTTCGCCCACCAACGCAAAGTCCCACTTTCTTCCGGGCGGGTTGAACGAAGGACTGTGCAGCAGGTACTCAATACCGTTTTTACCGGAGATCTCTTCTTCTGCGCTGGCGGCACATACGAGATTGTATTTCAGATCCGGGCGATCGTAAAAAAATAAAAAAGCAGCGAGCAGCGCAACCAGCGGCCCTCCGGCATCATTGCTTCCCAGCCCATATAATCTTCCGTCTTTTTCAACAGGGCTGAAGGGGTTGAGGGTATATGCTTTATTGGGCTTTACCGTATCGTGGTGCGAGTTGAGCAGGATAGTGGGCTTGCTTTCGTCAAGGTATTTGTTTAAAGCGTATATATTATTGCCCGTGCGGAAATGCGGTATTCCTTTTTGGGTAAAAAACAAACCGATCCGTTCGGCAGTTTTATCTTCTTCCCTGCTGAATGAAGGTATAGTGATCAGTTCTTTTAATAAATGAATTGCTTCGGCAGTTAATATGGAAATGGATTTACTCATTGGTTATGGTTGTGCCGGCGCTGCCGTTAAGCAATCGCTCCAGTGTTTCCGCTCTTCCGATAACCACTTTTTTTACACCGCTGTTCAGTGCTGCAAAAGCATTATCCAATTTGGGTATCATGCCGGCAAATATTTTTTGTTGTGATTTTAGTTGCTGGTAAAAAGACGGAGTGATTTCTTTAATTACAGTTGTGTCATCTTCAGTATCCAGCAGTACGCCGCTTTTCTCAAACGAATAGATAAGCGTTACATTATAGAAAGCGGAGAGCGATTTGGCCGTTTCCTGTGCAATGGTATCTGCGTTGGTATTAAGGAGCTGTCCCTTTTTATCGTGGGTAATGGGCGCAAGCACCACCACAAAATTTTGTTCCAGTAATATTTTTAGAAATGCTGTATTTACTTCATCCACATCTCCGGCAAAACCGTAGTCAGTATTCGCGGATGCTATTCTCTTATGTGCAAGTATGGCATTGCCATCCGCACCGCTTAACCCTATCGCGTTGCATCCATTGGCCTGTAACTGCGCCACAATGTTTTTATTGATGTAACCGGCATATACCATGGTAACAATCTTCAATGTTTCCGTATCGGTAATTCTTCGTCCTTCAACCAGTTGCTGTTTGATACCTGCTTTTTCTGCCAGCCTGGTGGCTAATTTTCCACCGCCATGTACCAGTATAAGTGCAGTTCCTGGTGTAAGTGAAGCAAATGATTGGAGGAAAGCAGAAAGCTTTTCTTCATCATCAATGATGTTTCCCCCGATCTTTATTACAAAAAGAGATGGTTTTTCCCCATCCCCCGCCGGTGCCGGTATGGGCGGGCCTAAAGAGGTGCTTGTAAGCATGTTTATGGTTTGCGATATTGTTTCTAATGTAGGCGTCAAATTATTAATTATCTCTTCGTTCTTAAATCTCAATACTGTCAGGTGTGCAATTATACTTATTTGAAAGGAATATCTCCACTCTGCTTTTTATTATTGTTGTACAAACTAGTTTGCTCCTGCCAGCACCCCTTTAGGGGATGTGGGTTAAAATCTCCGACAAAACGGCCTGTGCGGCCCAAACCCGGTTGGAAGCCTGCTGCGTAATAATACTGTTAGATCCGTCTAATATCTCGTCACTGAGTTCTACATTGCGCCTTACCGGCAGGCAGTGCATTACTTTTGCGTTATTGGTTAAACGTAGCTTTTCATTTGTCAGCATCCACTCGGGGTCATTGCAATATATTTTTCCGTAATCGTTATATGTGCTCCAGTTCTTCACGTATACAAAATCGGCGTCTTTCAGCGCCTCTTCCTGGTTATGCGTAATGGCTGCCCCCCCTGTAAATTTTTCATCCAGCTCATAATCTTCAGGATGGGTGATCGTAAAATCAGCTTCGCCCCATGCATTCACCCATTGCGAAAAACTATTGGCTACGCACTGAGGCAGTGCCTTTACATGCGGGGCCCAGGTAAGTACGATCTTTGGTTTATGGTTTATGATTTTTGATTTTTGGTTCTGCAATACCTCGGTAATGGTTATAATATCCGTTAAGCTTTGTAAAGGGTGTAATGTGGCGCTTTCAAGACTTACTACCGGAATGCCGGCATATTTGATAAATTGATTGATGTATAACTCACTGTAATCGTCTTCCCTGTTTTTTAAAGCAGGGAAAGTGCGGATACAAAGGATATCAAAATATTTACCCATAATGGGAGCCGCATCTTTTACATGTTCCACTTTATTTCCGCTCATAATAGCTTCATCTTCAAATTCCAAAGCCCAGCCTTCACTGCCTACATTAAATACGATGGCTTCCATGCCTAAATTCTGGGCAGCAATTTGCGTGCTTAAACGGGTACGCATGCTGGGGTTCAGGAATAACAGTCCTATGCGTTTATTGAGCCCCTTTGTTTTGTGCATGAGCGGATCTGCTTTGTATGTTAAGGCCAGTTTTGACAAAGCATTGATATCCTGCACATCATTTGCAGAAACAAACCGGGCAATACCGGATGCTGGAATATGGAGCAGTCCTTTCGATTCGAGTTCCATTTCTTTATGATTGTAAAAGCGTAAAATATTTTACCAACCTATATTCTTCTTCTGTATCCGAAATACATATGGTTATGCTTCCTGAACAGCCATGGCGGCAATCTCTTCTTTAATAGCCTCAATAAAATCTTCAGCGTCTCTTTTTTTCAAAGCCAGAGAAGGCAATAAGCGAATGACATTGGGCTTCGCTTCTCCTGTAAATATTTTCTGGTTCAGCAGCAGGTTCTTTTTTAGATCTTTCAACGCCTCAGGTACATCAAACCCGATCATCAAGCCTCTGCCACGAACATTTTTCAGCTCAGGAATGCTTTTTAATTCTTCTTTCAGATATTTACCTACCATTACCGCATTACCTAATAATTTTTCCGATTCCAGCACTTCTAATACAGCCAGCGCTGCAGCGCAAGCCAGATGGTTACCGCCAAAAGTAGTGCCCAACTGAAATTGTCTGGGTTTAATATGCGGTGCAATAATAATACCTGCTACCGGAAATCCATTGCCCATACCTTTGGCCATAGAATAAATGTCGGCTTTTACTCCCGCAAAATCATGACTAAAGAATTTCCCTGTTCTTCCGTAACCGCATTGCACACTATCGGCAATGTATACTGCCCCATATTCATCACATAAACTGCGGATCTTTTTCAAAAAGCTGTCCTCTGCAACATTAATGCCGCCAACACCCTGTATGCCTTCTATAATAACCGAAGAAATTTCTTTGCCGTTTTTCGCAAAGCAATCTTCTAAAGCCTGCCCGTCGTTGAACGGAAGGAAGATCACATTACCGGTTTCGTTTACAGGGGCGATATAATTTTTATTATCCGTAACGGACACTGCTAAAGATGTTCGCCCGTGAAAAGATTTAGTGAAGGACACTACTTTTTTTCTGCCATTATAAAAGGAGGCCAGCTTTAAAGCATTTTCATTGGCCTCCGCGCCGCTGTTGCACAAAAAAAGCTGGTAGTCTTCCTTGCCGGATAGCTGTCCAAGTTTGGTTGCCAGCTCCTGTTGCAAAGGAATTTTAATGGAATTGGAATAGAAGGCTATTTTTTTTAGTTGTTCTTCTATGCGCTGTACCCAGTGAGGATGAGTATGCCCTATTGAAATTACGGCGTGTCCGCCATACAGGTCAAGATATTGTTCTCCTTTATCATCCCACACATAAGAACCTCTGGCTTTTACGATGGCTATATTATTGATGGGATATACGTCGAATAAATTCATGATATGTTTAAGTTATTTAGTTATTGATTAAGGCGTAGGGTGTAAGGTAGAAGGTAGAAAATGTAAGGTGTAGGGCAGGATCATCGTCGTAAGAATTTTATAAAGGCTATGAGCATAGCCCTTGACTCATTAATCATTTTGTTTACAATATTATATTCTTTATTGCTGATATAATCCAACTCAGATGCAGCAAAACAGTAATAATCAGTTTCATTTAATGATCCTAATACATTCAAGTTTTTTTTATCACGCATAATGGCATTTTAAATAGTTAGCAAGATGTGTTGTGTTGATTGCAAGTTAAAGGATTTAGGTTGCAGGTCAAGTAACCGCACACCACCCCTCACTTTCACCCCTACCTTCTACCCTTTATCTTCCGCTTTATATACCTCCTCTCTCAGAATCCCGCTGCTTTCAGCCTCAGCCCCGCTGCTTCATCAATTCCAAATATCAGGTTCATATTTTGAACGGCCTGTCCGCAGGCACCCTTTAATAAATTATCGGTAATAGAATGTACCACCAGTTTGGTACCTACTTTTTCCAACTGAATAATGCACTTATTGGTATTGACCACCTGCTTTAAAAATATGGGTACATCACTTACAATGGTAAACAACTGATCTTTATAAAAAGCTTTATACAACCGAAGCAATTCCTCGTAGGGCCGCTCACAATGTATAGTGGAACTTATAAAAATACCACGGGTAAAATCGCCGCGCCACGGCACAAAATTGAGTTGTTGCTCACGACTGCTGGACGGGGATAGCTGCAAAAGTGACTGTGCAATTTCTCCGAGATGCTGGTGGGTTAAGGTTTTGTATGCCTGTATATTGTTTGCACGCCAGCTAAAATGAGCGGTGGATGAAAGGCTTTGCCCGGCGCCGGTGCTGCCGGTGATGCCCGTGGTATACACCTCTTCTAACAATCCGGCTTTTGCCAGGGGAAGCAATCCCAACTGTATAGCGGTGGCAAAGCACCCGGGGTTAGCAATATCGTGCGCCGATTGTATGGCTTTCCGGTTTATTTCCGGCAGGCCGTATACAAAACTACGTTTGCCAATCGTGGATTGAGCGCTGAGCCTGAAATCATTTGCAAGGTCAATAATTTTGGTATGCTCCGCTACTGTATTTTCTGAAAGGAATTTTCTTGACTCACCATGGCCCAGGCATAAAAACAAAACATCAAGATTGCCATTTTGTACCGGGGCCAGGTCATTGGTAAATATTAAATCCGTATCTCCCAGCAGATCCTGGTGAACCGAATAAAGTGGTTTGCCTGCATTGCTGCGGCTGTGAATAAACGAAAAATCCACATCCGGATGATTCAATAATAACCTGATCAGTTCCCCGCCGGTATATCCTGCGCCGCCAATTATCCCTGCTTTTATTTTCATCGTGTATAGTGGTATGTGGTTTAGGGCATAAACTATAAGGTATTTGCCTTACACCTTTTGCCTTATACCTGTTTATTTACCAAATGATGTATAGAAACCTGGTTGCCGAATATTTTGCTGAATCCTCTCACGTCTTCACCGGTGAAACCAGTATTCATCTCGCCATACTTTCCAAACCTGCTGTTCATTAAATCATAAGGCGATTCAATACCAATGATCTGAAAACGGTATGGCAATAACTGAACAAATACCTGGCCGGTAACATTTTGCTGCGAATTTTCTAAAAACGCTTCAATATTCCGCATTACAGGGTCAAGTATCTGTCCTTCGTGCAACCAGTTACCATAAAACTGCGCCAACTGGTCTTTCCAGTTAAGCTGCCATTTGGTAAGCACGTGTTTTTCCAGCGCATGATGCGCTTTTAATATAACCATGGGCGCCGCTGCCTCAAATCCTACCCGTCCTTTTATGCCGATAATGGTATCCCCTACATGAATATCACGCCCAATGCCATAAGGACCGGCAATGGTTTGCAGGTATTGAATGGCTTCTGAGGGATGACCAAAAGACCGGTTATCCACTCCGGTCAGCTCGCCCTTTGTAAAACTTAGTTTCACTTCCCTTGCTTCCGACGCAGTAACCTGTGTAGGCCATGCTTCTTCGGGCAATATGCCTTTGGATAATAAGGTTTCTTTACCGCCCACACTTGTGCCCCAAAGCCCTTTATTAATGGAGTATACGGCTTTTTCAAAATTCATCTGTACGCCTTTGTCCTTAAGATAAGCTATTTCTGCTTCACGGCTAAGTTTCAGATCCCGGATAGGAGTAATGATCTCCACACCGGGAATCATAATATGGAAGATCATATCAAAACGTACCTGGTCGTTGCCCGCTCCTGTGCTGCCATGCGCCACCGCGTCGGCATGCAGCTTTTTTGCATGTTCTGCAATATGCAGCGCCTGGCTCAGCCTTTCTGCACTTACGCTTAAAGGATAGGTATTGTTTTTTAATACATTTCCATAAACAAGATATTTAAGAATACTGTTATAATACGACAATACAGCATCAACGGTAGTATGCGTTTTTACTCCCAGGGCATAAGCATGTGCTTCAATTTTCTTCAACTCATCGCCGGTGAAGCCGCCGGTATTTACAATTACAGAATGTACTTCATAGCCTTTGTCTTCACTCAAATACTTTACACAATAGGATGTATCTAATCCACCGCTAAAGCCCAGAACAATTTTTTTCATTACTTTTTACTTTTAAACTGGTATACGCCGAAAGAATGTTTCAGGTGCTGCAAAGCTACAGGTTATAGAAAAAATGCAATATAGTCTTCATATTCCGCCCGTTTTTGGCTTGTTCTTTTTCTTTCTTTAAAAAAGGCTGCAGCAGTTTCCATTTTTTAATACGCATGAAGCGCTCGTATAATTTTGAATGTTGCTGAAAAGCTTCTTTGGTTTCTTCCGGTTCGTAGTGGTCTTTGGGGTCATAGAGCATAGCAGTGCAAAAGCAGTTTTTTCTTTCCTTGCTCATCAATATATCGTAGTTTACACAATTTTTGCAACCTGCCCAAAAAGCATCATCCTGCGTTAATTCGGAATAAGTAACCGGTTCATATCCGAGTTCGGAATTGATCTTCATTACTGCCAACCCCGTGGTAAGCCCAAATATTTTTGCTTCGGGGTATAATTTACGACTCAGCTCAAATATTTTCCTTTTAATGGCGCGCGCCAACCCGCCTTTTCGGAATGGGGGTGCAACAATGAGACCGGAGTTGGCTACATATTCACCGTGACTCCAGGTTTCAATATAGCAAAACCCTGCCCAAATTCCTTCTTTGTTAAAGGCGATCACTGCTTTGCCTTCACGCATTTTTTGTTGTATGTATTCGGGGCTTCTTTTGGCGATGCCTGTTCCCCTGGCTTTGGCTGAAGAAGCCATTTCATCACAAATGATCTGTGCAAAGCTGAGGTGGCTTTCATTGGCAATGAGTATCTGAAATTGTTCCTGTGGTTTCATTCTTTTTGTTCCTTAATAGCAAATGATAGAAGGGGGTAACTGCCACCACGCCGCCATCAGCTTTTCTGATGCGGTGTTTTTTCCATAACGGTGGGTGTGCTATGATAAAATGTATCAACGTCGTACCCGAAAGGGAGTTTGGGGACAGAAAAAAACTGCTCCTGGCAGAACAGAAAAAACCCCACGCAATGTAGCGTTTGCCCTGGCAAACGCATCAGCGAGTACTGTGGTGAGATTTTTTTGCATTTTAGCTACGCTTTAATAAGTTTTTGACGATGCAAAGAAAATACTTTTTTTACTTGCAGGAGTATTTTTTATGTGAAATTTTGAAAATGTAATATAAATCTATAGACGGACCGGCACACTATGTACAGCGGCGCTTATTTCTTTTATAAGAGAAACGTCTTTTTCTATAGCATTGCCCACAACTATAATATCTGCGCCCGCTTTGCAGTTAAGATAAGCCTTTTCAGGATCTGTTATGCCTCCGCCAACAACAAGAGGGATGTCAATTGCACCGGCTACCCCGGCAATCATTGCTTCGGTAATGGGCTGTTCGGCGCCGCTTCCCGCATCCATATAAATAAGTTTCATACCCAGCATTTCACCCGCCATAGCCGTGCATATGGCAATTTCATTTTTATTGGACGGTATAGGGCTGGCATTGCTGATATAGGAAACCGTTGTGGGCGCGCCACCATCAATGACCATATAACCCGTTGAAATAATTTCCAGTCCGCTTTGCCTAACAAAGGGAGCCGAAATTACATGTTGCCCTATCAGCAATTCGGGGTTCCTGCCCGAAATCAGTGAGAGGTAAAGTAACGCATCGGCGTAACGGCTAACCTGTGAAGGGGTGCCGGGAAAAAGTATAACCGGAATGGTGCATTGCTTTTTGATCTGTTTCACTACTTCATCTAAGTGATTGCTGATCACCAGACTTCCTCCTACCAGTAAATAATCCACTTTGGCTTTAGCGGTGATATCCAACAGATCAGTTATCTTTTGCTCGTTTACTTTATCGGGATCAATAAGTACGGCAAAGGATTTCTTACCCGCCTTTTTTTTGCCTGCTATGGATTGATAAATGAGATCGGTCATGCTATGAATTCCTTATTTGCAAAAATGCAAAAAGTTTTTGGGTTAGCCCTGTTTAAAAAATAATATTGCTGTATCGTAAATATAAGGAAGCGCCGGGTAAAAGTACGCATAACGCATTATTGGCGCTATTTGTAAAAACAGCTATTTCTATGTTCCCGCCTTCCTGAAATGGCATGTTTTTTATGGCATTTATATCCCGGAGAATGGAAGCATAACCGGTAAAAGAAAAAAAATATATTTCCACAAATCTGCATCCTGCCTGCAAAATACCGGGCAGCGCGGTGTTAACCAATACTTTAATAGTATTTAAAAAACTTTAGTCGTAAAACCAAATTTTTTTTTCAAATAAATGTGAAGAAATAATAAAACCAAACCCTGTATTACCTATTCTGCACTTATCCACACGCTGTTAATATTTAACAGTTTGACAAAACAATTAAGCCTGATATTTTCGTCCTCTTATCATTTGATAATAGTAACTTAACTAATCAAACTCAACATAATTATGACAAATGAAAAACAAAGCGGTGGCTTGAGGTATCACCGTCTCTTTACCAGGGATGGAGCAGATGTTTTTGAACAGTTCGAATACGATTACCGCACTTCTGTAATACGCAATCCCAACGGGGAAACCGTATTTGAAATGAAAAATGTAGAAGTTCCCAAACAATGGAGCCAGATAGCTACTGATATATTGGCACAGAAATATTTTCGCAAAGCAGGCGTGCCCCAGCCTGATGGGTCCCTGGGTCGTGAAACTTCAGCAAAACAAGTTGCGCATCGTATGGCCAATTGCTGGAAAGTATGGGGAGAACGGCATGGTTATTTTGCTTCCGCACAAGATGCACAGGTGTTTTATGAAGAACTGGTGTATTGCATTTTAAACCAGGCCTGTGTGCCCAATAGTCCGCAATGGTTTAACACCGGGTTGTATGAAAGCTATGGCATTAAAGGAAAACCACAAGGGCATTATTATGTAGACCCCAAAGATGCTAAATTAAAAAAATCAACTTCGGCATACGAGCGCCCGCAGCCCCATGCCTGTTTTATCTTAAGTGTTGAGGACGACCTCGTAAACGAAGGGGGTATTATGGACCTGTGGGTGAGAGAAGCCCGTATATTTAAATATGGCAGCGGTGTAGGCACCAATTATTCAAATATACGCGGCGAAGGTGAAAAATTGAGTGGAGGCGGCACTTCATCAGGATTGATGAGTTTTTTGAAAATCGGCGACAGGGCAGCAGGCGCTATTAAAAGCGGTGGCACTACCCGTCGTGCTGCTAAAATGGTATGCCTTGATCTTGATCACCCCGAAATAATGGAATTTATTAACTGGAAAGTGGAGGAAGAAAATAAAGTGGCTGCGTTGATTGCCGCTGGTTATGCATCTGATTATGAAGGGGAGGCTTATAAAACAGTGAGCGGCCAAAATTCAAATAATTCGATCCGCATTTCAAATGATTTCTTTGAAAAACTGAAAAATAACGAGGATTGGGAACTGAAGGCGCGTTCTGATGGAAGAGTAATGAAAAAAATACCTTCCAAAGAAGTATGGAACCAGATTGCGTATGCAGCCTGGCGTTGTGCAGACCCGGGTACCCAATACGATACCACCATCAATGATTGGCATACAAGCCCTAAAGGTGGACGTATCCGGGCCTCCAACCCTTGTAGTGAGTATATGTTCTTAGATAATACTGCCTGCAACCTCGCCTCGGTAAACCTTCGTAAGTTTTTTAATGAAGACAACAACGTTTTTGATGTAAAAGGCTTCGAGTATACCGTTCGTCTCTGGACTACTGTTCTGGAAATATCGGTGCTTATGGCGCAGTTTCCGTCTAAAGAAGTAGCCCAGCTTTCATATGATTACAGAACCCTGGGACTGGGATATGCCAACCTGGGCTCTATGCTTATGATAAGCGGTATTCCTTACGACAGCAAAGAAGCCCGCGGCATTGCCGGCGCCATTACAGCAATTATGACAGGTGTTGCTTATAAAACATCTGCTGAGATTGCACAGCACCTGGGAGCTTTTGCCCGCTACGAAGAAAACAGGGAAGACATGATGCGCGTAATGCGCAACCACCGCCTTGCCGCATATGATGCCGACGAATATGAGCAACTGAGCATTAAACCCCAGGGCATTCATGCTAAATATTGTCCGGACTACCTGTTAAAAGCTGCCTGCAATGCATGGGATGAGGCTGTGGAAATGGGAGAGAAATACGGATACCGGAATGCGCAAACTACTGTTATAGCCCCTACAGGAACTATAGGTTTGGTTATGGATTGCGATACCACAGGTGTAGAGCCGGATTTTGCTTTGGTGAAATTTAAAAAGCTGAGTGGCGGCGGTTATTTTAAGATCATTAACCAGTCGGTTCCACAGGCATTGAAAAACCTGAAGTATAATCAAAGGGAAGTTGACGCTATTGTTAAATACGCTGTTGGTTCTGCCGCATTTGCAGGCGCTCCTTTTATTAATCCTCAAACATTGAGCGAAAAGGGATTTATAGCTGAAGAGATCAAAAAACTGGATGCTGCACTCGCCTCGGCATTTGAGATCGGTTTCGTATTCAATAAATTCACTTTAGGAGAAGCATGCCTTGAACGGCTTGGCTTTACGCCTGAGCAGTACAATGACTGGAACTTTAACCTGCTTGCAGCATTAGGCTTTACAGAAGCTCAGATTGACGCGGCAAACGACTATATATGTGGCACCATGACCATTGAAGGAGCGCCGCACCTGAAAAAGGAACATTACCCTGTATTTGATTGCGCCAACAAATGCGGCAAAAAAGGCGAACGCTTTATCCATGCACACGGGCATATCCGTATGATGGCTGCCGCACAACCTTTTATAAGCGGCGCGATCTCCAAAACCATTAACCTGCCGCATGAAGCAACGGTAGAAGAAATAGCCGACGCATATATGCTTAGCTGGGAACTGGGTTTGAAAGCCTGTGCTTTATACCGCGACGGATCAAAGCTCAGCCAGCCGCTCAGTAATAAAAGTGATACAAAGAAAACAAAGGTCAAAGAAGAGCGTGCAGAAGCGGCAGTAAGCCAGGACAGCCATTTTATTGATATGGGTAAGCTTACTGTGGATGAATTGCTGGATGAACTGCACAAGCGCATGCAGGAATCAACCGATACCAAGTTAAAGCGCCAGCTGTCAATGATCGTAGAACGAAAGACCTTACCTGCCAAACGCCGTGGGTTTACCCAAAAGGCTAAAATAAACGGACAGGCACTCTTCCTCCGCACCGGCGAATACGGGGATGGAACATTGGGTGAAATATTCATTGACCTGGCAAAAGAAGGCTCTACTTTACGCAGCCTGATGAACTGCTTTGCCATATCGGTTTCTGTTGGGCTCCAGTATGGCGTGCCATTAGAAGAATTCGTAGAAAAATTTGTGTTCACCAAGTTTGAACCGGCCGGTATGGTAGATCATCCGAATATTAAGTCTACTACCTCTATTGTAGATTTTGTTTTCCGGTGCCTGGCATATGAGTATTTGGGAAGGACAGATTTAGTGCATGTGCTGGATAAACCAGAAATTGGGAATGCGGGTAATGATGAGTGGGACGATGTGCCAACAGGGCTGGAATATGCCAAGCCGCCGGCGCTGAGTGACGTAAGGGTGGTTGGAACTTCGCCGAATAGTGGTTCTGCAGTTCAGCCATCTAAATCGCAAAGGTCGGCAGCCAGTGCAAATGTGGTAAGCCAGCATCTTAAAAGCATGCAAAGCGATGCGCCTGCCTGTAATACCTGTGGGCACATTACGGTACGCAGCGGCACCTGCTATAAATGCCTGAACTGTGGCAACAGCATGGGGTGCAGCTAAAAAATTCATTTAGGACGGTTAGGAATATAAACCTACACAAATCCGTTCCGGTTCTCCGGGATGGATTTTTTTTGTTTGATGCTGTTTAGTGATTATTTAAATGAACCTGGAATCCTAAAGACAACTGAAGACCTTGTTGCCTGGTGGAATAAGCATTTTTGATTTTTTCATTCCGGCTGGACTAGCCCAATAAAAATTCAAAGCCGATATTGGAATTTAAAAAAAACAACCGGTCAGCTATTGCAAGCATTTCATATCTCAATATTTAAGAAAAAAGAAAAGACCCCTTTGTGCCGGAGCCTTTTCTTATTTTGAAATGATTTACTCGATCATGATTATTTCAGATTGATGATATTTCCCTTTCTGTACCTTTAACACGTATTGCCCTTTCTGTATATCACTTACGTTAAGATTGAATTTACTTTGATCGTTTTTAAACGTCCAGGTTTTAACCGGAGTCGTATTATTAAATCTGTACAAGGTAATAGCAATTGTTTCGTTTGAACTTAATGCCTTAGCCTCTGGTGCCGCATCTTCTATAGAAACAGTTAAATGACTGGTAGCAGGGTTTGGTGATGCGGATATCCTTAAGCCCCAGCCCTGCACAATAACTGGCCATTTGAACGTTCCGGTGTAAGTACCGCAGGCAGTTTGAGCTGTAAGATTAAAAACCCCGTCTCTTTCCTCGAAAGCTGAAGACCCTGAACTGCCGGCTATGCCCAGGTAACCGCCTGCTGAACCCCAGCTAAAAGGGTAACTTGTGCTGGCTCTTGACCATGTATAGGAAGTAATACCAGGGCTTGTTAAGTAAGCATTTATTCCAAATAATTTATTTGCTGGTAACCATACCGGCGAGTTATTATTATACAAGGGATAAAATATCCCTGGGTTATGATAATCAGATAAAATAATATAATGCCCTCCTACTGAGGCGCCGATGGCTAAGTTTTTAGTAATATTATATGTTTCCATGCAATCTGTAATGGTAGCTGTAAGTGTAACAGGTCCCGGTGCAACATAAGTTACAGCAACGGAACTGCCGCAATTCCCGGGTGAAGCTGGCACAGTAGCATAAGCGGTATGGGAAGATGACCAGCACACGGTTGCGCCGGGAGGCAGCGTTCCGGATATGCTATAGGTTTTGGACCCGCTGCAGATATAGTCGTCTCATGCAATAGAAAGAGTTGGCCGTGGTCTGGATATGGGAATCTGGATTTCCTCACCTTTCACCAGCCCGGCTCCGCAAGCATTGGTAGGTCTTACTTTAACAGCGCTGCCTGCACCTGTTGACAGATCAGAAGTAATGGTAACACTGTTTCCTCCGGCTATCCAGGTAGTTCCGTTAGAAGTAGTGGTCCCAAGTTTCCAGCCGGAGGGTAATAAATATTCGTAAGTGGTTATGGAGCCAAAACAAAGGGATGGGCTTTCATACGCAGTGCTCCATTGAATATTGCTAAAACTCAGTGGAATACTTGAAACCTGGCAACGCGGGGCGGTAATTATTGCCGGCGTAGGTTGTATTGGAGTACAGGAACTTGTAAAAAATAATGATTTTATTTTTTTAAACCCAAACTCATAAGTTGTATTATCGGTAAAAGTCACTTTGAATGCTTGTTTCTGATTTACATCATCAAATTTTCCTTTAAAAGTAAAACTTGAACCAACAGGTGGCGTTGGCGTTTGTGTTACGATGGCACCATACAACCCTATAATATTTGAGAATTGCTTTGAGATAGTAACCGTAAAGGTATATTCTGTTTTAGGGCAATATTCATTATTTTGTGATGGTGAAATTGTTTGCGATTTTGAAAAGAGAAAGCAAAATAGAAATGAAATTATTGATATAAAGTGTTTCATGATTTTTAGTTTAGTAGTTTTCCAAATGAAAATGAAAACCAATAGAAGTTTGAAAGCCTTTCCTGTTACTATTGTAGCCAGTATTCCCATTAATGATTTCTATGCGGTTTACATACCCAATCAGAAGTTCTAAGCCCACTGATGAATTAAAGAAAACTTCAATGCCAGTCATTGCAGATAATATACTGATCTTGCCTTTTTCATTTCCAGTTAATATTTTATTTATGCCCAATTGATAGCTTAAATCAGCCAATAAATTAAATTGCTTTTCATCATTAAGGAAATAATACCTTACAAATGGGCCAATAGCCACTTTTAGATCATTACCTTGTCCACCTCCTGAACTACTACCCTTTTTGGAGAAGAAATATGGTCTTAATCCTCCTGTAAATTTGTTAATAAAAAAATATCCCACAGATGCTGAAAGGTCTACAGTAGTAAACCTAGTAGTATAGTTGGTCAATGGAGCATCATATTTTTCGTGATAGGAATACAGATTTCCTGAGCCTCCAAGCAACCATGTTTTTTTTGCAAGTTGTGAAAATGATGAAAATGATAATGCGATGCCAAGCAATAGTAAGAAAAGATGTTTCATAAAAAATATTTCTTTGTAAACCTTTATTGTTTTCATTCTTTTTCCAGGTGAATTTGTAAACCAATAGACATTTGAAACCCTTTTTATCTGCGTTTTGTGTACAAGATGAGTATATCCCCGAACCGCCAATCATCCAGGTTTCCTGAATTATTGCGCAGTTGCTTTAAAAGAAATAAAGTAAATAGCAATAATCGTCAGCAATGGTTTCGTAATGAGAAGGTTTACATTATAAATTCAATAACCGGCAGGTATTGGCGGGCTATGCGATAGCGGAATGAAGACATATATGTTTCTCATGCTCGCATAATTTAATCCAATTTTATGAGAAAACAATATTTTTAAGTAACTGATTAAGTGAGATAAAAGGATATAATTAAAGAATTTAAGTGTTTGTGTTTATTAAAATTCGCCATCCATTGTTCTGCCGGAGGGTGATGAGAAGACTCCATACTGGATAAAAACGAATGTTTTGCCACTAAGCCACGAAAGCACGAAGAAAGAATACCGAAGGTGATTGAGGTGTAGTATCATGATGGGCTTGTAAAAAATCCCTGAATCTTCCTGGAAAATATCAGGCACAGCTTTGATGTTTTCTTATACCAAAAACAGTTTTATCCATTTTGGGCGGGTTGTTCAAATCAAATTTATAGGCAATGCTCGTAAGATACCAATAGATATGTAGTCGTTCCCGGTATGTATGATTACTGTAATCCCGCATGGCATTATCCGCTTCCTCAAATGTCTGAATGCTGAAAGCTGTTTTATCCATCCGGTATTTTTTCGCAGGCGGGTGGTGACACCCGCCTGTAGAGTCCGCTACCGGTCGGTGTCTCACCGACCGGAAAGTGGTTCATAAGCGAAAATTCGAAATAAACCTATACAAATCCGTACCAGTCTTCCGGAATAGATTTTTTAGCTT
>CALKHN010000027.1 GCA_937991535.1 uncultured Sphingobacteriales bacterium
ATGGATATCCATGCATCTCCACTACAAACATGCGTCCGTATTCGTCTATCTCCATGTCCACCGGAGAGGTGATCAGCGGTTCTGCTGCGATCATTTCTATCTTAAACCCTTCCGCCACCTGCATGGTAGCCAGGGCATCTTTAGCTTTTACGCCGCCGGACATTCCTGTTTGGGAAGATGGCTGATTACAGCTTATGGAAAAAATCAGGAATGATCCCAAAAGGTACCTGATCGGGGAGTTGAAAGAATATAACATGTTATTGGTTTTACCAGGGTGTGACTGTTGTGCATCCATCATATTTTCCCGGCACAGGATGGTAATCGAAATATTGTGTCATCCCTATCTCTGATGATAAATAAGCGGATACAATAAGATTTTTAAGCGCTTTATACCCCTCGTGACCTTCTTCCATTTTGGAAACTAATTTCAAACGCTCATTCTCTTTGCATTTCAGGAAATCGTTGCCAAAGGATCCGCTACATACGCTATTGATATCTCCCAGTGTTGCATTAAGTTCTTTCTTTTCTTTATCTGAAAAGCAGTCCTGAACAACCACCGCAATAAATTCGCCTACCCTGGCTGCCTTTGCTCCTGGTGTATCTGTTATTGGAATTATTATTTCACCAATTTCATTGATCATATTCACTTCGTCCAATGAAAACTCCCCATTGAATACAGAAGCCTCATGTGATTGGCAACTGTATATTCCCAGCGCGCCCATGCCAATTGCCCCAATGCTTTTGGTTGCTTTGATGATAAAGGCTCTTCTTTCCATTTACTCATTTTTAAATATTCCTACGATTTAATTCTTTAACCGCATAATCTACCGCTCTTGCTGTTAAAGCCATATAAGTAACCGATGGACCGGGTGTAGTACCTGAAGAAGCCATAGCCGATCCATCTGTGATAAAGATGTTAGGTACATCATGCATTTGATTCCAGCGATTCAAAACTGAAGTTCCGGGGTTATTACCCATTCGGGCAGTTCCGGTTTCATGGATACATGAACCAGGTATTTTATTCCAATTGTATGTTTTTATATCTTTTAATCCTCCCGCTTCGAGAATTTCAGCAGCGCTATTCATCATGTCATCAACCATCGCCGCTTCGTTTTCCTTGAATTCACAGTCTATACAAATAACCGGCATTCCGTACTTATCCTTCCTGTCATCATGTAAATACATTCTATTTTCATAATAAGGCAGGTGTTCGGCCCAGGCCGTAATCGCCATACTCCAATGTTCCGCCGGTTCTTTCAGATTCTTTTTAAAATCGCTGCCAAAGCCAGTACTCCCCTTTCTCCCTCTCCCTGCTCCACCCTGATAAGTAAATCCCCGCAAATAATCTTTACGCTCGGTGGCCTTATTAATATTCCGAAAGCGTGGTACAAAAATACCAGTGGGGCGATTTCCAAAAGTAAATTTATCCTCAAAGCCTTCAAACGTGCCCTGAGCTCCCATTCCATAAGGCATATCCATTAAATTATGTCCTATTTGCCCACTGCTGTTTCCCAGTCCGTTTGGGAAAGCATCAGATTTAGAATTTAGTAAAATCGCGGCAGTGTTTAATGTTGATGCATTCAGAAATATAATCTTTGCATAAAATTCATACTCCTTTAAGGTTTCTGTATCTACAACGCGCAGACCAGTTGCTCTTTTCTTCTCTTTGTCGTAATATATTTCCTGAACAATGGAATAGGGCCTTAAAGTCATATTACCTGTTCGGACCGCCGCGGGCAAAGTGGCCGAATTGCTTGAAAAATATGCGCCAAAGGAGCAGGCATGTCCAGCTCCACAACTCCCCTTGTATTGACATTGCCCTCGTCCTTCACCCATATTCAGCGTATAATTTGCCGTACGGCCATTGATAATCATTCGGTCATCGGAAAATTTACCCCTGATTCTTTGCGCAACCTCGCTTTCAACACAATTCATAGGCATCGGTGGCTGAAATTTACCATCGGGCAGATGAGGCAGCCCTTCCATTGAGCCTGCGATTCCCACAAAAGGTTCTACATAGTCGTACCAGGGTGCAATATCTTTATACCGAATCGGCCAATCCACACCAAAGCCATCTTTGGCATTGGCCTCAAAATCCAAATAACTCCTTCGGTAACTTTGCCGGCCCCAAATCAAACTTCGCCCTCCTACCTGATATCCTCTGGCCCATTCAAATGGCTTTACCTGAATATAGGGATTGTCTAAGTCGTTGACGAAATATTTCTTCGACCTTTCGTTATAATTATATACACCACTTTGAACCGGGCTTTTTGTGCGATCCTCATTTGTGATTCTACCACGATGAGGCAATTCCCAATTGGGCATCATGTCATCATAGTCCTTTATGTGTTCTACATTTCTACCCCGCTCAAGAACCAAAGTTTTCAGACCTTTTTCACACAACTCTTTTGCAGCCCATCCACCACTTATTCCGGTGCCAATTACGATTGCATCAAATGTATATTTCTCCTTCTCATTCATATAAGGTATGTTTTGCAATGATCATTACAGAAAATCCGTTAAGCGGGCCAACTTTCCATTAGCTATCATCCACTCACCACGATTTACGTTTCTGATTTTGAAATAGCTTAATCTCCAATAATCCAACCCTAATACCCTGCGTTCTGAACAATTTTTGGATTACGATCTATAACCTCCTGCGGAATGGGACAGAAATACATTTTATTGGTAAATTGATAACCCATCGCCAAAGTGAATTTTTCATATACCCATACTCCACTGTTATCATTAGGTTTTGAATTGTAAACTTTCATCCCCATGGTAGGTTGATTTAGTTTTGCATCAGCTTCTTTCCACCGCCATATATCAAAAAGCCTCTTTTGCTCATAAGCAAGTTCAATTCTACGTTCACGATGAATTGCATTTCGCATCTCATCTTTTGACAATCCTGCCGGTAGTTCAGGCAGGTCGGTTCCCGGCCTGGTTCTGATAGCATTAATCGCTTCATATACAGAAGCATCGGGGCCTACAGCTTCATTTTGCGCTTCGGCATAATTCAAAAGTACTTCGGCATAGCGGTAAAAAACATAATTCTGTCCGCAATCAACCAAATTTCGAGGGTCATACTTCGATAATTGTTTGGTGAACCAGTACCCCGTTTGTGTTGCATCATTTGCTCCGCTTAAATCAATTTCATTATTTCTTGGATTAACTTTATCAATACGCATCCAAACCGTATCTGTTTTACTCATCCACTCCCTATAATAAGGCGCTCCATCATAACAAATGAAATCATAAAATCTTTTTTCCCGTCCAACATAGGGATTTTGCGGGTTATACCCTGAAGTAGGGTCGGTAATATCTTTCCCATTAGCCATTTGATAATCATCTATAATGCTCTGGGTAGGTTGGTATTCTCCCCAATCCACATTTATTATACCATCAATATTACACGGACCACCATAAGCACCATATAAGTTGGGCATTGTTACCGGCACGAATTGCCTGTCCCAAATTACTTCAGCATTATATTCATTTTCTTCTCTCCAAAAATTCACCATATCAGAAAACAACTGATATATGCCTTCGCCTTTATGTCCCCATGTTTCAATAAATTTTTTATTGGTAGCCGCTGCGGCAGCCCACCGTCCCGGATCCACAGAGCTAAAATGCTGCAAATTGCCAGGGTCTGATGTTATAGCAGGCGCTGACGAGTTATAGGCAGGGCTGGCGGCAAATAGCTGGAGCCAGCCTTTCAAAACCAAAGCCGATCCTAATGTAGCTCTACCAGCATCCGCATCAGAAACTGCATATTTAATTTTCAAATACCTGTTATTCACTATTTCATCCAACTCACTAATGATGAAATTATAGGTTTCTTCAAAAGTATTCCGGGGTCTTTGAAGTTCCTCCGTAGTGGAAGATGATCTGCGTTGAACAGCCGTATCTATCACCACACCACCAACACGCATAAATAGCTCACTGTAGAAGTATGCTCTTAAAAATCGGGCCTCATCAATACGCTTTAAAATATACTCTGTTGAGAAATTTTGAGCATTATTTCTTACATTCTCAATAAATGAGTTTAGATTTCTTACATTCTGATACGTTTTTTGCCAACTATTGTTTCCATTTGACGGTCCTTGGGCTACCCAGCTTCCACCAGGACGGATAGAAATATCAATTGTCCCCTCCTTCCAGGCATAGGAACCAAAATAGACCCTCGCATGCGCATCGTCAGAAAAATTGTCCAATTGAGTATCCGGCCAATCAGCATCCGTAGGATAAAGCTCCGCATAACAACCGTTTAGAAAAATATCAGCATTCTTTTCACTAATCCACAACGTTCCATCATCAAGATTTGCTTTATTTGTTGTGTCCAAGAAACTATCTCTTTTACAAGAAGCGATAATTAGTAATGATACAACGGTTAACAGTATATTTCTGATTATATATTTGCGTTCCATTTTATACAACTTTATATGAACAAGAATTAAAAAGATAAACTCAACCCAAAAATAAATTGCTTCATTGTGGGATACATACCAGCACCACCACCAGATACAATATTTGATTCAGGATCTGAAAACCTTATTCTATTGAGAGTGACCAGGTTGGTTCCGGAAAAATAGACTCTGCTATTAGAAACTTTCAAATATTTTAGAACATGATTGGGTATAGTGTATCCTAATACGATGTTTTTCAACCTGAGATAGTCCCCTCTTTCAATCCAAAAATCCGAATTGGTATTATTGTTATTAGCGTTCGGACCAATATATGCTCTCGGGTATCTCGCATTCTGGCGTTCAGGAGTCCAATGATTATTATAGAATTCATAATCAGTATTACTTTGGGTATTAAACAGGGAAATTGTTTGAAATCGTTGATTTATATCAAATGAATTTCTCGCTACACCCTGGAAGAAAAGAGTTAGATCAAAACCTTTCCATTCAACGACAGAAGTAAAGCCATAAAAAATCTCAGGATAAGTAGAATAACCGATCGGAACCTGATCATTGGCGTCAATTTTACCATCGCCATTCTTGTCTTCATACCTAATATCACCCGGGTGTAATTCCCCGAACTGCACCACATTATATCCATCCGCAGCATTAATTATACCATCTCCGTTCTTATCATCTTCTGTACTGAACAATCCTAATGAGTGATACCCAAACGGGGTATTAATAGGTCTGCCAGTTCTTCTACGATTTGGATTACTAAATGTAGACTCTGTTTCAAATACCCTTATCATTTTATTTTTGGCAAAACTGAAATTTCCACTCAAATCCAGCCTCAGCCCGTTTTTAAATTGGTATTTGCTACCAAGAGTCAGTTCAAATCCATGATTATTCATTATCCCTTCATTTTCATCGGATAAGCCAATTCCGTATTCAAAGGGTACAATAGTAGCAGGCGGGAGTAACATTCCCTTTCTTTTTTCAAAGAAATAGTCTGCCTCTATGGTCAGCAGGTTATTCCATAAACCAGCTTCAATGCCCACATCATATTTGTTGGATGTTTCCCAGGTAATTTCGGGGTTGGGCTCATTATTGGGGTAAGCTGCCGGAACCATATTACCTCCAAAAGCATACTGATTTGGAGAGAAAGCATATCCTGCGAGGTACTGATAGGGGCTTCCAGCCAGGTTTCCTGATTTCCCCCACGAACTTCTTAATTTGAGATTGTTAATAATAGTAAGGGGTTGCATGAATTTCTCTTCAGATAGCCTCCACCCCAGCGAAAAAGAAGGAAAAAGTGCAAATCGTTTACCGGGTGCAAAATAATAATGCCCGTCATACCGTCCTGCAACTTCAACCATATATTTGCTCTCATATATATACCCGGCCCTGTAAACATATCCAACATGAATAGATTCTCTTGTACTTCCTCCTAATGTATAATCACTGGGATTAGAACTGCCAAGATCATACTCGTCAATCTCCAGGGGCAAATTTTTCATAGAAGTAGCTAAATTTTTAGAATTTCCTTGCTGGAGTTCAGCAACTCCAAGGAAGCTAACCTCACCCCTCCCAAACGTCCTCTTAAAATTCACAAATCCCTGATAGGTAAATATCTGCGATTTGCTATACGCCTCATATAAAGATGCATAAGGAGGAGAATTTTGTTCCATGTTTGAGACTTGCTGGGTGTAGGTATAAGGAGTTGAAGTCAGATCTTGCGTCCAGTAATATGCAGGTTTTGAAAAGCCCTTTGTAAAGTTATTATACAAGTCATAACTAAAGACACCTTTAATGCTCAACCCCTTAATGAAAGGAATTTCCTGGTCAACAGTAAACGTACTTAACATACTTGTTTCATCAGTCTTATTATAACTGCCGCTATTGAGACCCCCTACTAATGAAACATTGTTGGAATTACCCCATTTTCCATCTGAATAATACAATGAGTGGGTAGGCTTTACAAAGTAGAGCCATCTCATCATATTGTAACTGGTATACCTTGGCGAGATATCATTCTTTCTCGAAAACGAATTAATGAGCCCTACACTAACTTTAGTTGACTTTGTGATTTTTGAATTTACATTTACATTAAAATTATAACGCCTGAAGTTGAACTGATCAAATAAGCCGTCTTCTTTAAAGTATCCCCCTCCTAAATAATAACTCGTATTCCCTGATCCCCCGCTAACTTTAAAGTTATAGTCCTGAACCGGTATTATTTTATTCAGTAAATCCATACTATTCGCATCCGGATATTTATCAGGATCTGAAGCATGATTTACATTGTAGCTGTTTATAAAATCAGTCGCATAAGGTGGCGTAGTACTACTACTTACATTAGTAGTCGCTTCATTTTGTAATTTCATATAATCAACAGCATTCAAGGGGCTTGGCAGCCATATCGCCTTTTGATTACCTCTATACGCATTAACTGTAAATACAGGATGATCCACTTTTCCTGTTTTTGTTGTAACGAGAAGTACGCCATTTGCACCGCCTAAACCATATGGAGCAACGGCTGCAGCGTCTTTTAAAACAGATATTGACTCAATAATTGTAGGGTCAATACCAGCGATGCTGTTTCTAACAACCCCGTCAATTACAATTAAAGGGGCTGAAGATCCCGTGGTCCCAATTCCTCTGATATGAATTACCGGATTAACACCGGGCTCTCCGCTCACAGGTACTATGCTTACACCTGAAATTTTACCAGCCATAGTTTGTGAAATATTGGAAGCGCCGGCTCTTTCTACTTCTTCCCCTTTTACCGTACTAACTGCACCTGTGAGCGTCGTCTTCTTTTGGGTACCATATCCCACTACCACCACCTGATCCATCTCATTGTTCGCCTGTTGTAGTTTTATAGAGAGATTTTTATTTTGCGTTACTAGTATTTCCTGTGTTACGTAGCCTACGAATGAAATCACCAGGACATCTCCGGGGTTGGCGTCAATAATAAAGCCGCCATCCGCTCCGGTGGTTGTACCTTTTGCTGTTCCTTTAACCCCTACACTAACGCCAGCTATAGGCTCGCCAGTCTCCAAAAGCACTTTGCCGCTAATTTCCAAAAGGGGAATATCCTGCCCGGAATTCACTGTATTTGTAGGAAGCACTTTTTTTTCCTCCAACCGGGGAGTAACCACGATCGTATTGTGCCGTATCAGAAAGCTGACCGGCTGATCCCTAAAACAGTATTGCAATACCTCTGTGAGATCAGCGTTTTTTACATCAATCGTAATGGGTTTGGTTTTTTTGAGCAGATCGGGATTGTATATGGCGTCATAACCCGTTTGGGCTTTCACCATTTCAAACACCTGTATTAATGAAAGATTTTTGCCTGAGAGGGTAACTTTCTGGGAGTAGGTTCTGGCACTTACTTGTACACAGGCAACAAATAGCAACAAAGCAGTTAATTTCATATAAAGCAATGTTTGCGCCCATACATACCTTTTTATGGAAAAGGCATTGCCATAAGCATTTTGGTTCATACTTTTGTTAAGTTTTGATTTACGAAATTGTTTTTTAGCCGAAGCAGTCGCAGTAGTTCAAAACCATAAGGGATCCTGTAACAGCAGGGTTCCCTTTTTGCTTTAATACTTTTTTTTGAAGATGGTTTATTCAATCATAAGCACACTATTGATGATTTATAAATATTATTTATAATCTGGTATAATCTGGCTTTCCCTAATGCTTGGCCATCACTGTAATATTCTTTCCTTGTTTAATAAACTTCACTCTGCCTTCGCTCTCCAATATCTCCAGCAATTTTTCTATATTATCCTTACGGCTTACACCACCTGAGAAACGGATTGCACTGAGATCGCCCTCCGTATTAATCTCCACATCGTACCAACGCGCCATCTGGCGCATTATGCTCATCACATCGGCATTATTAAATTTAAATCTCCCGTTCTTCCAGGCAAGCACTTCTTCTATATCGGGATAACTTTTGTCGAACACGGTGCCGTTAACAGCTATACCTGCCTGCTCACCCGGTACTATTTTCATTTGGACGCCTGCTTTCCTTACCATCACCGACCCTTCCACAAGGGTTGTTCTCATCGCCTCCTCATCAGGATAGGCATTGATATTAAAATGGGTGCCCAGCACCGTTACCTCCATCCCATCTGCCGTACCAGAATTAGAAACAACGGCAACCCTGAAAGGCTTTGACTTGTCCCGGGCTACCTCAAAATATGCTTCTCCTGTTATGGTTACTTTACGCTCACTGCGTGTGAAAGCAGTAGGAAAGCTTATAGACGAAGCGGCGTTCAGCCATACTGCCGTTCCATCCGGCAATACAACCTGGTACTGTCCGCCACGGGGCGTGGTAATGGTGTTAATGGAAATGGACTGCCTGTTCTCCTTCAAAAGCTTCGATGCATCATAAACCAGCCTGCCGCCCTTACTTAATATATCAACGTTTCCCTGTTCCTTAATAACATCCTGTATGGTGCTGTCTAATACTACCTGCGATCCATCCGCAAGAGTAAGCACGGCTTTGTTGCTGCCCGGTAGTATCGTATCAACTGCGGCTATCGGCTTATCTGCCGGATCTTTGGCAGCCGTACCCACAAAAAACCATGCGGTTCCTGCAACAGCAGCTGTTAACGCAGCGGCAACAAGCCATTGTGCTGTTCTTTTGTTTAAAAGGCTTCTTACAGCAGGCTGTTTGATACGTGCAGGGACAATACCGGCACTTTCAAAAATATGCTGTACGTGCAATCCGGTATCTGCCTCGTCCATCTCCAGCAACGCCTCGCCCAACGTTTCGTCATCTATCAGCTTTCTAAATAATACCCGGTTTTCTTCACTACTCTTTTTCCATTCATCCAGCAGTTGCATTTCGTCTTCGGAAATACTGCTATTCTGGTATTTCCGGATCAACCCTGCAATAAATATGGACCGCTGCACCTCTTTGTCTGTCATAGGAAGATGTTGCTTTTATACATAATACACCGCGAAGCAGCATTTGTACCATCTTCCGTTTATTTTTTTACGTATTCTTTTAATGATGTATCTATATTGAAAAAAAGATAAGCAAAAAGGAATTTTTCCGCTTCAACCATTGCCTTAACAAGATCAAAGCTTTACTTTTTTGATTGCGGACGGTTTGGTGAGATAGATTCAGGTGGGCTGCTATGGCTTCATTGCTCATCTTTTTATAATGGCTGAGTATAAATATTTCGCGCATTTTAATAGGTAGAGTATCCACAGATTTCCGTACTTCAACCAGCAACTCCGAATATATTATTTCCGCTTCATCGCTATTTGCGCTTTCATCTCCATATAATTGCATAAAGGACCCCGCCCGTGTTTCTTCCCGTTGTCTGGATCGCAATACATTAAGACAGCCATTACGAGCAGAGGTATACAAAAATCCCTTCACTTCGCCAAAACTGGCAAATTGTGTACGTCGCTCCCATAATTTTATGAATACTTCTTCTATAACATCTTCAGCCTCCGCACTGCTTATACGGGCTACCCGTAAGGCGTACCGGACAAGCACAGGAAAATATATCCGTATAAGATAATGAAAGGCGCTGTCATCACCCTGTTCCAGGAGCCGGAGGCAATCATCATCATTACAGGAATCTACTTTCATGAATAATAAGAAAATTATATAATATTCACAATTTACAACGCATTATAATATCGCGGTCAAAACAGGCTATAGAGGAATATTGTTCAGATTTGTTATTTATGCTACTGGTTATCAGAAATCAGTGATAGCTTTACAGTAACAATTTGCAGACTTGCCGTATCTGTTGTTGCTTGTGCTCCGTTCCCCTCCCCTGTTTGCTTATTCGATTAATTGATCGTATGAAACGCTACAACCAGCCTGTTGAAATTATTATCCGGCAAATTGCTCAAACGGCAGGAAGTAAAGGCAGTATGCTTCCCGGCCATCAAAAGGCAATACAAAAGCAACTGGAAGCTGCAGGGATTCCTGTGCATTCGGTAAAAAGCACGGCTGCTGCGGGTTCTGCTTTATCCAAATCAAGGCAAAAAACCACTGTTCCTGAAAATACATATGTCAAAACAAAAATCAACGACACTGAAGTTAACCCGTGGGATGTGGCGCATATGGCCCGCACTGCCTTAAACAACCACCATGCATTTGTGGAGCCTGATTTCTTACAGGAATTCCCCATTAATAGAAATGTTAGCGCCGAACCGGGAAAAACAGATATCAAATCTTTTGGAAACAGGAATATTGACAATAATTATGATAAAGACTGGCCACCGCATCAAAACATGATCTGGCACTTAGATGACGCATATTCACAGTTAAAATCAGCAAGGGAAAGCGTACAGGCTGCCGGGCCCGTTATACGCATTGCCCACCTGGATACGGGCTATAGCCTTACTCATTTTACCGTACCCGATAGCGTAAAGACAAACATATGGCAACGCAATTTCGTTGAAGGGGAACCAGTAGATGATGGGCACGACCCATTAAAAGATGGCTTTTTAAAAATGCCCGGCCATGGAACGGCAACCCTGGGACTGCTTGCAGGCAATAAAATTAAATTGCCTTCCGCTAACGGTGAATTCGACGATTATTTAGGTGGCGCCTGGTTTGCCGAAGTAATTTGCTGCAGAATTGCATCTTCGGTAGTATTGTTAAAAACAAGTGCTTTAGCAGAGGCTTTGAATTATATCACGCAACTTACTGCCAGCGGCACACCTGTTCATGTTGTATCATTAAGCATGGGAGGCGCACCCTCAGCTTCGTGGGCAAGCGCCGTAAATGCGGCATACAACGCAGGCATTACCATTGTATCGGCCGCGGGAAATAATTTTAATGGCTTACCCACCAGGCATGTAATATACCCTGCCCGGTTTGGAAGAGTGATCGCGGCGTGTGGTGTTACCTACGATATGGAACCATATTTTACTCTGAAGCCGGGTGAAATGCAAGGCTGTTTTGGACCTAAGCGGCACATGAAAAAAGCATTGGCAGCATTTACCCCCAATATGCCGTGGGCAAATACAGCAGCAAATAATATTGGCTTTAACGGAGCCGGCACTTCGTGTGCTGTACCTCAAATTGCCGCAGCAGCCGCTATTTATTATAAAAAACATTACGACCGGTTGAACAAACTCCAACCGTGGCAACGTGTGGAATCCGTGCGCCATGCTTTGTACATATCTGCAAAAAAAACAGTAAAACATGCAACGCTGCCTTATCATCATTATTTTGGCAATGGCATATTACAGGCCAATGATGCATTGAAAATTTCGGTAACAACAGGCACTACAAAAACACCCGATGATCATGTGCCCTGGTTCCCTGTGCTGAGCACGCTTTTTAAAAATAAAAATCCGCAGGCTGTACCTGTTATGCAAATGTATAATACGGAACTGGCACAATTGGTTTACAGTTATCCGGAACTTTCTAAATTAATTGATGATGAAACGCGCCCTTACGAAAGGATTGGCATAAGAAAATGGAAACGATTTACGGATGCGGTAATATCCCATCCCGGTAGTTCCGCGAGCCTGAAACAATTTCTGCAACAGTAATCATCATAAAAATTTTTGTACATCTTTAATACCAACTGCCATGTATGCTAAAAAAATTATTGTCTCTGCCAAAAGCACGCTGACATTAAAGTACGGTACCGGATTTTCCAAAATAAAAGGATTGTTTCAAAAACTGAAAACAGCCGATAAAAAAAGGGGGATAGCTACCCGCATTGTATTTATAGATGATGCCACTTCGGCAAAACAGGCTGGCATTAAACCGGTAAAAAATGTAAATGCAAGGGAATGCAAAAGAGCTGTGGATGATCTGTATAAGAAACATATACCCGATTACATTGTGCTGGCGGGCTCGCAGGACATATTTCCATTTCAGGATATCAATAACCCGGCTGATGCGGATGGAGATCTAACTGTGCCTTCCGATCTTCCCTATGCCTGCGATGCTCCTTACAGCAGGAACATCCAATCCTTTACAGGCCCTACCCGCGTGGTAGGCCGCATTCCCGACGTTCCCGGCGAAAATGATATACAATACTTTACAACCCTTATCAATAACATCATAAACG
The DNA here is from genome assembly GCA_937991535.1 of uncultured Sphingobacteriales bacterium. Taxonomy (GTDB): domain Bacteria; phylum Bacteroidota; class Bacteroidia; order Chitinophagales; family Chitinophagaceae; genus Agriterribacter. The sequence goes on from CALKHN010000027.1 coordinate 12,482, forward strand.
CCAAACCCCGGAAGGAGGAGTTGTATATGCAGTATTTTGGTGTAAGCGCATGGGTATGGCGTGTATCAACTGAGCTGAGCCTTCAGAATATAGTTGGCAATCATAACAATCTATTGCTCAGCCCCGGGTCAAAAAGTAAGTATACCGCAACTCAACTAAAAAAACTTACTCATTTTTACAATTGCCATGGCGCACAAAACGATATGGCTTTTTACGGGCAAAAAGGAAGCAATTACCCGATAGCACTGAGTTCAACACAATTAAACGGCAAGATCAGTGAGGGAACCATTGTAGCGGCAGAATGCTGCTATGGCGCAGAATTGGTAAACCCGGACTTGCTTCCTCAGCCCGGCGCTTTAAGTATTGCCAATAATTATTTAAAGAACAATGCCATTGCTTTTATGGGCAGCAGCAATATCGCATACGGGCCTGCAGACTCACAGGGGCTTGCCGATTTGGTAACCCAGTATTTTATAAAAAATATCATTGGTGGGGCATCAACAGGAAGGGCATTGCTACAGGCAAGACAACAATTTTTGAGCGAATCGGGTCCTCATCTCGACCCCTATGAATTAAAAACGCTCGCCCAGTTTCATTTACTTGGAGACCCGTCGGTGTTGGCAGTAATTGATGAAAGCGTAAAAAAGGTCGTTTCTAAAAACACAGTGCAAAATACAAGAATGAAGTTGTTCAATAAAGGCACCGACCTAAAAAAGAGCCTTGCCCCCAGCCAGAAAGAAAAAACTGTAATGCCGTCTGCTCATCAAAGAGACATCAATACACTTTTAAAGGAAACAGGTTTTACCACTTACGATAAAAAAGGCTTGTACAAAGCTACTATAAAAGCCAGTACACAGGGCATAGCAGAAAAGAAACTCGCCCCGCGGACAGCAAGATTCCGTACTTTCGTTAAGGAAATTTCCACACCGGGATCAGTAGGTTTTGATAATATTAAAGTACTGGTGGTTAAAGAATCCCAGTACCAGCTACTGGGATGGAGAATATATGAGCGGAGGTAAAAAAAATACGGGCAAGATAAAGGAAGTGCAGCTTTCAGGGAAGGTTGTGATGAAAAAAACTTCTGAGGGTTCCAAATCGGAGCGCAATGCCGTACTGTTACAAACAGAAAACAAATCGTACATTCTAAGAAAAATGGGAGGTAACCCATTTCGCGATACCTCCCTTGAAATACTTGCAGGTAAAAGCATAACGGCTACAGGCATCCTTGACAGGAATTTATTTTTGGCCAGGGAAATAAAGGAGACCTATAGCTGATGGTTTTATAGATTGTACCGGCAACGTTAATAAAACTTTACCGGCCCCGCAAGCCCCAGTGATTGCAGTGGCTGGTCTCTTCTTCCTATGTTCGTCCAAACCTGTGCAAGATTATTGTCTTTTAAAGATTTCATATAATTCAGCAGCACTGTAGTTACCTCCACTTCAACAGTGTTATTTCCCTTTTTCAGAAAATCCCCAACACGGTATACCCTGTTGCCATACCATTGGGTTCCCGCATCCTTTCCATTGATGATTACCTTTGAAGTTCCATATACTTTACCCAGGTTCAGAAATTGGATCTTTTGCGGGTCATCCATTCCAAAAGTATTTTTATACCGTATGGTACCGGCAAAATGTACATACTCCGGAAGTTCCTTCAAATCGGTGAGTGTTTTCATGCTGGTATTTTCTATGCGTCCATCGTAATGTTGCAACTGTACCTCCCATTCATTTGCAGGCTGTATCGCGTTTGGTGCAGCCCGTAAGGGTAAAGGCTGATAAGATAATCCTTTTTTATTTTTATCGAATACAATAATAATTGATGCGGCAGGTCCAAGCGCCATTGTGAGTGTACTGGCGGTTAACTCCAGTTTGAACCGCTCTCCGGTCTCTGCATCCCAAAGCCATGCTTGTTTACTGCCTGCTACATTTTTTGCAAACGTTGCTTCAAGGGTATAATTATGGCTATCGCTGGAATTGGTAAAGAAGAACACTTCCGATTGGCCTGCCTGGTACCTTACCTGGGTTATATATGGTTGTGAATGGGCAATTTTTACATAGGGAGCAAGTTTGTATTTTTCCTGCAATTCCCCGAACCATCCGCAGAAATTTTCCTTTGGTTTAGCAACAAAAATAAACCGTTCAGGAAACTGCTTCAACTTATTTATCCAGGCAATCACCTCCTTATCTTTTTCCTCATGCCCGTACCAGCCGGGAGAATGATCGGGATAGGCTTCTATACAAAATACCCTGCCCCCACCGGAAACAAAATCATATAACTTTTCTGCCGTAGCCGGATTGATGCCCCGGACTTCGATCAGGAAAATAGTATGATACTTCCGGTTACCGTACACCAGCCATCCTTTTTGAATTCCGGAATCATTTATAACCTGTTCCGAAACATAATCGCAGGCATTCCCATTCTGATGCATTGCCTGCCAGATCAACATCTGGTACTTAGGATATACCACGGTTGGAAAGGGTTCGTTCTGTGCACCAAACTCTCCCCACATATCCGGAACAGGAGGTAAAAGCGCTATATCGGCAAACATTGTTCCCTGCTGCAGTAATGCAGAGAGGCGTGTTCGGTAGTTATTGTAAAGGTTCAGATAAGGCCAAATCGTATTTTTTTCATTAAAATATCCGCCCCATCTTATCCAGCCCGGAAATGGTGCGTTGGGCGGGGAATAATTGAATCCATGAAATACAGGGTGCGTAACTCCGGAAATTGTACTCTGGTCTCCGGCAATTTTAAATATTTCCAAAGATTCATTAAACACCATATCTGTATTGGTTAGTTCTTCAGAACTGATGAGCCGTTTGTTCTTCAAATGTGCTGCAGAGGAAACATATTTATTAATCATTGTATTGCCCTGACCAAGGTGCCAGGGATATTTCATAAAGTCGCTTTCCGGAATGTCTTTTCCAATTCCATATTTCAGCCAGGTTTCACATTCGGGAAGATCAATTGAAAAACTACCTTCCAGTAAAAAATATCCTCTGCCATAGGCCTGCGCACGGGATTTGATTTTATTATCTGTACACCATTTGGCGAATGGCTTTACAAACCGCTCCGTAAAAATCTCTGCTATGGTCAATGCCCAGTCATACCTCATGCGAAACAATATCTTTTTCATATCTGCCCCCATATCTACCGTATAATCCGGAAAATAGCTATTGCCCATCCCCCCGATTTTAAAAAGCACAAAAGGCAGATAGGGATAAATATCATAACCCCTTCTTTTTTTAAATTCATCCTGCATATCGCTATTCCAATTGGCGCCTTCCAACTCCATACTATCAACAAAGAAAGAACGTATATATGGCGACAGTGGCCCGATCTTATTTTGTATGGTACCGGTAATATGATTCAGGTATTTGTTTACGGCCGCCTCATTAAAATGATTTAATACCGGGCCCATTCCTCCGGGAGCGCCTACAATAACCCTTTCGAATCCTTCAACCCTAACCAGTGTATACACTGCATATTTCCCATTGGGAACAACAACTTTAAGAATGTCATTTTTTATCTGATCAGAAATATCTTTTACTTCGTCTATATTATTGAGCGGATCAGGAACCAGTTTCACGGATAACATTTCCATCTTACGCCCGGTATACACATTTGAAATCCGCGGATCTGCTTCTTTTAAAAGTTCAAAAAGAGAAAATTCGGTATTTAAAGGCCCCGTCAGTTTTTTTACTCCTATTACAACAATTTGGGAACGCTCCTCATCTTTCAGAAACTCTGCACCAAAAGGGAATCCGGTACCGGCTATCAAATCGCAAGTCATGCTAAGCGACTTTGCCTCTTTCAGCGTAAACTGCAACAGATCAATCCATTCATCGCTCAGCCATGTAACAGATGGAATGCCCATATCATCGGTTTCATTGCCAGGAAATGCTATGGGGTTGATTTCAACCCCTCCGATGCCGGCGGCTTTCAACACCCGCAGTTCGCGGGCCAACTCCTCCTTTTGAATCTTATCTCCATTCCACCACCAGCGTACAAAGGGTTTGTATGCTGTACCCGGATTGCTGAAAATGCTGTATAACGATTGTTCCCTTTGATCGGGGCCGGCTAAAAATGGTGTTCGCTGCTGCGATGAAGCCAGTTGCGATAAAAATACGCCGGACACTGCCAGGGAGCTGTTTGTCAGAAAATCTCTTCTTTTCATAATGAATTTATTTGGACTTATGCTATTATAACCGGTTTCTAAGTTGTAATCCTGTAAGCGTATACGCTATACCGTTACTGACTGATGCACGATGGATAACTTAAGTAACTCTTCTTCTATGATTTCAATACCCAACCCGGGAGCATCGCCAATAGTAACCCAACCCTTCTCAGCAACTATCGGCTCTTTTACAATGTTATACTGTACAGGCCCGGGAATGGGCTTCAATTCAAAAACCATACTATTGTCAGAAGCGAGTGAACAATGCAAACTTGCTGCGGTAGTTATTGCTGTGCTCCAGGCATGTGCATTCACAAACCTGTGACCGGCTGAAATCATATCCTTTATTCTTTTGTATGCCGTTATTCCCTGGATACGTGCCGGATCCACGCCAAAAACGTCTATACAATCCTGTTGCAGCAAGGCCTGATAATTTTCGTAGCACCATTCTCTTTCACCGGAACCTATCAGGGTATTTGTTTGTGATTTTAACAACCGGTAACCCTTTATATCTGCAGGATAAAGTGGTTCTTCTATCCATCGGATATTGTAGGTTTCCATCCTTCTGGTGGTTTTTATGGCTGTTGGCACATCCCATCGCACACCATTTCCAATGTCTACCATAATATCAGGACCTTCTCCAATTGCCTTTCGAAGCTCTTTAATAAAATTAACATCGTAGTCCGGTCCTGTCTTTCCTACTTTAGACAATCCTTTTTTTGCAAAGCCCAGTTTAACAGACTGGAAGCCGGTTTTAAGATATCCCTCAACATCTTTAATTGTATCTGCTATTGTGGGCTGGTTCACGTGGATACTTGCATTTGCCGGCAACTGGTTTACCAGCTTTCCTCCCAGCAGATTAAACAACGGCTGCTGTAAATATTTTCCCCTGATATCCCAAAGGGCGATATCAATTGCGGAAATGGCAAAATTTGCCAGTCCTGAATGGTTGTAGCCGTACCACCAGGTATGCCTCCGCATCATTTGCCAGCATTTTTCAATATCTAAAGGATCTTCATCTTTAAGCAGCGGAAACAATCCTTCCCTGATAATAAGTTCAGCGGCTTTGCAGGCTTCCGGCCACATTGCAATGCCCTCTCCCCAGCCCACACAACCATCCTCCGTTTCTATCTTCAGAAGAAGGGTATAGCGATTTGTTGAAAAATCATTTGGCTCAGGATATTCCAGCACATAAGTGTCAATCTTTTTAAATCGCATACACAAAAGTTTTTCAATCTTGTTTAAAATCTCCCAATCAATGGCTCTTTTCGCACATCCAGTTCCATGCCCGCCAAATCACTTGCAGCTTCCGAAAACAAGTATCTTATGGCCCGGGCGGGATGTTCCGGAGCTGTTAGTTTTTCTTTTGGTATATTGGCTGCGGGAATATCGTTTATTTTAGAAGCTCTTATCTCATCCTGCATTTTTGTATCCACTGTTCCGGGTTTTACACTAAAAACGCGGATGTTGTTTTCCTTTACTTCCTGGTGCAGCAACTGACTGAACATCTTTAAAGCTGCTTTTGCGGTATTATAAGCGCCCCACCCGGTAAGCGCCAGCTCGGCGGCGCCGGAACTGATGTTTACAATGACGCCGTTATTATTTTTGATCATTACCGGCAGCACCGCCTTCGCAAACTGCAAGCTGCCGATCAGATGCGTTTCCATGCATGCTTTCCACAGTTCCACATCCGCATCAATAATTTTTGCCAGAGGTTGAATTGTTCCTGCATTGTTAACCAGCCCATTAATTGTACCATATTTTTTTACAGCCAACTCAACCACTTCTTTCACTTCTGTATTGTTGCGTACATCGCATACTTTAAAAATGCAATCGCCCCCATTGCGGGTTATTCTATGGGCTACGGTTACCAACCTGTCGTGATCAAGAGAGGCCAGTACCACTTTTGCGCCCGCCTTTGCCAGTTCTTCAGCAGTTGCTGCGCCGATCCCCTGACCCGCTCCTGTTACTATAATGATCTTTCCTGTTAAATCTGTCATTTTAAATCTGTTTTACAAATAATTCATTCCTGGTTTGATTGCATTGTTTCATTAAGGTGTTCGTCTGTTCTATGCCTGCAGATAATCATACACAACCTCTCCCCTGACCAGTTTAAAATCGGCGCGCCAGTAATACCCGGCCAGCATATCAATAACGGGCAAACGAAACAATGGAGCCTGCGCATTGGGTCTGATCTCAACAGTACATGGCCCGGCCCAGCACTCATGAATTTTCAAATCCGCTAATTTCCTTGAGGTGAGCTGGCGTATTGCCGGGCGCTCATCTATATGATCAATCGCCTTCAGGTTTATATTAACGGAGAAATCAAAATATTTTTTAAGATCGGAAATATCCCCCCGCTGTTGCTTGTAAGGCATGGTAGCCGTAAACACATCTATCTTGTTTCTTTTAATGACGCCTACAATTAGGTCATCTCTGAATTCTATTTTGGGGCGACCATATTTTTTGGGTTGACCCTGCACTTCACGGCCATGTGAAACTCCGATGGAACTGCTTAAAAATAAAAAAGGAGAGTATCCGCCGGCCAAATCCTTGCCTTCCAGCTTACAATCTATCATTATATTCGACTCATTATAGGGGCCTATCCAATCGGTATCATTCATATTGTAAAGATGTACCATCACTATATCCGACGCCGGTGTTAAAGGAGGTGGCAGGTGATTGCTGACCGCCTCTTCTGTAGTACGGTATACGAGGGTCATTATCTCTGCATTCCGGAATTCAAACGGATAGGGGGGAACCATGGGCGCCCCGATGGGTGTTGAAAACCCGGGCTTCAGGATATCCGCAATGGTTGGTTTTACAAAATCAAAAGCATGCATTCTCTCTGTATTTTATTTTAAAAACTAAATTATCCTTCTGTTCGCTCGTTTTTCCACCCTTCTACCAAATCCCTCATTTTTATCGTTTCACTGAGCACATCATTGTATAGTGTATTCATATAATCCTGGTGAACATATTCAACAGACAAAAAGCCATTGAAACGATGTTCATCCAACTGCCCCAGGATGGCGGGGAAGTTAATGGTTCCTTTCTCAAGGCCTGTTTGCAAACAACCCGGCTTTGCCTGCCTCAGATGCACCAGTTGTGTATAGGGAATAAGAGGATCAACAACCTTTTGTGTGAACCCCATACATACAAAATGAGCATAATCTAAAATCAGTTTCAAACCGGGAACCTTATTCAAAAGTTCCAGTGCCAGTTCGGGAGATTCGAGATAAGAATGAACATGAGGCTCTATTGCCAATGCAACATCTTCCTTCCGGCACAGCTCCACCATTTCTTTCAGGTTCTCTGCCGAAGTATGCATTGCATCAGCAATATGCTGCCCGGGATTTATTATACCCGGTAAAATAAAAAGGGTTTCGATATTCGCTTTCCGGCAAAACAGCGCAACTTTTTTCAGGTCTGATTTGTTTCTTCCGTCTGCATCTTTCAGCGCCAGGTTTCTTTCTTTGATGTCTGTTCCAAACAGGTGGTACAAACACGGTACAGTAATTTCCTGGTTGCGGATAAATTCCGCCATCCCTTCAGGATTCTCAAGGATTCTATCTTTACTTATTGCGGGGCGGTAAAAATAGCCCAGGTCTATCGCATGAATGTTGAGCAGCTTAGACAATCCTACTGCTTCCTGCAAGCTGCATTGCGGAAGAGACCAGGAAGTGAGTGACAATTTCATAATTCACGCATATAAAAAACTGATCCAATAAAAACATACATATCATCAAAGATGCTCTACTTTACCACTTTTTGCAGATTGATGCATCAAATAGAGCGTCTCAACAGAACGGCGGCCAACTGTTGCATCGGCGGGGTTGTGAACAGCCTCCCCCTTACAAAGCTGAACAAAGCGGTTAACGGGGGGTTGCTCGGGATATTTGCCATCACCGGCTACCATTTCATTCGGAGTATCTTCTCCGGTATTACTCATTATTTCCATTCGCTCACGCTCAATATCAAAAACCAACACGCCTTCCGTGCCAAAAATGCGAATATCCATCATATATCCTCTGTGGGCCGGCATGGTAGAAGCGCCTGACAGACTGATGGTTGTTCCTTTATTTGTTTTTACAACTGCAGCATCAAAATAGTCTACGCCCGCAGCCGATAGCTGAAAATTCGAATACACCGTTTCGGGATCTTCATCCACCAGATAAAACAGGGCTGCCAGAAGATGCGACATTTGTCCCCAGCTATATCCCCCGGCGTTTTTCGGATCGGCCCATGTTGAGCTGGGCGGCCTAAAAATATCCGCTTCTGTGCCTTTCATTGGCTGTCCGTTAAACAGATCTGCCGTAGGTGATGCCATTTGTGCGGCAATGTGCTTGATCTTCCCGATCTTACCTGCCTTAATTTGTTCATGGGCACGCAACATGTAGGGCGTAAAATTCCAGCCACACGCCATCATCACTTCCACAGAATGCTGTTCGGCCAGTTTTACCAGATTTCTTGCGTCTTCTGCCGTAGTTGTCATTGGCTTTTCAATGAGCAGTTTAATGCCTTTTTTAATGCACGCAAGGGCAGGAGTAAAATGAGCGGTGTGCGGAGTGGCAACTATAGCGCCATGGATTAATTCTGCATCCAGCATTTCATCAACAGATGTGTATAGGGCAGCTACATTAAACTTTTCCTTTATAACTTCCAGGCGTTCTCTTTGTTTATCCACCACAACAATTTGTGCTACACTCCTATTTTTTTTTAGGGTGGGAATATGGTTATAGTTAGCCCACCATCCGGCCCCGATAACAGCAATGTTTACTTTATCCATATTTTAATATCCTACTCTTTTAACTTTGTTTTTCCTTTTTTGCAATTTTAATGCTCCGATTCCGGCCTTAACAAAAATAGGTTCCGTATCTTTAAGAGGCACATATAAATTATCTTTCTTTTACACGTTTTGCTATTTTCACAGATCAATAAAAACATCCCATTATTGAAGGATTATTACAAATATCTGCCCGTAACAAATACAGAAAAAGAATGGGGATTTTATATCAATACAGTAGGCTATTCCGTTACCAATCCCCTGGAAACCTATCCTCCTTCCAAAGATCATCCATTGCCCCATCAGTTTACCTGGAACAAAGGCCGCATACTTAATGGATACTACCTGGTTTTTATATCCAAAGGCCGCGGCACTTTTGAATCGGCATTGACCCGGTCAAAACCTGTTTCTGAGGGCATTTGTTTTCTGCTATATCCCAATGTATGGCACAGGTACAAACCTGATTTAAATACAGGATGGGAAGAATACTGGGTCGGATTTAACGGGATGTATCCGGATCATATTATGAAGAATAACTTCGGGCATCCGGAAAATCCTTTCTTTGAAATTGGATTAAGCGAGCCTTTTTTAATGATCTTTCAACGCCTACTGGACAATGTTAGAAATGGCTTACCCGGATACCACCAGGTGATCTCAGGCATAACGCTTGAAATGCTGGCTACCCTGTACAATTTCTCTACCAATAAGCACCAGAGCCAGAACAAGGATTTGCAGCTTATTCACAAAGCCAGGTTTATGCTCAGAGAATCACTGGAACGGCCTATAGATATTCCCCAAATGGTAAAAGAACTACCCATGAGCTATGCCAAGTTCAGAAAATTATTTAAAGAACAAACCGGCACATCTCCGCATCAATACTATCTCAATCTCCGCATCAGCAGAGCAAAATCCTTATTACAAACTACCGAACTAAATGTCAATGAAATAGCTTACCAGTCTGGATTTGAATCTGAATATTATTTCTCCAAATTTTTTAAGAAAAAAGTAAACCTTTCAGCCACCCAGTACCGGTTGTTAAAAAAACAACTGAAATAACTTTCCGAGATCCGCAACCACACCAACCCATACCAGAAAACAACAGTTTTATCATTTTTATAAAAGTGAGTTTTATACAATCCGGAAAGTTGATATTTCTTCGTGTATCAGTTCTGAATTATTAATGGATTGTGGTTTATTTCATCATTGGGTATATCCATTGTCATATCTGCCACGGAGAGCTGGCCCTGATTGATATGGTTAGCAGACCCCACCCTGTTAACAGGAATTCCCCAACGCTTGTTATTATAAAACTCACGGCCTTCACCCCACAATTCTGCCCTGGTTTGGAATTGTACCATTTCCAGTGGAGACATGCCCGCCATTGCCGGATAGTTTGCAGTTGTTAATGCAGGTACACCTGAACGGGTACGCGCCGCCAGCAATTTATCCAGAGTTGGTAAAGCATCTGAAGGATTAGAACCGGCAGCCTGCGCTTCGGCCTTCATCAACAATACTTCAGCGGCACGCATATAATAGGTATCCGTTTGATTGGAGTGGATATCCACACCATCTAACCCTTTTGTAGCTGCATATTTAAAATTGATATAAGAAGGCAGTGTTCTCACAATCGCATTTGAAGGATAAGTGAAATTACCAAAAGGCACAGAACCCCCGTAAGCATCTTTTCTGAAGTCGTCACCGGATAATTTATTATACAGCCTTTCGTCTATTCTTTTATAGGCCTGATTCACCCCACCATATCCCTCCCCAAAGATATTCATGAGGTTATTGATGTAGTTCTGTGCAACACCAACACTAAAACCTAAAATCACTTCAGGATTTGCGCTATTGTTCAAAAACCCGTTCTTTGTTGCAAGATATTCAGGGCTGGCAGGCGTTCCTGTATTTTTACCACCATAATTGGCTTCAGCAAGTAAATCCGGATAGTGCAGCAGAATATCGTCTGCAGCAGCGATAACAGCTGAGTAATCACCTGTAACCAGCGCAATGCGTGCTTTTATAAAATTGGCAACCCCCATATCAATATCATCGGGAGTGGCAGTATAACCGATTCCCGCGGCTTGTAATAATTGCGTAGCCTCATTGATGTCGGTCCTGATCAAATTATAGGTTTCTTCCGAAGATGATCTTGCTTTAAAACTTTGTGTTGGATCGAAAGTGGTATACAAAGGCATGCCCGGCTTGCTTTTCCCACCCTGCATATAAGCATCCTGGTAGTTTTCCATAAGGAAGTTATAAGCATAAGCCCTAACTACGAGTGCCCTTGCCTTGTATTCCTGCATAAGGGTGCTGCCGGAAACAACTTCGTCGGTTAGGAAAGCCAGCAATTGGTTTGCCTTAGTAATCAGTTCCCATCCATAATACCAATAAGAAACACTGATTCTTTCATTGGCAGTACCAGAGATATTAACGAGGCTGTACTCAACCGAACCGGCCAGATTGTCACTGATTTCTACATCGCCTAAAACCATATCATTCCCTTCCAAGTCACGCATAATGCCTATGCTTTGATTGGTAAAATAAGAAATGTCGGCCGATCCCATTTTATAAATACCACTTTTGTTGAACAGCAATGGCATATTGTTGGCCATACCTCCGAGAATAAGCCTCTGTTTTGCAGTATCGCCGGTAGCCAGCAGGTCCCTGATCTGCTGATCATTAAGCTGCGATTGCGGTGGCACATCAAGCTTTTTAGAACATGCTGTGAAGACCAGGAGCGCCAAACCCAGAAAGCACAATATTTTACTACTTATATTTTTCATCTTTATTCCTTTTAAATATCTTTTAGAAATTAATATCAACGCCGAATGAAAATGAACTGAGCGGCAGATAATATGCCTGACCTACGTCCATACCACCTACTAAAGATAACCGCGGGTCAAACCCGGAATGGGAGGTTTTAAACAGGATATCCTGACCGGTAACAAAAATTTTCAGATTATCAATTGACATTCTCTCTAAGAATAAATCACTGAATTTGTACCCCAGCGTAATATTTTTCAGATTGAAATAACTGGCGTTAAAAAAAGACATATCCGTATAAGCCCATGAGCCAATAGTTGCCCCTGATGTGTAATTACCATCTCCGTAGAATAGCATCGGGAATTTGGCATTTGGATTTTCAGCGGTAAAAGTGTTATGAAGCAGTTCAGACGATATCCCGTCTGACAATCCTCCATTCCTGTAGTACCCGTTTGAATAGGAGTGCGACAGAAATTTGCCGCCAATTTGATAAGCAACAACAGCGCTCAAATCAAAATTCTTATAGGTAAGCGTTGTTGTTAGCCCTCCAATCCATTTTGGAAGTACACTTCCCATTTCATACTTATTGGCCAGTGAATAGTTAGTGGTATTTACGTAAGCGCCAACAGCATCTCCGGTAAAGCGGCCTGCATCGTGGTCCGCCTGGGTAACAGTATGCTGAAACAAAGGCAGGCCGGTACCAGCATCCACTCCTTTGTATTTATACAGGTAATAATTGTACCAGTCCTTACCCTCTCCCCGCAGGTACACATCTGTTCCGGTAGTACCTGTTCCTGCTTTACCCCAACCATCTGCCGGCGCGGTAAAATTACCGCCCAAAGACGGTATGCCCACGGACTCGGGGTACGATTGTAAAATAGTTTTGTAGTGCGTTCCGGTAAGTCCAATGTTCCATCTCCAGTTCGTGTTTCTTACTACATCTATATTTAAGTCTACCTCTATACCACGATTCAGCAAATGAACACTGTTTTTAACCAACGACGATTGTCCCATTGAATAAGGAAGCGGTTGAGCAAATACTGAATTGTCTGTCAATTTATGATAATAGTCTACCGAACCGTTTATCCTGTTGTCCCAAAGGGTAAAATCAATACCAGCGTCAAATGTATTGGTATTTTCCCAGGTTAAAGTTGTATTGGGCAAGGCTCCCTGTGTGAGGTTAAAGCTTGCAGGAATGCCGGTACCATTACTAACCATTTGATAGTTGGCGCTGTAACTCCAGATTTGATAGCCGGAATAATTACCAATACCGCTTTCGTTTCCAATAACCCCGTAACTAGCCCTGAGCTTCAAATCATTTAACCAGCTTTTGGTACGCTCCATAAAGTTTTCAGCGCTGATCCGCCATCCGATACCGGCAGACCAGAAAGTGCCCCAGCGGTCATTCGCATTACGGAATTTAGAGGAGCCGTCTCTTCTTACAGAACCCTCAAAAAAATATTTCCTGCCATAGTCGTAATTCACCCTTCCAAAATAGCTTTCCATTCTTCTCAGATCCTGAAAATCACCGGGGGAGCCAAATGGAGACCCTGCTGTATTATAGCGGCTGGTAAAGTTGCCCGAACCAGTAAAATCCGGAATCAGGGAATAGGCGCTGGCATAATTTAGTCCGGAAGTCTTATACTCATAATATTCATGTCCGGCTAAGGCGCTTATCTGGTGTGAACCAAAACTGTGCCCCCAGTTCAGTAATTGCTGCGCATCCAAAATGGTAATATTGCTCTGCAGCCTGGCCATTGAACCGATATTTCTCACCGGCCCGGTTTCCATATTGCCATACCTGGTACGGTAATCCTCATACCTGTTGTAAGACAGGTTTGCGGTTAGGCTAAAATCTTTCAGAAAGGTTGCGGTAGCAAAGCCGGTCATGTTCAGGTCGTTGGAAATGGTTCTGTCCTGATCCAGTTCCATTAATCGAATAAGGTTGTATGGGTATCTCTGATACGTGGTGGGCCCCAGGGGTGAATAGCTGATCCCATCCCTGTCAACTACCACGTTATCGCCGTTAGCATCCTTTATTATATTACCCTGTTCATCTCTTGCAAATAAAGAAACCAATGGATTCCCCGCGTTTATCCATCTGAAAACGTTTTGAGAAACAGCGCCGGGGTTACGACCAAACCTGGTGGCCATCATCTGGGTGTTCCTATGGGCAAAACCTGTATTTTGCCCTACCTTCAGCCAGTCCGTTAATTGCGCATTAATGTTGGCGCGCACGTTGTAGCGTTTAAAGGAAGAGTTCATGATATAAGAAGGGTCATCCATATACCCTACAGACAAGTAATAATCCATCTTATCTGTTCCGCCGCTGGCAGAAATATTGTGGTCCTGCCTGAATGGCTTATTGAAGAAGTAGTCGTTATACGTTTGGGCGGGGAAAAGCATTTTTGCATCGGGATTTAATTTCCCATCGGTATTTACAAGATAAGCGCCTGTCATGGTTGAACTGGCATTGGTACCCGACCCTGTTGGTGTATAAGAAGCTCCCGGAACCGAATAGAGCATCCAGTTGCCCAGCACATTGCGCTGAAAGTTAGTCATTGACCCGTTGTAATCAAACAGATGCTGACTGGCAAATTCCGCCGCTGCCTCATGCGACATATTGGGCGACTTAAAATTGGTAGTATATGTTCCATTTGTGGAGCTGCTGCCATCTACGCCATAACGAACAGAATTATAGATTGCCAGCCAGGTATATTCGTAACGGTCCTGAGCTTTCTGAATCAGGCTGGGACGAAAATTATCATTCAAATAGTTGAACCCCATGCGTGTGCTGACCGTTATTTGTGCCTTACCGTTTTTACCTTTTTTGGTTGTTATCAGCACCACACCATTGGCGCCGCGGGAACCATAGATGGCTGTGGAGGCGGCATCTTTCAGCACCGTAACACTGGCAATGTCTTTTGGGTTAATAGATGCCAGCACGTTTTGATAATCGGCAGGAACCCCGTCAATAACGATCAGCGCATTGGAGCTATTCTGCGATGTGGAACTCACCCCCCGGATCCGAATACCCATGTCCAGTCCCGGCTGGCCATCCACGGCGCCAACCTGCAATCCGGGTACCACGCCTTCCAAAGAACGGCTAACGGAAGAGTTGGTTTCGGCAGACAGAATGTGCGGCTTAATAGTGGTAGCCGACCCTGTAAACTGCTCTTTACGTACCGTTCCGTAGCCCACAACAAGCAAGGTGTCCAAAGAAGACCGGGACATTTCCATTTTAACGTTAAAGCTTCTGATTGTTCCCACCCTCACTTCCTGCGTTAAAAAACCTATAAAGCTAAACTGCAGAATGGAGCTTTCGGAAGGGACAGTCAAAGAAAACATTCCATTAGATGCAGTGGTTGTGCTGACTGAAGTGCTTTTTACGGAAACCGTAACGCCCTCCATCGCATCACCATTATTATCAGTAACTGTGCCTGTAACTGATAACTGTGCATTTGCTGCCACGCAAATACACGCGATAAAGGAGAAAAGTAGAATTAGCCTTTTTTTCATATTTCAATCGTTTAAAAAATTAAATCATGGTTAAAGCTTAGTGAATGCCACTGCCGCAGACGCCGGGGAATACAGATGTGCTGAATATAAAACCCTCCTGATATTTTTAACGGGAACATAGTGGCGATCAGAAGGCTGCTATCCTGAATTGGAAGTGAAGATATTACTCATAAAAAGCAGTTTGAAGGTTTTTAATTAAGGCGGCTTAAAAAAAGCGCCAGGCAAAATCGTTAAACATTTCTTAACTCAAATTTAACCCAATGCCCGGCCTAAAAAAAGAATTTCCTTTACCTCATTTGAGATAATGTTTACCTTTTATGCTATAGAAGACGAGAGGCATGTCTCCCTTCTCACACCAGGTTTCACGTTTAACATGGCGCCAGGCAGCAGGAGGAGTGAGGATAACATTTTCACATTTCCTCAGCGTTCATCTGATCTTATCGCTGGTTTTAAAACGTCAATTGATATTTACCCGATGCCAGCAATAAAGTAGTGTGCCCATCCTTGTTACTGAGTATACGAACACCTTTGGCTTTTTGAACAGGAGTACTACCCTCTCTGATCTCTTTCCGGGTTGGAAGTATTAGTGTTGCGCTACTGTTTACCGGAATGGTAATATTATATAAAAAGCCTTCTCCTCTTTTTTCCCAGGACACTTCAATTTTTCCTATAACGGAATGATACCCTCCTTTAGCCCAGGTTAATGATCCGCCCGGTACAGGCTGGAGAATAAAATGACGATACCCGGGCGTCTTTTCATCAGGCCGGATTCCTATTATATGTTTATACATCCATTCTCCCACAGATCCAATTGCATAATGGTTAAATGAATTCATATCAAAATCCTGGAAGCCTCTTCCTTTTACAAAGCCATCCCATCTTTCCCAAATAGTGGTAGCCCCCTGGTCAATGGAATACATCCAGGAAGGGAACCGGTGACTTTCCAGCAATTTGTATGCAAGCTCCGGATACGCGTTTACACTAAGCTGATTCATCAGCCGCTCAGTAGTGTGAATGCCGGTTGAAATACGGTAATCGTAGGCTTTTACGGCATCAATCATCAGGTTTATTGTTTTATTCCTCAGTTCTTCCGGAACAAGATCAAACTCAAGCGCCATGGCGTATCCTGCCTGTGTATTTCCTTTTACCATTCCATCGCTGGTGATAAATGTTTTGATAAAAACATTGCGGATGGCCCCGGCAAGCGAATCATAATATCTGAATTCTTTTTCTTTTTTCAGCACTTTGCAGGTTTTGGCGAGCAGTGCCGTAGAATACGCGAAGTAGGCTGTGTTGAAAACCTCTTTTGGAATAGCGCCACCTGTTTCCGGGTAACCTGCCGCTTTAATGCTGTTACCGTTCAGCCAGTCGCCATAGTTTTGCCCTGTTTCATTTACGCGGATGAGCGTAGGGTTTTTTTCATGAACAAAATCAATAAACCTGCACATGGCTTCGAAATGCTCATCTAAAATTTGCGTGTTCCCATAATTCACAAATGCTTTCCAGGGTATAATTACTCCGGCATCCGCCCATCCGGGAGCATCATAATAGCGCAGTCCCTGCGTTATATAGGGGGCATAGTTAGAAAACCTCCCATCCACCTGCTCATCCCTGATATCCCTGAACCATTTTGTATAAAAAGCCTGCATGTCCATATTAAACATGGCGGTTTGAGCAAACACCTGGGCGTCACCCATCCACCCTGCACGTTCATCCCGCTGCGGACAATCGGTTGGCACACTGTGTAAATTGCCTAACTGGGTCCATAGAATATTTGCCCAAAGTTTATTCACATCCTCACTTGAGGTTTGAAACTCAGCAACTACCGGCGAAGAAGAGGCCAGCACCATCCCGGTTATTTGCGAAAGCTCCGGCGCCCTGGCGAGGCCCGTAATTTCTATATAACGGAAACCATGATAAGTAAACCTGGGCTCATAAAAAAGGTGTTCTTCTTTCCCTGGAATATAAATATCCCGCGCCTTTGCGTTTCGAAGATTTTTTGTGTAAAGCATGCTGTCTTCAGTCAGCATTTCGCCATACCTGAGTATGATTTTCTTTCCCGGATTTTCCGGCAGGGCTATTTTGACCCAGCCTGACATGTTTTGCCCCATGTCAATAATATATCTTAACGGATCATACTTTTCTCTTTTCACTTCAATAATACCAACGGGTTTCAGTTCCTTAACCACTTTTATAGGTTCATTCATCTGGGCATTCAACTGAAGAGAAACTGAATCATCAACCACCACATTCTGCCAGCAACTGATATCAAACCCAGGCTCCATCCATCCTTTTGGATTGAAGCGCTCATCATACACTTCTCCGTCAAACAGGGATGCTTCACGTATTGGACCCTCCTTCAAAATTTTCCAGGTATCATCCGTACAAACCGTATCGGTTGAGCCATCTGTATATTCCAGTAAAAGCTGCGCCTTCAGCCGTCTGTTTATGCCGTATCTTCCCCTGTAAAAATGCGACCAAAGTGATCCTGCATACCAGCCATCAGCCAATGCAGCGCCGATAACATTTTTTTCCGCGTCAATCAAATTTGTTACATCATAAGTTTGGTATTGTACTCTCCTGGCATAATCCGTCCACTCGGGCGCCAAAAACCTGTTGCCTGCTTTTTTCCCGTTTAAATAGATTTCATATATACCCAATGCAGTTGCATAAAGGGTAGCGCGGCGAATCTTACCTGAAATATCAAATTCTTTTCTTAACAGGGGTGAAGGCGGAATAACATATTTATCCTGTTCGGTAACCGGATCTACCGGCGCCTGTCCGATCCATTTTGCTTTCCAGTCCTCTTTATGCAGCAAACCCATTGACCAATATTGTATTTCACTCCAGTCACTAACCTTATTCTTTTCATCCCAAACCCTAACCCTCCAATAATACTTTTTCCCCGAAACCAACGGTTTTCCTGAATATAAAACCTGGTTGTTGTTTTTGTTCACTTTTCCGGTTGCCCAAATACTTCCCGTATTCCCTTTCAATTCCATAGGATCCGCGGCAACCATTATTTGAAAAGCGGTTTGCTTTTTCCCCCTTTCATCTGATTGAAGTTCCCAGCTTAGCAGAGGACTGGCATCATCAATTCCCAAAGGATTTAAGAGATGCTCACAACGAAGATTACTGATATTTATCTGTGCATTTGTGTTCGGGGTCAACATGAAGGAGAGGATGAACACAACTCCGGGTGACAGAAGACTGGCTACTTTCATTATTTAAAGCGTTTATTATTCATCAGGGATTTCCTTTGCCGGAATGCAGGAGTTTGTTCCTAAATGGCAACTGCAATACTATACTCATTATTTAAATTATCCAACCCTGTTCCCTCTCAGGAAATCTTCCACCTGCATCCGTTTCTTGCCTTCCACTTGCAGTTCCTGTATTTCAATGTAGCCATCTTTACCCGCATAACGCAAAAATCTTTTCCCGTCCGATTCATGTTTACCCGGCGGAATAAGTGGCTGAATTGTATTTTTTTTTGCGCGGAAGATTTTTAATGTTTTTCCATTTAATAATGTAAATGCAGCCGGAAAAGGTGATAACCCGCGTATTAAATTATAAATTTCTTCCACAGGCTTGTTCCAGTTTATGCGGCATGTTTCGGTAAATATTTTGGGGGCATGTTTGAGGGGGATGGTGGTGAGTGGTAAGTGGTAAGTGGTAAGAGGTGAGTACTGCTGTACTGTTTCTTCAATTGTTCCGTTTACCAGCCTGTCTATAGTTTGTACTAAAAGTTCCGCGCCAATTTTTTTCATGCGGTCATGCACTTCACCGGCGGTTTCGTCTTCACCGATAGCAAAACGTTGCTGCAATAAAATATTCCCGGTATCTATTTCATGCTGCAGCTTAAAGGTGGTAACCCCTGTTTCTTTTTCTCCATTGATTACAGCCCAGTTAATGGGCGCCGCTCCGCGGTATTGGGGCAGCAGTGATCCATGCACATTTATAGTGCCCATGGGCGGCATATTCCACACCACTTCGGGCAGCATGCGAAAGGCAACTACGATTTGCATGTCTGCTTTCAATGATCTCAATTCATCAACAAACAAGGAATCCTTTAGCTTCACGGGTTGAAGAATCCTTAACCCCTTTTCCAAAGCATATTTTTTTACTGCGCTTTCAGTTAGCTTCATACCCCTGCCGGCAGGCTTGTCTGGTGCGGTTACTACCGCAACTATCTGGTATCCCGCTTTCACTACTGCATCCAAAGAAGCAACCGCAAATTCGGGCGTTCCCATAAATACAATGCGAAGATCTTTTTTACCGGGAGGAACTGTTTGTAGTGCAGGCATGATTGCAAAATTATTAAACCCTTTGTGAAGCAGCGCAAAACGAGAAAAGAGTGGTATTCACTACTGCCTGTTCCCTGCTCAACTTTCTATTCTCACTTTCACATTAAAAATCTTCATACAGCAAATACTTCTTTCTTATTTTTTTGAATGCATACAATCCGGGTTCCCAGCTTTTGCGGATATCCGCTTCGGGCACACCGTTCTTAATTTGCTGCCACAATTGATTGTTACCCGCTAATTTATTAAAGAA
The DNA here is from genome assembly GCA_937991535.1 of uncultured Sphingobacteriales bacterium. GTDB lineage: Bacteria > Bacteroidota > Bacteroidia > Chitinophagales > Chitinophagaceae > Agriterribacter. The sequence goes on from CALKHN010000027.1 coordinate 32,279, forward strand.
TGACCCCTCCATCTTTCCTGATTTGGGAACAATAAAAAATTTCTCCTTGTCCGGAAAAAGCCGGTAAGCTTCTATCAGCCATTTTAATTGCACCCTGTGATCAACTTTCTCCAGCACTTCTTCCACTGTTCCGCTTAAATCCCATCCATAGCAAAGCTGCCCGTATAATTTTGAATTTTTTGCCCCTTCTGTTGGATTGGGCGTAAAAGAAAATAAATTGCCGGGCAATGACGGATGCCCGAACACCTGGAAGGGTTTTGCCGTTCCCCTGCCCTCGCTTAAAACCGTTCCTTCAAAAAAACAGGTGGAGGGATAAAGATAGATGGATTGAATATTGGGCAAATTAGGAGATGGACGCACAGGCAGTACATATTTGCTATCGTGCGTGTAGTTGCCGCATTTTATAATGGTAAGACTGAATTTTGATAAGCCAATATTATCCCCCGGCTTTGGATCAATGTAAACAGCAGGCTGAACCTTTGTTTTTACGGAAAGCATATTTTCTTTGAGCAGCATGCAGGCATATTCCCCTATCGTCATGCCGTATACCACAGGCACCGGCTGCATACCAACAAAGGACTTGTATTGCATATCGAGCACCGGCCCATCTACATAAAAACCGTTGGGATTCGGCCTGTCAAGAATGACCAGTGGCTTTTTTAATGTTATAGCCGCTTCCATAAACTCCTGCAGCGATGAAATGTAAGTGTAAAACCTAACCCCCACGTCCTGTATGTCGAAAACCAAAACATCCACATCTTTTACATCTTCTGCAGCAGGCTTTCTTTTACTTCCGTATAAAGAAATAACCTGTATTCCCGTTTGCGCATCGGTATAATTACCCACTTTTTCACCGGCATCGGCGGTGCCCCGGAAGCCATGTTCGGGAGAGAAAATCTTTTTTATGCTGATACCGCTTTCTTTAAGCGTATCAATAAGATGCGTTTGATCAACAACAGAAGTTTGATTGGCAAACACAGCCACTGATTTTCCCTTCAGTAAATGAACGTACTCATCTAATCGCTGAGCACCGGCAATGATATTATCATTTCTGTTGATGTTGTGTGCAGCGGAAAGATAATTTGTGTCAGCATTATTGCTGTATATAGCTGATGCACAGTAACATGAAGCGCCAGTTGCAAAAAAGGTTGCCAGTGCTATTATAGAATGATATGCCGGCATAACAATTCTTTAAGATTGATATATATAATTTTGCCGGAATAGCCCGGCGCTCAAATATCCTTAAACTTTTGTAGAAAGAACAGGAATCATTTATCTTTCCTGATTTTAAATACTCAAAATTTACATTTATGCAACAGGCAAAAAAAGGAGATGTGGTACGCGTACACTATACAGGACGCTTAACCGATGGTAATCAGTTTGATTCTTCTGCCGGCCGTGAACCATTGGAATTTACATTGGGAGCAGGGCAAATGATCAAAGGTTTTGATACAGGAGTTGAGGGGATGGCTGTTGGAGAAAAAAAGCTAATTAACGTTGCACCCGAAGACGGGTATGGCTTGAGAAACGAAGAAGCTATTATTGAATTTCCGATAGAACATGTTCCTGCCGATATGAAATTAGAACCGGGTATGCAGCTCACCCTTCAAAACCAGCAGGGGCAACCCGTTCCTGTGGTGGTTACCGAAGTACAGGAAAAGATTGTTATATTAGATGCCAATCATTTTCTGGCAGGTAAGGATATTGTGTTTGATGTGGAACTGGTAGAAATTGTATAACAAATAAATTGCAGGGCGGAAAGTGGAACGGCGTGATGATGCAAAGGTGAAATGTGAGAGGTGAGAACAAAGCTGAGAGGTGAATGTTTATATCTTTCACCTTTGTCTTCTCACTTTTCACGATAATATACAGACGCCGGGCTCACATCAATTTTGCTTCCCGCTTATTGCCATTCAAAGTTTTCAGAACGTGGTATTTTATTAAATACTTCAGCAAATAGTGGTGGTGGTGTAGCTAAGCGGCGTCTTTGTGTATTCATCCAGGCGCCGTCAACTGTAATTACTGCAGCCAGGGTATCGCCGTTTGTATAGATATGGTGCTGCATGGTCCATCTTGAGCCGTCTTTCCTGGCTTTAAGCATCACAAAATCTATTTCAACGCGGTCGCCAAATTTTATCTCCCTTTTAAAAACGCACTCTTCCCTAAAAAGTATAGGTCCCAACTGATGTTCCTGCATTACCACAGGGGTTAATCCATGTTCGGTTAAAAAGCACATGCGCACATAAGCCCCAAAATCGTAATACCTGGAGTGAAGCATATGAAAATTAGGATCAAGATCCGCCCATCTCACTTCCGGATACTTTTTATACACTTGCATGCCTTATAACATTTAAATGTGTGTATAACCAAAATGGCAGTGGAGGTGAATAGTGAATACTGACTGACAATTCACTATTGCCTATTCACTATTTGCCCTAACATTATGCATTATAGAGTAACCTGTAATATTCATCCGCCATTCTGCCGGAATCGAACCTGAAACGGGTATCATCCATGCCATTCTTCATTACCTGACGCCACAGATCGGGATGGTCGTAGTACAGGGGAAGAATTTCTTCTCCCAATATTTCGTATATCTTTTCAAGGTCATAAGTATCCTGTTCCTGAACCGTCATATGCGCATAATCTGCTTTGGGTACCACAAACCCATTGTGTCCGTGATGAACGAATTCGGGAATCCACCCATCATCTGTTGAAAAATTCACGGCCCCGTTCATTGCTGCCGTCATACCACTGGTTCCCGATGCTTCGCGGGGTACGCGCGGATTATTCAACCACAGATCCGCGGCCTGTTTCAGACGTTTGCTCAGGGTTAACTCGTAGCCAATGCATACCGCCACATTTTTATAAGCCTTGCTCAAATTAACGAGGTAATTAAAATCGCTGATAGCAGGATAATCAACGGGGTAAGGTTTGCCGGCCCAGATGATCTGCACAGGATATTTGGCGCTGCTAAGCAGCGCCTCAAAGCGGTGCTTGTCACGGGTAATCAGTTCAGCTCTTTTGTATCCTGCAAAACGTCTTGCCCAAACAATAGTAAATACATTCGGATCAAGTAATTTGCCGGTTTGATCTGCAACCGTATCAAAAGCCCTTTTTTTCAAAAACCATTTGCGGTCAATAAAATTGTCTTCGTTATTCTCTTCAGCAGCATAGTACAATTGCTTGTCGGCCCAATAGCGCCAGTTTTGAGAATTGGTGATATGAATGATAGGACAAATGCCAGGGTACTTGCTCCACATGGCCCTGCTTACGTGGCCGTGCAGTTCGCTAACGCCATTGGATAATCGCGCGAACCGAAGTGCAGCGAGCGAATGATTAAACTGATCATCTGTTATACCGGTAAGCTTCCGTACTTCATCCAGTGGAATACCACAGAAATAACTCATTTTCTCACAAAGGTGAATTTCGTGCTTCTCATTTCCTGCTTCTTCCGGCGTATGCGTGGTAAATACCAGTCGCTTTTTTACTTCTTCCTTATTTCCAAATTTTTTATAAAGATAAAACGCAGCGGATAGCCCGTGGGCTTCATTCAAATGATATACTTCGGGATTGAATTTCAGTTCATCCATGAGTTTGGCCCCACCCACTCCCAGCAATATAAATTGTGCCACTTTGGTTGCTACATTGGCATCGTACAAACGGTGGGTAATGGTTTGTGAGATGTAATCGTTCTCCGGCAGATCGGTGCTCAGTAAAAACAAAGGCGCACTCTTAAAGGTTTCGGGGTTCAGATAATAAGCCTTTACCCAAACGGGATGATCGTGGATATTGATCTGGAATTTTATGTTATGGTCTTCCAGGAAATTGTATATTTTTTCATTCCACTGCACTTGCAGGGTTTGATCCTGGTTGCGCGACTGATCATAGTAACCGTATTTCCATAAGATACCGATGCCTACGAGATTCTGTTTTAATTCATATGCACTTCGCATATGGGAGCCTGCCAAAAAACCGAGGCCGCCACTGTAAATCTTCAGCGGCTGGTGAATGGCAAATTCCATCGAAAAATAAGCAACCCGTTTGGCGTACTTTTCATCTGTAGCGGCATAGGGTACTTTGAAGTCGGTAAATGAAGTCATAATGTGAATCTTTCCTTAAAAATTCGCCGCAATATAACTGGATTTTTTTAAAAGAGGGCTATTTATCAGTAATGCCATCGCCTCAGCGATTAATTTTGATCTTTCTTATTGAAGACACCCGTGAACTCATTGGTAAATAAAATACTGAAATATTTAACAGACTACCGGTATTAATGGCATTGTTTTATATGCTTGTATTATTTAATTTGGCAGTACGGTTTATTTTTGCGCTTACCTTATCTTTTTCCAGCACTTACTGCCCGATCCATTTTTTTGTTCAACTTAATCAATGCTATATAAATAGAATTCTACATGGTATCATTTTTTACTTAAACCAAACCTACCGATGAGTTCTATTGCAAAAAAAATTGCATGGTTTATGCCTTTTGTAACCTGCAGCCAATTGATATACGCACAATTTTATACGCACCGCTATGAGGCTGGCATTAGTGCGGGCACTTTTGTTTACCAGGGCGATCTTACGCCTTCTGATTTAGGGTCATATCAAACGATTGCTCCCAATATTGGTTTTTTTGCAAGCAGGATATTAAACAGATCATTTGCTGTGCGCGCCAATTTTGCTTTTGGCAAATTAAAAGGCGATGATGCAGTGTATGAAAAACCTGAATACAGGAGGCAAAGAAATTTTAAATTCTCTACCCCCGTAACGGAGTTCTCCGGAATGCTGGTATGGAATATACTGGCAAAAAACGGGATAGAAGAACCTAGGGGATTATCACCTTATATATTTGCGGGAGCCGGATTATCCCTGTTGCATATCAGCCGAAACTGGAGCAATTATAATGCTGCCTATTTTAACAGTGAATCGGTTTCGAACGGGCTGATAGCAGATATCGCGCACCGCACACCACGCGCTTCATTGGTATTACCTGCGGGTGTGGGCCTAAAGTACGCTTTAACTAAAAACCTGTCGCTCGCGGCGGAAACCAATTACCGGTTTATGTTTACTGACTATTTGGATGGATTTAGCCAGGCGGCTAACCCTGGTAAAAAAGACAGCTACCATAGCCATTCTATAGGACTGATCTTTTCGCTGGGATATAAAGACAGATACGATTGCCCGGTAGTAAAGCTATGACAGACCGTACTTGATTTGAGATTGGAGATTTGAGATTGGATTCGACTTCGGATTTAGATGTTTATGGTTTTTAGTTTTTTGTTGTATTTCTTCGGATTTAGCGCTTATGACTTCGGATTTAATTTAAATGCACTTGTTACGATGGCTTCTTTTTTTCCACTATTTTCATGTCAGGGAAAAGCGCTGCCAGCAACATAACCACGGATCCAAGCAAAACAAGGTATAAGCCATACCGTCTTTCAGGACAGGTAGCCATTTCACAACGTGCATATATCAGGAAATTACGTACGGCCCATGCCAGCCCCAATGCACAAAAAAACCAGTTTACTCTTTTAGCCCATACCAGCGGAAGCAAAAACAAAACGAAAGCCAGTACGCAAAAAATAATATGGAGTTTACCCGGTTTACCAAAATTGGTTCCGGCAGCATCCATCCCTGTGAGTATTTTAGATAAAGAAGCAATTTCAATCCACGGTAAATAACAGGCAATAACCACCAATATAGCCGCGGCCAGTCCGATCCATTGCGAATATTTCATTTGCTTATTTATTATTGTTTTTGCCAAATGGAATTCGCCAATAAACATCCGCCGCAGGCGGACAAACATTATCATGGCTCATTTCATGTGTGTATCAATTATCAAGCAGAACTGCTATCAGGCTGCAAGTATACTATTTTTAGTGCAGGCCTGCGATAAACACGGCAATTATTAGCGGCGCTTCAAATTGTTTTTAGCTGTGAATTATGAAAAAGTGTAGATCCGCAAACCATTCTGGTGGCAAAACGCATATTAGGACTAATCGAATAATATCCTGTAAAAAGGCATACACTGTTCTTCCGAAAAAGATGAATAATCACTATTGACTAAATTTGCACAAACAATCCTATGCTTTGCATTTATCATCAATCTACAGATCCTTATTTTAATATAGCCACCGACGAATATATTTTTAAGCATATAGAAGAGGATTGCTTTATGCTGTGGCGCAATGACAACGCCATTATCGTAGGCAAACATCAAAACACATTAGCGGAAATCAATTTCAATTATGTGAAAAAACACAATATTCATGTAGTACGAAGGCTTTCCGGTGGTGGCGCCGTGTATCATGACCTGGGGAACCTCAATTTCTCCTTCACCAAAACAGGCAGGGATTCCACCCTGATGGACTTTGAAAAATATACGCGCCCTATTGTGGAAGTATTGAGAAGTTTGGGTGCAGATGCCAGGTTTGAAGGCAGAAACGATATCACCATTGACGGTAAAAAAATTTCAGGGAACGCGGAGCACATCTATAAGAACAAAATATTGCATCACGGCACTTTACTGTTTTCATCGGAAATGAAAAACGTAAGCGAAGCATTGCGGATCAATCCTTTAAAATACAGGGACAAAGCCGTAAAATCTATTCCCAAAAGGGTTACCAACATAGCGGAACATCTTGCCATACCCCTGGGCATAGAAGCGTTCACGCAAAAGATCATGGAGCATATTATTGCAACCAATGACGATTGCGTACCTTATGCCTTTACCGCGGCAGACATCAGCGCGATTGAAAAAATAAGGGATGAAAAATATGCTACGGATGAATGGAACTATGGACAGTCGCCCGATTACAGTTTCAGAAAAGAAGTAAAAACCAATGGTGGCATGCTGGAAATGAATCTCGATGTTGAAAAAGGGATCATTCAAAAAGTCAAAATATACGGCGATTTTTTTAATGAAAAAGATATTAGCGAAATTGAAAATGCCCTTGAAAGCAAAGCGCACAATGAACCTGTGCTCCGGGAAGTGTTGAGCAAGTTTACTATTGATGCTTATTTTAAGGGGATGACAGTTGATGACCTGGTGTCTGCTCTTTTTTAACCACAGCTATACCCGGTCTCCCGGCTGTGCATCACCGCTATATGCAGTAATTATGTAAGAAAAGCAGTCTCCAGACTGCGTATCATTTATGTTCTTCCGGGACTCCGTCCCGTAAAATATTAATAATTCCGTGAGGCATGCGGTCGGCACGCGACAAGGGAGCGTCAGACCGCATCACGAAAAAGCATTCAATTTTTCATTAAATGTTTATCAAAGCCCAATTCAACCAGTCTTTCATAAGCATCCCATATTTCCACGGGTATTTCCTGGTAAATCTGGAAACCCTTTGAGGGATAGTGTTTGATCCGTTGCAGATCGCCGGTCATAATATGAATTACCCGCTCCAACGGTATTTCATGGGTGGCATACTCATCAAAAGGGATTTGCGGAGAGGTAACCAATACCTGTTTTTCGGGCCAGTGTTTTTTAAAGGTAGCATAGGACCTTCTTTCCATATAAGGCTTCTGCACTACGATGAAGTTGTATGGATCAATTTGCTTTTGATGCAGCAATCGCTGCGTAAACAAAATATTTTCGCCCGTATTGGTTGACCTGTTTTCGATGAGTATCGCTTCGGCCGGCACACCTTTTTGTACAGCAATAGCCGCAAACTGATCGGCTTCCGTTTCCGTCCACATCTCCTGTGTAAAATTGCCCAACCCGCCCGACATGACAACCAACGGCGCCCATCCTTCTATATACAGTTCAGCGGCTCGGTGTGCCACCCGCAGATCATGGCTGCCCAGGGCCAATATGCAATCGCATTTTGCAAGTGCATGGTTCATGTGGTGGTAATCCCATAACCGCCGGGCGAGAGAGAGGGCTTCTTCTGTAATCATACAGACTTGTATTTTAAACCGGTAATTGAATGGTATTCCGGCTGCCAAAGATATCGGCGACGCACGTTAAATAAAAACCGGCATGACATTATAATATCTAAAAGTTGATTCTTTATGAAATTCCTGTCCTGCCCTGTCCCGCTCCGCTCCCTTTTCAAATACAGATCTGCGGGTATAATACAGAGTTTGTGGGCAGAACAAACCGCTTAAAAATAATTTGATTTCAGATAAATTCAAAAGCGTGTGTTTTTTTATTATATTGCCTGAATGTTTGCGTTAATTTTTTGAAAAAAATTCCATAACTCACTAAACCAAATATTAATGAACGAGAACATTAACAAAAGCGCTTTATTTAACGGAAGTTGCTTTGCACTGATTACTACTGCTTTTACCTTTTCAATAAGAGCAGGTATCTTAGGAACACTTGGCAAGGATTTCGGACTTACCGCGGAACAATTAGGATTTATCAATTCTATGTTCTTTTTTGGTTTCCCTATTTCTATGATCCTTGGCGGACTATTGTATTACAAGGTTGGTCCAAAACGGATTATGCAAGTCGCTTTTGTAACACATACCATTGGTATTTTAACCACTATTTTTGCCAGTAGTTACCCTGTTTTGCTTGTCTCTACCTTATTCATTGGCTTTGGTAATGGTTGTACGGAAGCTGCATGTAATCCGATGATCGCGGATATGTATCCGAGGGAAAAGGTGAATAAAATGCTGAACCGTTTTCACATGTGGTTCCCCGGTGGTATTGTACTTGGAAGTCTTATTTCTAAATTCATGACCGATGCAAATATGAGCTGGCAGGCACAGATGTGGGTTACCATGATTCCTACCGTTATTTACGCTATTCTTTTTTACGGGAAAACCTTTCCTAAATCGAAATTTGAAGGCGCTACCCATCTTGGCCAAAACCTTAGGGCGATGGCTACACCAACCTTTATTTTCCTGTTTGTGTGTATGTCGCTCACGGCCATTTCTGAGTTTGGTCCGCAGCAATGGGTGGGATTGATTATGAGTAAAAGCGGAGCAAGTCCGATGCTGATTCTTGCTTTGGTTACAGGGCTGATGGCTTTCGGAAGATTTTTTGGAGGACAGGTTACCCATGTTTTTGGTCAAACGGGTGTTTTGCTGATAGGCGCTATCTTAACAACGATCGGAATATATATGTTCAGTACAGTTACAGGTTCTATGGCTTATGTAGCGGCAATATTTTTCGCGATGGGCGTTTGTTACTTCTGGCCTACAATGGTAGGCGCGGTTGCACAGCGTGTTCCGTTAAGCGGCGCGCTGGGTATGTCTGTCATCGGCGGTGTAGGTATGTTTTCCACCGCAATATGGCAACCCATCATCGGTAACTGGATTGATAAAGATATAGCTGCTGCTGCTGCAACGGGCTTAACCGGCGACCAACTGGAACTGGTTGCAGGACAGGCAACGCTGTCCAAAATGGTTGCCTTCCCGGCTATACTGATCGTGCTGTTCCTTATCTTTTTCTTCTGGCAAAAAAAGGCAAATCCCCGTAGCGCGGCTACCACAGCCGTTGCGCATTAGCGGGGTGAGTGGTGAATAGTGAATTTCATTAAAGAAATAGCAATATCATGCAAAAGTGGTTGTCTTAATTATAAAGACAGCCACTTTTTTTTATGAAAGAATAATATACCAGGGTAAACGTTTTACGTGGTGTGGGTAGCCCACCGAAATACCGAAACGGGTTAATGCCACCCTGTCCGTTCTGCCAGGGTGCAGCCATTATTCCTGGTTTAGGGGTAATCTCGACATCACTACTCTTTCAGCCAGTTCAGCGCCGGCCTGTACAAGCGGATTGAACAGTGTATTAACGCCGGCGGCTCTCAACATTGCCGCCTGTTCTTCGGATTCCGTTACTGCACTGATGGCTCCAACAAACCCTCTTTTACGAAGCGTTTCAATGACATGGAGTTTAGCCGCCTCTTCGCGAACAGCAACCACTACACCCTGTAATTCATCTATATCTAAGTTTTCCCATAGCGTTTTGCTGCTGGCGTCACCATAAAGTATTCTCCGTTTGCGGGCACGATGTTTTTCCAGTACACCAGGATCAGTATCAAAACCCACTACCTTTTTACCGCTTTTAGACAGGTAGTCGTAAGCAGCCGTACCCGTTCTACCCATACCTACTACAATAAAATTGGTAACACCTATAGAATTGGGTTCCGCATCACTGCGCGCCCTTTTCCTTTCAAACCGCTCCAAAAAATGGTGCAGGCGATTGTAAATGCGGTTGGCGTTTTTGTTGATGGGCGCACCCACCAGGAAAGACAGGGCCACCGTTGTAGCCAAGGTAAGGAGCAGAGATTCGGGTAACAGTCCCGCACTAATAACAACCGCTCCCGTAATGAGCGCAAACTCGCTGAAGCTGGCCAAGGATGTGGATGTAAGAAAAGCAGTACGCGCCCTTAGACGAAAGCCGGTGAGAATTGTAAAAAAAATACCCACTCTTACCGGCAGGAACAGCACGAGCACTGAGGCATATGCCAGATCCCGCCAAACCGGGGTTCCCGTAAGCCCTATCTTCAGGAAGAAGCCGATCAGGAAGGCTTCCCGCAGTCCCCACAACTTTTCCGTCACTTCATCCGACTTTTCTTCGCCGGCATGCAGCACACCAAAACAAAAAGCGCCCAGCTCCGCACTAAGGTGCAAGGCATCAAACAGATAGGCCCCTACCAGCGCCATGAAAATGCCGTACAACATCAGCAGCTCGGCATCTTTAATGGAACGAAGCAGCCGTACGGCAACCGGTTTAAGCAGGGGCAGCAACAGTAACGTGAACGCCCAGGGCGATGGCGCTTTAAGTCCGGTAAAAGCCATTATCGCAATCAGGATAATGTCTTCCATAACAAGAATACCTATCGCCAGCCTGCCATGATAGGAATCCAGTTCGCCCTTTGCTTCAAGTCCCTTGGCAGCGATAACGGTGCTGGCTACCCCAAATAAAACCGCCAGCAGCATGATCTGGGAAACATCGAATCCGGATGAGATACCTGCAATAGAAAAAAGAACTGAAAGCATAACTACACTCACTGCTATTTGCAGTAATCCTGAGACGGTCACTTCGGGTTGAAGAAAATTCTTTAAGCGGATCTTCAGCCCAAGTGTAAACAGCAGGAATATTACGCCTATATGCGACAACTGGTCTAAAACAGGCGAACTGCTGTAATGAAAAGCCGCGAGAATAAATCCACCCGCGAGGTATCCCAGCAATGTGGGAAGACCAACCTTTAAAAAAATATAACCAAGAACAAATGCAACGGTGATAAAGAGGATTTCGTCCATAGCAATTGATTTTCCTGACCTGCGGATTATAAAGATAACGCTCTTACCAAATCCGGGGCAGAGGATTTCGGGTGCATTTACCTTCGGTGAGAAAAGTTCAAATTGTAATCCTGCAAATGCCGGGGTACGTACACTGGCCAATATTAACAGTTTCTACAAAAAACGGCGTCTTACCGGCAGTGAAGGACTGTAAAAAAAATAGTATCTTCATCAGGCTGCTGTTTATAAACACAAATACCGGCAACTTTTAATGCACCCAACAAAAATAAAAATATGAAAGCTACCCTCGTATGGTTATTCCTGCTCTTCTCTACACCCATATTTGCACAGTTAACCGTTAGGGAACAATTTGAAAAGATCAACACAAAGGAGGAAGCACAAAAATTCATTGATGCTAACCCTGCGCTCAAACCTACCCTGCTTTATCTCACGCTTGGAAAAGATACCACGCGTATTGACGAGCGGCTGCTGAAACAAAACAAAGGTGATATTTTTTCGGTGGGTTACGTTACGTATAAAGTGCTGGATGGAACTGAAACAATCAACTACCGGGCAAACTATATCTTCCTCGATGGTTTTTCGGTTTCTCCGGCCGAAGTTGACAGCCTTAAAAAAGTTATTCTGCAAAAGCATTCAGAAGGCGTGTCCTTTGAGGACCTTTCTGACCAGTATACGATGGACGGCAATAAAACCCGCGGCGATACCGACTGGTTTTTCGGAGAGCTGATGATGCCCAAAGAATTCCAGGATGCCGTGAGCAAGCATAAAAAAGGCGATATATTTTTTGTAGACGTGCCCGAACGGCAATGGCATTATATCGTAAAAAAAACCTACGACGACCAGGTGAAAAAAGAAATAACGGTGCTGCGGGCTAACGGAAGGTGAGACAGCCATTTGCTGTAGCAGTACATATTCGTTTTATTCAACCCATATTTCATCTATAAAAAACCAGCAGGGATGTCCTACGCCATAATGCCAGTGGGGACAGGTTTTTATAGCCGTTATATCTATTTTAATGTAACGGGCTTTTACCGGCTTATTGCCGGCATAACTGAGATCAATAAATTTTACCTGGGGATTTCTGTCTTCAGGATGATCAACGGATTGAAGTATCGTGTAGTCTTTCCCGTTAGATGAAATGGAATAAGTAACATTAGATGGCACTAATATCCATGCGCCCAACTGGTGCAGGAAATCGGTATGGATGCCGGTAAACTCCTTTTCACTGCCCAGGTCAAGCGTCAGTGCAGCATCTGCACCCAGCCAGCCCACCCATCCTTCGGCAAATGTCATACCTCCATACAATCCATCGGTGAGCGCGGCGCCCATGGCAGCATATTTTTCACCGGGCGGTATTGAAAACCTGACCGCGGCAACCGGTATTGATTTTTTGCCTGATGGCATATACCTGGTTCTGTACAACGCACAATAATCAAGCGGACTATTTTTTCTTTCGTTGAGCGTGGGAACAGAAAACAATTTCACTCTTTCTTCAAACAGGTTCAGCTTGCGGCTGATATCTTCCACCGGCATATCTTTTTCGGTACGGGCAATGTCCAGCTCTGAATATTGCAGGGGCAAGCGGGTACGCCATACTCTTTTCAATAAAACGGAATCTGTTGCAACGGAACTTTCCGCACGATCAAACAAGTTGTTGTACCTGCGCATGAGAGATGGCTTAAGCATACCTTCTTTATGCGATACCGGCGAGTCGTATATCCATAGCCGTTTGCCACTGCCCAGCAATGCGCCTTCCATCAGCTTGATGTACTGGTATAAATAAGGAGCGGCAGCGCCATAATATCCGCGGAGGAATGTTTGTATAAGCGAATCTTCGTTTTGGTTTACATTCCACATCAGCTTCGACACCAGCCATGTTCTCAGCTCGGCAAAATCACCGCCACGGCTGCCGGCTATCTGGGAAAAATGCATGGACACATTGTTCTTACGGAACAGCCGCATATTTTCTCCGAGTATGTGGAAGTTCGGAAATGGTGTAAGGTAATTGTCGAAGTTGATGCCATAGTCCCAAACAAATATGTTTTCCGTTATGGCACTCCAGCCTTCCAGCGCTGCTGCAAATTCCCGCCCTGAAAGATTTTCTTTTAATGACACTTCCCTGTCGCAATCAATGCTGCACAACATTATATTTACATTTTTCGCCGGCTTTACATGGCGGGGCGGCTTCATGGAATACAAATAAGCCAGCGTTGAAATTTCTTTATCAGGAAAACGTTCGGCCAGTTTGTTCATAAAATGGATAAGGCTGCCCGAATGGGCGCCCTCATAATCGTCTACCGCTTTGCATAGATCACATTGGCAAAAAGTATAGTTCCCGTCGTTTTGGCTTACGGAAACCATATGTTTACCGGGATTGGCTTTAAAAACGGAATCCAGTCTTTGCGTTACTATTTCCAGCACCTCCGGGTTGGATAAGCACCACTGGCTGGCTTTGCCGGGATGGCGGCTGCCGTTGAAATAAGAATAGTATTCAGGGTGTGCTTCACCGTATACTTCCGACGGCAGGAAGAAATCGAAAGTGTGTACCCATAAATTACCCGCAAATATCTCCCGGGGCGTTTTCAAGCGCATCCAGCTTCCGTAAATTGAATCGGTTGCCATGGCGTAATGCTGGCTTTGCCTGTACCGGAAGGAAGGTATTTCCGAAAAGTTAACCGCAGGTATTTGCAATGTGGAAGCCGGGGTTAAGCTGTATTCGTTCTCTCCCCAGTAGGAAACCCCGCAGTAGCGTTCAAGCAAACTCACAACGGCATATATAGATCCTTTTCCGCCGCCTGTAACTACCTGTAATATATGATTGTTGTGTACGATGCGAAAGCCATCTTCAGTCAGCTTGTCTTTTTGCACATTTTTATTGAACCCGGCATTGCCTATAACAATGTCATTCGTTTTAATTGGGATGTTTGTTCGGATCGGCAGCTTTGCACCGGTAATTCTTTCCACAAAATCCTGCAGCAGCCGCGCGGCCTTTGCGTCAATGCTATCGTTGGATGTGAGTATGATCCTGCCCGCAGGTTTGCCGTTTTTAACCAGCGCAACCTGTGCCGGCAGTGTAGCATGAAGGCAGGAGATCAGTAACAGCAGGCTAATAAAATGTTTCATGGCGACAGTAAAAATGTGAGCTGAAAAATAAATAATAAAGATACAACCCGTGAGTACAGGCTCCCAAACATATTGCTAAAGAAAGCTGTGGGCAACCGGTTTGGCAATAAGTGCGGAAACGGATACGCCGGGTAAATCAAAAGGCAGACTTGAATTTATATGATCGGTGAAACACAAGTAAGTCTGCATGGAATTTCAACATTCATTTGATTCCATCACTTCATTGCACCAATCAAGCGATTTTTCCTATAAGAATTCTTAACGGCTATTTTGCCATTTTTAAAAGTAAACAAATCACAGCCTGTTACTTCAACTTTACTTCCATCGGATTTCGTTCCCGTAAAGGTCCATTCCGAAAAACCCCTGTTCCCCGAAATAAAATGACGGGCATGTGCCCAATGCGCATCGGGGAATGTTGCAAATACAGCTTCAAACGCTTTGCTCACCGCCTCCTGCCCAATAAATTTTTCACCATTTTTTTCCGCTCCTGCCGACGCTTCAAATATACAGTCTTCCGTCATATGCATCATTATGGCTTTTGTGTCATGCGCATTGAATGCATCCGCAAAAGATTGAAGAAATTGTTCTGTGATCTTATTATTTTCTGATTGCGCCATAATTAAAATTGGAGCCCATAAAGTAATGAGTAAAAGTAATTTTTTCATGTCGAAAAGTTTAAAAAACGATTACAATTACAACCTGTATTCATTGTATATTTTTTGACCTGAGCGTTTCACCAGGCGTTCCTAAGTTTATCAACTGTATAAAATACAACATTTTGCCGCGGATTCAAATTCCCAATAGAAAATGCCGGGCGGCCGATGTCGCAATCAGCCCGTTAAATTGTCATATAGAACCTCTGTCTCTACTGTATCTTCTTGCCATCTTTGCATTGAATAGTCATCCATTTGGTGGCACACACCGTAAAACACATTTAGCATGAACAGTATCCATAGTATGGCCGAACCTGCATGGCCGGCAGGCCCGAATTCGCACAAATCGGCTGGGTGGTTCCCAACATTTATACCGCCCTAAACTTCCTTTCGAACACCCTGGGCATCGCCGGATTTCCACCACCCGAATATATCCGCGCACAGGATCTGGATATGACCTATTATGGCAAAGCCGTAGCCGGCGAATGGCTGACCACCCAAACTTATAACGGGGGAACTTTCATCGAACTCATCCAGCCGCTTTCCGGTCAAAGCATGTTCCATGATTATCTTGCGCAGCATCCCGCGGGCGGAACACAGCACATTGCATTCCGCTTGCCGGTTAGCGATTTCGATCGTGTAACCAGCGTTCTGCGCGAACAAGGTTATACGGTCATCAGTGAAGTGGATCATCCCATTGCCCGGATGGCTTTCTTCGACACCTGCCAAACGCTGGGCGTTGTCACCGAAATTATGGGCATTACGCCGCAAGGATATACCGCCATCGAACAAATGCAGAAGGCTGGGTGAGAATTTGTTATCCGGTTCCAATCCGAAACAAAAAAAACTACCCTGGTGAATAGCTATGGCTCCAATGGTGCTAAGCAAGGCTGTTTATTGAAAGATCTCTATTGCCAAATACTTTTGGCTATTCTTTTAATGAACCGGGTATCACAATTGGTATCCGTCATTTTTACTACCTTATCCAAAATTATTGAATTATGATATTACAATACCTGGCGCAGGAATTCGAACATGAAGTAAACAGCACACGTAAATTACTACACGCAATTCCTGAAAAAGACCTGGGCTACAGACCCTCCGACATTTCCTGGACAATGGGAGAACTGGCACAGCATATTGCCACCATTTACTATTGGTACGTTGGCACATTCACCCGGGACGTTTACGATATAGCAACAGATCAGCTTAAGCGCGGCGACACGAATGACATTAAAGCTACCCTGGCGCTTTTTGAAAGCAATGTTGAAAAAGCCAGAGTTGCATTAAAAACGCTTACCGAAGAAAAATTGCAGGCCAGCTGGACCATGAAAGCAGGAGAACGGATAGTTCTTGGACCCCTGCCCCGGGGAATCGTAGCACGCGGATTTCTTTTTAATCATATTTATCACCATCGCGGTGAAATGATTGTTTACCTGCGTGCTACCGGAAACAAAGTACCGGGCATGTATGGCCCTACGTATGAAGAAAGCAGAAAAAGTTAATTGAATCGCGGTATTTTTTTGACCGTTTATGAACAATAGCTGTATCATATCCGAACACCTTCGTACTTTTGTGCCGCGCAATTCCTATGATTATCAACGAGTAGGATAACTGGCATGTTGTTGGCGTTTTTGCTTGTTACAAAAACCATGGCTTTTTCAATTGTATAAGAGATAAGCATGTTTAAAAATCATTTTAAAACCGCATTCAGAAGTTTGAAGCGCAACAGGAATTACACTATCATTAACATAGCGGGATTGTCTGTTGGTATTGTCGTTTGTTTGATGATCTTCATTATTATACAATTCCAAACCAGCTTCGACAACTTTCACGCAAAGAAAGATCGCATCTATCGTGTGTTAACCGAATATCGCGCTGCAGAGGCGGAAAATATGGCTTATGGGAAAGACGTTCCCTTTCCAATGCCGGCAGCATTAAAAACGGCTTTTCCGCAAATAGAACAGGTAGCCCCCATTTTTGCAAGCCACGATGATCAACTGCTGTTGCCGGACGCCAATGGAACAACGGTAAAAACGTTTAAAGAGCGCAAAGGTGTATTCTTCACAGGGCCGTCATTCTTTAAAATGTTTGATTTTCCGCTACTCGCAGGTTCGTATGAATCATTAAGAGAACCGAACAACGTATTACTCACAAAAGAGATGGCGGAAAAATATTTCGGCGACTGGAAAACAGCAATCGGCAAAACCATTAAGCTGGAAGTTGGCGGCTATTTATTCGAGCATGGTACCGAACTATTGAAAGTGTCGGGTATTCTTGCCACCATACCGGCAAATACCGACTTTCAGCTAAAGGTTGTTGTGGCTTACGGAACCGGTTTTACCGGAAGTTTAATAGCAAAATCTACCGATTGGGAGGACAGAACGAATGCCGGTTTTGGCTGTTATATTATGCTCCCCTCTAATACCTCTGCTGGTAACTTTAACCGGCAGCTAAGGGCATATTCAACAAAGGTTCAATCGCCCGAAAACAAGGATAATCATATCATTCAACCGTTGAATGCGGTTCATTACGACACACAAACCGGCAACTACAGCAGCAAAGCAATCAGTAGTGAACTGCTCCATGTGTTGTGGCTGATTGCAGCATTCATTCTGTTAGTCGCCTGCGTAAACTTTATCAACCTTTCCACTGCACAGGCCGTTAACCGTGCAAAAGAAGTTGGGGTAAGAAAAGTTCTGGGGAGCAATAAATCTCAACTGCAAATTAAGTTTATCATCGAAACGTTTTTGATCGTTACAACTGCTGTTCTGCTTGCCGTTCTTATTACAATTCCCGCATTGTCTTATACAAACCGGCTTTTAGAACTTTCGCTTTCATTCAATATGCTCAGTCATCCCCCGGTTATTATATTTCTTCTGATTGTAGCCATTGCAGTAACTGCACTGGCCGGTTTCTATCCTTCGATTGTTTTATCGCGATTCAATCCTGTTCATGCGTTGAAGAGTAAACTCACAGTGAATACCACAAAGGGCATTTCATTACGAAGGGGATTGGTGGTATTCCAATTCATCATTGCACAGGCACTGATCATTGGAACACTCATTATTGTACAACAGATGAATTATTTTATGGATCAGCCATTGGGCTTCAACAAAGATGCAATTATAAATGTTCCTTTCCGTACGGATAGTCTTCGCATCAGCAGGCTGGATTATTTGCAGAACAAGTTGTTGCAGGTAAAAGGTGTGCAGGCAGTGAGCTTCAGTTCCAATACCCCGGTTGAAGATGGCAACGACACATGGAGCACATTCAAATTCAACAATGCGATAAACGAAGCGGCGTTTAAAGTGATTACTAAATTTGCCGACACCGGCTATGTGCCGGCTTATAAACTACAACTGGCAGCCGGAAGAAATTTGCGGCCTTCCCACATGACAAAAGAATTCCTGGTAAATGAATCACTGGTGAAAAGTTTAGGGCTAAAAAGACCAGAAGACATACTGAACAAAGAAATAAGCATGTGGGGCGACCGGATAAAGTGCCCTGTTGTTGGTGTATTGAAAGATTTTAATGACAGGTCTTTCCGCCATGATCTCGCACCACTGCTTATTACCACAAATATTACGATGTACAGCCAGGCGGCAATAAAACTTGAAACAAAGCACATGTCTTCAACCCTGCAATCCGTAAAAACAATATGGGAGCAAACGTTTCCCGATTTTGTTTATGAATACAGGTTTTTGGATGATAAAATTGAAAGTTTTTACAAACAGGAAAAGCAGTTGTCGCAGTTGTATCAGATATTTGCTGTTATCGCGATATTCCTTAGTTGCCTGGGGTTGTATGGTTTAGCCTCATTCATGGCGCTGCAACGCATAAAGGAAGTTGGTATTCGCAAAGTACTGGGCGCTACTGCAGCCAATATCGTTTACCTGTTCTCTAAAGAGTTTATTATACTCATTGCCATTGCCTTTGTTATTGCTACCCCCATTGCATGGTATTACATGAACCAATGGCTGGAGGATTATGTTTACCGCATCAGCATCAGTTGGTGGTTATTTGCTGCAGGCGGATTTGCTGCCATAATTATCGCCCTTGCAACGATAAGCTTCCAGGCGGTAAAAGCAGCGGTGGCAAATCCGGTGAAGAGTTTGAGAACGGAATGAACTGGCTGATATTATGTTCATATATGGCATAAAAAAACCGGCAATGAAAAAACTTCCCGGTATTGTTAACTCCACAATAAACAACCGGGAAGCTTCGAAACTCCTAAATAAAAATGTACTCAGATTTAGCTGCCGCCAATTATCTCCACACCATATTATTGAGGCTCACATAATGCCTGCCATTGGCCGCGTTCTTCCAAATACTATATTGAGTAGGATAGTAATTGTTTGCCGGATCAAAAAACTCAGGTTGCGGAAAATCCTTTTTAATCGTATTGCCACTTTGAAGAGTTGCCAGGGTTATCATCGGTTCGTCAAAAATTACATGACCATTGTAGGTTCCGTAAATAAAAGTGCTTGTAAAACCTCCTCCCTGCCATTCAGGGGAAGTAGGATCAAACCAGTGGGAACCCATTTGAGGTACCCCACCCGGGATTTTGACATATACCGGAGGCATATAACCCGCAGGTATTGGCACATTAAATCCGGTAGAATCTACATCATAAGGAGGAATAGCCATCTGTGCATCCACTGAAATTTTATAAAAGTGAAAATCAAAATGCGGAACATCATAGATGCCGTCCGGTTCGTGTCCGTGTACATTCCAATCAACAACCGCATGATCGAATGGTGTAACCGCCTTGGCCTTTTGATGCAGCTTAAGCGTGAAGGTAGCTGCAGCAAAATCAGTAGGGTCCTGCGGAAGATTGGTAAGTGCACCACCATTCATTTCAACACCAATGGCCAGGGGTTTACCGCTGTGCGTAATATTTACCCATGTTCTTATATGGCCATTTCCCATTTGTACCTGGGGGCCGTAAAAAGTATTGTACTTTTCCGATGCATGTGATTGCCTGAGTGCCGTCTGTGAGCCAACCGGAACAACAATTATTGCATTGTCATTTTCGGCAAAGCTTTCAATTGGAGAAGCGGAACGCGTAAAATCTGTTTTTTTACAGGAGATAACAGTTGTCATCAATGCAATCATGATAATGCCGGGCACTATCAGATTTACCGAAAGTGATTTATATTTTTTTTTCATGATTTAATCTATTTCTTTTATGAATTTAACATGATCCTGGGTTACTTATGATCTCGGGTGAAATTAAAAAATATTTGGGCCATCCCTGCAAAGGGAACTGCCGTAAAAATGGTTTTTTAGCGCCAGGTATTTCAATAATGATGTCACCACGGGAAGGTAATTTAATTACTGAATGAAGTTTCCGAAGCACAATTGCTTACCCTGTTATCCCAAAGGCAGAATAATCTGAATGATAATAAACTTGTTATCTCAGGAGAAGAAGTAAGATGATTTTAGATAGGGAATTTTAAACCGGATTGCTAAGATAAACATTTATTTTGATTTTAACTAAATAACGTCAACTTTATTGCCATTACCATTTTTAATTTCACGCTCCGGCGGGATAAGCTTCCCGTCCCTCGTTTTTGCTAGCGCAAAAAAAAAGCGACACGCTAACGCGTATCGCTTTGGATCACTTCGTGATCCCGCTGGGACTCGACAGCATCAAACGTTAAACCATCATTCTTTTACTTATCCCTTGTAAAAGCCACTCCTATAAAGCATTTTAAAAGATATTTCCATTGATTGTAAAATACTTTTATCTTCACGAAATGTAAAAACCGACACCATAACCGACACCAATTTTAAAAATCAGTATGGCGACACTGAACTTTAACTTAAAGCCTTTTGGCAATAATACAGCACACATCAATGCTTTCATCAGGCATCAGGGGGATTTAAAAAGAAAATTTACCGGCTTCACTATATCAGATGAGGTTTCATCAAAAAACAATTCCAATTACAAATATTGGGATGTTGCCAAACAACGAGTTAAAAATCATCAGCAAGCAGAAATAATTAATCCCAGGCTGAATGAATGGCAAAAAAAATTTGATGATTATATTTCAGACTGCAATCGTTATGATCGTTCCCCGGATATTAACGAAATCCTAAATCTGCTTACGCGGTCAAATCACAAAAAAAAGCCGACAGCAGCCAACTTGCCTGAAGCCGATGCCGGCATAAGAGACATGCCATTAATATCGCCGGGTCGCAAACTCCTCACTGATGCCTATGTATTATTTATCCGGGCCATCAGGAAGCAACGAACCCATAAGGAACCCACGATAAAAAAGTATGAGGTAATGCTTTGGCAGGTTGTAAGTTTCCAGGAATATGCAAAAAAGAAAGTGCTGATGTCGGAAGTTGACAGAGATTTTTTTTATGAGTTTGCAGAATATTTGATTGATGAGCATGATAATGTTAATAAAACCATCATCCGGAAAATCAAAAATATACGAACTGTAATGCAATATGCCTATGATAAGAAAATGGTTAACCACATCTTTTTCAAACAAAAAATTGATTATAAGGATATCGAGGATCCCAACCGTGTCCCTTTGGAAGAAAATGAAAGGCTGGCTTTCTGGAAATACAGAACTACGGACCTTATGAAAAGAATGGTTTGTGATGCATTTCTTTGCGACATGTATTTAGGATTGCGGTTTGGTGACCTACAGGCATTAAAAAAATCACACCTACACCCTATCAAAGACGGCGATTAAACTTTTTACTACCTCAACATTAATCAGGAGAAAACATTGGGAAGAAACAGCGTTCCAATCCCTGATTTTATATATGAAATCCTTGAAAAGTATTTTAACGGTTCGGGAGTAATATTCAATCTGTCAAATAATCAGGTGGCAAATCGCGTATTAAAAGAAATAGCCGAGGATTGCAAACTAACGCGGAAAATTCAATGGAAATTTATTCAAGGCAAGAAAATTGAAGAGGAACCTAAACAATTGTCCGATGTTTTATCTTTTCACTTTGCCCGGTATACGTATACTCGGATTTTGGACCAATCTTCCCTTCAGGGAAGAGATATTCAAAAAAACCTCGGACATAAACGGTTTGCTACCACAGAGGGATATTTGGTAAGTGATGATATGAGGCGTATTGTATCCACATTTAAAGTGGTAAGTAAGTAGCATGGTTTTTTACATTCGACCTCTTATTAATCGAATTGCCTACAGGCTTAGGGTAGAGCAGGTAATGATTGATTCCGTAAAAGAACAATACAGGATTTCCGGAAGAAACAAATCTATAGTTCTGCAATCTAATAGGCCGCTTTTTCGCAATAAAGGCATTAAGCACAGAAAACCAAATTGGAAACTTGTAGAGGGGTCAGTTCACTACCATTCGGATATGGAACCAATCATTGCAGAAATTATGAAAATTATTGATTAAATAAAAAAATAAGCTATATTAGATTTCGATGTTAGCAACAGCTTAGCCTCCGGAGTGATGTCCGGGGGCTTTTATTTTGGCACCTTCAATATCCTTCCCAAAAAGGTTTAGGGTTGAAGCTAAAAATGATCTCTATTTCTATACTTTTTAAACCACATTATATTCCACATCCACCAGTCCCAGCCGTAGCACAGTAGATTCGGTCAACGCTGGGCCTTCCACCACAAGTACCCCCTTGCGCGAAGAGAGCACTTTAGGCGTGATGCCTGTCTCGGCATTAGGATCTGGCAATACGGTAACGGTTACCCTGCTTATTTCCGTTTTACCATCCGGTGCAGTCAGTATCAGGTCAAAAGCATATTCACCCGCAACGGTTAACCCGGTTACAGTAACCCCTATTGAATATGGATTGTTCATTACCGCCTGCACAGGTCCAGAAACTTGTTTCCAAACGTGTATTAACCCTTCTGGACCAGTTGAATTGTTGCCTCTTAATATAACAGATTCAGATGGCAGCATAATTGTTTGGTCATCCCCGGCATCTGCTTTTAATTCTGTAGTCATTATTTTGATTTTTGATAGAAACCATTCGTAAAGGTTCAAATTGTTCTGTTTGAATTTTGGGTCATACCGTTCAGTCCAACAGCAGTGCCCGCCGGTATAAATAGTAAGGTCAATCAGATCTGGCGCAACATCATGTATTGTCTTATAAATCCGTCTTGTGTCAGCGGTACATGTCTCATCCTTATCCCCGCAAAATAGCCATATCGGCAACTTAGCTGCAATTGCCTTATTGAACGTATAACCTTCCTCACTTGCAGCCATGTAAGTTGAGAATGGTGCTACTGCAGTCACGGTACTCGCTAAATCTCCGTCCCTTTGGTCAAAAAAATAGAAAGATGTTGACTTTGCACCCAAAGAAATGCCTGTAACAAAAATAGCTGCGAGGTCAATTCTGTCCTTCAATAGCGAGTCATTTGCCACAATGTAATTGACATGGTCCGGAGTCGTAAATGACACTGTACTACGCTGCGGAGACACCACTATAAACTTTTGAAGTTTGCCGGTATTCGGATTAATGAACTGCATTTTTTCACCCGCGCCGATTAGTTTTGGGGGTCCGTGCACCAGTAGTTTTTTTAACCCGTCTGCGGTTTCGTTTCCGATTTCACCAGCACCGTGCAGAAAAAAAAGTATCGGGTACTTTTGCGTAGTTGCGTAAAAATCGTCTGGCAGGTGCGTTAGCGACCAAAAGGCCTGCGTCTTTGCCACGTGTATTTGCCTTGCAATCTGATTGCCAATTACGGGGTATTGTTCCATAAATAATTATTTTGTGGTGGCTTATTTCCACCTGGTTATTGAATAAGTTGCGTTGTATGATCTCTTTTTTTTGTACACCCCATCACCTTCCCGGCTGCCAGCTACATTAGTATTAGCCTCTACCGATTCATATACAGAGCTATTTATTTGCCTGTGATAAAAGAAAGTATGCCCAATGCGTTTTAAAGATGCGTAATACAAACAGCCAACATCTCCTGGTTCGGGATCCTTCAAAAATTTTTTACCAGTCCAAACAATGTTTTTTGCATTGTGCGCCGATGGTGACCAGGCGGTAACGGTATTGGGTATGCCGGCGCTATCCAAGGACCAATGCACAAAAGCGGAACAATAGGCGTATCCCTCACCCAGCCCAACAGATCGCAAATACATTCGGATCTGCGGGCCATCGTTTCTGCCAGTCGCTTCCCGCACACCTACCTGGGAAAGATAAATCTCTGACAATTCGCAACGCCTGAACGCAATAACAGTATCCCGTATTACAACCGTATCCACTGTTACGGGACGTATAGGCACAACAATAATAGTATCCGCCGGCAATTCTGCCAGCGTATCCCCTTGCATTGTAACTACTACACCAGTTTCAGGTAGACTATTACAACTGCCCAAAAAAATGAGAAGAAAACAAGTAAGGATATTGCGAACTGTTGCCACGACTGAAGATTTTTCCATTTTAATTTTGAATAATTAACTCTTGTTCCATCCTGCCTCTTCTGTCCATATAAGAACCGATATAACCCACGGAAGGAAAAATAAATTCCTCCCAAAGCAATATTTGCAGCGCCGATAACAACAGCAGCCGATAGGAGCAGGGGTTGAATAAAACTAATATCATAGGTGCCGGTTGCCATCCCCAGTAAGGATAACGCGACGCCTAATCCCCAAAACCCAAAAAAGGCAAGTGGCACACTCCATATGCCATCAAAGAGCTGAAGAAAGTATTTTAATCGTTTCATAAAAACCTTTTGAGTAAATAATTATATCCAATGAGCAGCGACATGCAGACGCATAATTCAATGTAACCTCCCTTTCGGCCGAATATCCTTCGTGAAGTTTTATCTATTGTTCCATTTCCCTCAATCAATCGCCATGGCCTATCCCGGAATATCTTTAACAAAAAATCAAAACCCGTTCTCCTGATTGGAAACATAGCCGGCATACAAAACAATAACCTCCAATCCTGTGCAAAATATGCTGTCAATCCAACGATAGCCGCACCCACTGAAATCGAATAAACAGCGCTCCATTGATGTTCCAACCTATCTATGCTTTGGGACACATCAATCTGCTTACCGGCAATAACAAACTGTTCCAGCTTTGCCTCAATTATGCAGATAACGAAATATGTAATCTGCATCTCAATCATTTTTTTTAGGCGGCTTTACTCCAACCAATCTGTTGTTCATATATAGGCTATCCCAAATTATTTCTGTACTCCCTTCTCTGGTCATATGGTATTCATAAACAGACTTTTCAATTTGCTTTGAATTATTAAGCCAGATATTGCCAGGCTTCGGAAAAATAAAAAGAAGCGCCGCGGCGCCAATCACAAACATTACATAATTGGTATAGCGTGCGGGATCATGACCGGGGAGAAGATTCTTAGCACCTAAAATTAGAATAGCTATTATTACAGCAATGAGCAAAACACCAATGCACAGGTTAAGTATCCACCCGTCTTTCACGGCATAATGTACCGCCTGCCCGTAGGTTGGTGAAATGGTTACATATTTTGTAAAAACTTTCTCTCCCATATACCAGCCGGTATGAGTGGAATCTGTGCCTTTAATTTCATTGTCTGGCTTATTGCTACAGGAAAAAAGAAACATGGAAATGATAAATGCAAAAAGGAAATATTTCATAACTGCTGATTTTACTGTTTTGATAATTGGTTTGCGGAATCGCCATATGACATAAACCAGGTTAATAACCAATAACCACCAGCACCATTTTGGTGTTTTATATTTTATTACCGGAACAGAAATGGTTGTTACTTGTGAGTGGTGAACTTCTTTTGTTTTAATGATGTTTGCCAGGCTATCAATTGTCCTGTTTAGGCTATCCGTTTTACATTCCACGTCAATTTTGCCATTATTGATATCAATGGTGGCACTGGTCCTGCCCGATTTGGATTTTACTTCTCTGTGATATACCACATCCTGACATGGAATGCTATCATGGATCCTAACGCTGTCACCGGGAATGGTGATCGTTGTATCCTTATAAACAATCACCTCTTTTTCAATTATGCTATCCTTTGTCTCAATCTGAGGTGGATAGCGATCATTGCACTTCTTTTGCGATATGCAGGAAGTGAATGAAGCGGCTATAATGATGCACAGTACAATTCGCATAGTATTATTTTAAAAGAGACACCAGGGTTTTAAGTGCATCCCAAACCCCACCAGATGCAGGTACAGCCATAACTATGAGAATAACAACCAATCTATCCTTAAGCTTTTCCAGCTTTGCTAATCGCTGTCCATGATCGGTTATTACCCCAATAACCCCTTTATCATCCTTATTCAACTCGTGGCCTTTTAAGATTTGTAAAATGCTGGTAACCTTTGTGCGTATATCCCGTAACTCTAATTGTTCTGATTCCATCATAAACACTTTAATGAGATCAATGATTACTCCGCGTTGCTGTCAGGATTATTAGCGGTAAAGATTTCCAAAAGCTGTGCTTTAAATAACACAGTGATGTTTTCCATTTTTTCAATGGTTTCCTTTAATAGTTGTGTGTCGCTTCGGTCAAGATTCAGCGTTTCCCCGTTATACATCTTTTTGGACCAGTCAAACATTTTAAAGGCATCGCCCTTTGTGAGTTGCGAAAGCTGTATAGCCAATTGCTTACCCAGGGTAATTGGTTCCCCTTTTTCATCTTTTGCCGAGACACCATCCAAATGCAGGATGGGTTTGTTAAAACTTATTTTCATTTTTATAGTTTATGCCAGTGTGAACGTTTTAGTTGTACCGCTAATTCGCATGTATACATTAGTTCCGTCATACCAAACATCCCCATCATTGGGAGTGGTGGGAGCCACGCCGCTTGTTAAGCACAATTGCGCCCTTGTAGTATCTGAAGCGGGCAGGTGCAATGCAGCGATGGGAGCTACTTTGATACCTACATTTCCTTCCGCATCTATTGTTAATGCAGTACTGCCTGGTGAGGTACCATATTTGATTTTAAAATCCCCGGATTCGTAAAGAATAATGTTATCGTTGGTGGAATCAATACCAAACAAAAAGGTTGATGTTTGGGCAATTGTATTGTAAACCTTAATAAATGTATTTTGAGCATCCTCATTGGAATTGACAATAAAATCAAAATCTCCAACGGAACCTTTCTTTATCATGTAGGATGTACTGGTTAATTCATGCCTAACGCTATTGCTTCCACTTCTTAATGACATAAGACCAGACTCATAACTCATTTGATAACCACCAGATGCATTATTACCAATTCTTAAATTCTGCGTTCCAAATAAATTGAAAGTAAAACCAGTAGTCGCGAAGGTGAAATTATCATTGCCGCTAAAATCTAATGTAGTTAATCCCGTCATGCTGACTGCACCCGCATCACTTCCAGTTATATAGATGCCGCCATAAGTGGACAAATCCCCGCTTAATCCTACAACCCCATCCCCTAAATCCATCAACCCATTATCGAAAGTATAGGTAGGACCTGAAGCCAATAAATCTATGCTGTCTGTTGTGTTTCTGAAATAAAGATTTGTGCCGTTATACCAAACATCCCCGGCATTTGGCGAAGTGGGAGCAACACCTGTCCTTATACGCAGTGAGGCTCTGGCTGTCGTTGAAGCTGCAATGTCCACGATTGCACTCGGGTTTGTTACACCAACGCCAAAATATCTATCTGTGGAGAATCGTGCAGCTTCTCCCCCTTGAGAGTAGAAAACGGGGATATAACCGCCACCTGTTCCACCTATCTGAAATTCACTCCCAACAAGCTTCACTATTGCTCTTACGATGCTATTATTTACAGACCTAAAACCAAGCCCGTAAGATTTGCCGGTACTTGTTCCCGTTTTCGGTTCAAAAATTATATCGTTATTCGAGTCCCCAGTTAATAATATATTACCTTCTGCATGAATTGCTTCTAATGGTGAGGTAACTCTAAGCCCCAATCTATTATTCACCTCATCATACGCACTTGTACCAAAAAGTATTTTCCCTTTAGTGGCGTGACCTGTAGATGTAAGTGTAAGATTCTCACTGACAGAAGTCCCGCCTTTAATAGTTTGACCCCCACTTTTACCGGTAATTAAGTCGTTGGTAACAATCCCTTCGTTAAAAGCAATACCATTCTGATAGTCATCAGGTATATCTACAATAAAATCCAACATAGAATTGAATATATTATTGACATGCTCCTCCTTAATACCCCGCTCATTATTTTCTACAATTTTGGACTGGATATAATTACGCAAAAGCGTAGTGGTTTCAAATGTTTCTGTTGGAAAAGACATATTATTTCCGCATTAAAGGAATTAAACCAATGTTTTTACTTACCGCTTCAGTTCCGCCGGATGAACCGCTATTACTATCATAATATAACCACTGCGTGTTGTCATTATCGGTATCACCGCTGCCAAATTTGTTGTTATAATTATTCGGCATTTGTTCCCTTTGGGGGGCGCTATTTACGCCACCGGATTCCGGATAATACCGGTCGCGATAGGTGTGATTATGCGATTTATTGTTATCGGCTTCATATCCACCCGCAGCGCTGGAGGTTCTGCCATAGCTCAACCCACGGGAACTATCCAACCCCCGTATAAATTGGGACCGCAGATCCGGAAGGCGTAAGGTTGTACTCTCGTTGCCTTTTGAAAAAAAACCCCGATAATTTAAACTTGAAAACCACTGAACTTCCGTAACTAAGGACGTAGCGCCGGCGGGATCATTTGCAAACGTCCATATCCTTGCTTCATCTGCCCGGTTTACCAATTGTCCATGTAAAGCAATCGTACCAGGCAGAACACGGTATGAATAAAATATTTCACCAACATTTTGCATTGCAAATTTTAGCGGCATCAGCGTCCAATCACTACCATTAGTAATAAGCCAAATCTGTTCAGCCTCATCCAAATAAATGGTTTGGTACAATGTACCCCCATATTTTATTTTGGTGACTCCGGGTGCACTTACCGCAACCTGGGACTTATTTACATTGATGGCTGTTATTGGGATAATGCTACCATTACGCACACCCGAAGCAGGGGGTAATGTAATGGCAATAGTTGCGTTGTTGGCATCAATAATAACCGCTTTTCCAATTACAGTATCATCCAGCGTGGAGGTAGCCGCTACAGGCGCAAAATCATCAAAATGGGTTATTACGCCTACTTTATCTTTCAGCCAGGCAGTGCGGTTGGCAAGCTGCTTGGCCTGAGTATTGGATATACCATCTTCTCCACCAATTACCAAATCAGTTTGTTCAAGCTGGTAAATACCCGCTTCCCAAAGTATGTCCTCAATTAAATTTGCCATTAGTTGATAATTATTTTCCAGGTGCCTACAAGCCGCACCGCGGATGTTTTAACAATCTCACTCCTCACTTTTCGCGCAAACAACACATTGTCGGCTGTCAGTAGCCCAAATTCCTTTATACTCATACCATTGGCTTCCGCGTTATCAATGGACCAGCTAAACAATACTGAATTGGATTCGGGGAATGTATAGCTGGTAATAGCCTTTGTATAGGCTCCTGTAAGTCCTGTATCTGTAATAATAGGATCAGCATCGCCTGTACCAACAGAAATTTTGCTAATGATCTTCCCCGCTGCATCCCCGGCAAGCAGCTTTGCAGTATTGGTTTTTCCCAGGGTAACCACTAAATTATTATCCTGGTAATCTTCCAGCACTTTGCCCGTTGCAGCTTCAATTACCTGCATCGAAAAACTACCTTTTACTATAATTGAATCTTTGTCCATTATGTAATAATTTCAATTGTAAGAATGTCAGTATCCAAACTATAATTTCTGCTTCCGTTATAATATTCCTCCCCGTTGTACCTGAAATCTCCCCCAATCACCAAGGCATCAGAATCATCCACGGAAGGATTTTCGACACTTGCATCAGTCAGGATAATGCTATCATCAAAAAAGACCTGGTAAGAAATATCTTCCAAATGGCTACGGACGTTCTTATATTCCATCACCATTTTTACAATTTCTTCAATCATTGTCGCCGAAATCACATTATCCCCCGCATTGAGTTCAATGCGAAAAACCGCCCAACCGTTAGCACCAGCCCCCACATGTTCAGTTAATACAGCATCGGGGTACCCAATCGTTTTTAATGCTTCCTTTACCGCCCAAACTGTTCCTTTAAACCGGTGTAATTCAATGGCGCGTTTTATTACCTCCCGTTGCTGTTGCTCTGTTGTTGCCAGCCGCATACCTTTAAAACCCAATACATCAAATTGGGCAGCCAAAAAAGGTAAAGCACTGGCCGAAACGGTATCAATCAAATAAATTAAAATCGCATCCAACTGAATTGCATCCAACCTTTTTTTAGCCATCAGATCAAACTGCAGCAAATGCGGAATATCCTTTATACTATCCGCCAATACGCTATTGAATTTGTCACTCATCACTGCTACCGGTTACGTTTACTGTAATTGAAGTACAGTTTGAAAACTCGTTTTCATCAACAACAATATCAGATTCCGGAGCCGTTACGGTGGCTTTATATACGCCTTCAATATTAGCCTGCTTAATAATCTGGTTAATCACCACATCAACACCCAGTCGCCTTTTTCGTTCATTGGCATATGCCTGAAGATTATCCGTAACCTCATTAACAATATTTGTCTGAAGCGCATCGCTAAGTAGTATTAAATCAACTTCAATGGCATAATCAATCTTAGTAGGCGCTTCGACATAAACCGTATCACTAAGCGGCCTCCTTTTATCAGGATTGCACGCCGCTTTTACTGCATCAATTATTTCCGTAGATGGTATTTCACCCCCTTCCAGCAATGGGAATATTTTTACGTCTCCGGGATCCGGCGAAGTAATTGCCACATCTATAATTGAAGGATGTGCCGATTTTGCAAAAAATTCATATGCTCCTTTGCTTCCTGCATTAGAAAAAGAAGCCGGGGCAAGTTTTATCCGGTCCCTTAAGGCTTCGTCTGATTCCTCATCCGCTCCACCTGCAGTAGCAGTTGCATTTACTGCTGTGGATATATATGGCTGCGGATCAAGAATTACAGAAACGTGTCCTATTTCATATCCATTACCAATCACGCCATCAAGAGTACACTCAGCAAGTATTGCGGTGGCTAAAACTCCTGTGGCTACGGTTTTAGGCTCCACGGTTATAAAAATGGCCTTGCCGTCAATACTTTGCACCCTGATACCTTCAGGTATTAAAATTCCAGTATGGCCAGGAACCAAATTAAAGGTTAGGGTTGTTTTTGCCCTCGATGCTGCAAGCCTTGTAACACCAAGTAGTTGCCCCAAATAATCTAAAGCGGGGAAAGTAGAAAACTCCACAAGGTTTTGCAAACCAGTTTCATTTATCGCGGTGCGCAATAAATATTCACGATAAGCGAATGCATTAATAAGTAACCGCTCTACCTGGGCCGGGGCCAGCTTTTTCCCGGTACGCGCTTCATAGTCCGCAACCATTTCACTAATGATTGCCTCAGCATCTACACTTACAAATTGCGGTTTAATTAATGCCATTTATTTATGCGTTAAAACCATTTGAAAAACCAAGAGAAAAGCCACCAATACTGTATTTATCTACACTAAGTGTTATTGTCGCCTGCCCCTGCGTTGTCAATACCAGATTATTACCCTCAATGCTCCATGTGCCATAGTCACCCCAGTTATTATTTACCCATGTAAGAATTTCGCCGGCGGTATACACTTCATATGCCGGAAATAATGGTGTAGCAAGGTTGCCATTGAATGTAAATACAACCCCATAATATTCCTCAATCTCTTTATCCGGAATAGCAGCGGCAAATGCGTAATTGATAGTAGTGTATGCATCAAGGGATGCAGTTTGAAATACACCACTTTTTAAATACAGGATGATTTTATCATTTGCCAGGTACCATGTTCCATATGCTGCCCAGTTAGCCACAACCCAGTTATATAAATCATACACAGATGCAAAACCGGCTGAAGGGAAATTGGGAAAAACAGGATTTCCATTTCCAATAAATGACAGAAAGTATTTTGATCCGCCGGGAGCCGCGGGGATAATAGCCTGTAATATGATATGCCCTGTGCCGGCTTCCGCGTCCGTACCCTGTCCTAATGTATAGGTAATGGTATCAATCAAATCATCATCGGTAAGCTTGTATGTTATTGGAAACTTAAGTTGCGATTTATTATCCGTTGTATCCAGGCTATGGGTAACAGTTTGAACCTGAACCCTGGGTTCCCACATTTCAATTGCTTCAATTATCGCTTTTATGATACCAGGCACCGCTGTACTTACAGGCCTGGAAACAAACTGATAAATATTGCTGCCAAATTGCGGACGAAGGGGATCCGTACCCGGAGTAGTTCTTAATGCAAGATCAATACATTGGCGCACATCTGACAAGCCTTCAGCAACAGCGCCAACGCCTAACGTTGAAAACTGCCAATCTGAACTTTTTATTTGTGATAATGCCGCCAAGTTGCCAATTTTTGGTAATTAAAGCGGAGGTGATGTTGCACCGCCTCCGGAAGGTGCCGTATGTGTGTGCGTTAAGAAATCTTTGCCGCCAATTGTCGCGCTATCCGCTTCCATGCTTTCCGCCTCGATACTTTGTGCACTAATGGGACCTGCTGTTTCAATTGCTCCTCCCCCCGTTGTTGCGATTGTTGCTGCAGTAAGTGCGCCCGTTACAGCCACTATGCCGGAAAAATTAGAAACAGGTGCATCAATGTTAACCACCGGGGCTTTCATTGTTGCGGTTGTAGTTCCTTCTATTTCCACGGTCAAGGCCTTTACAGTTGCAGCGCCTGAAACTTCTACATTTGCCTGCTCACATTCCACGTCAACATTCTTCGCTATTACCTTAATGTCACCCACACAATCAATAGTCAAAATTTTAGCATTATTGTCATATTCAATAGCCGTTTTATCGGCAAATACAACCCTGAATTTTCCGACAGCAGCGGCATCTGGTTTATCTGTCGTATTATAAATGGCTCCGCCAATCACCCCAAATTCATTGTGCTCATCCATCATACACCAAACATGCTCATTAATATCAAATGGAAAAGACCATTTATCATTCAAGGTTTTAGGCACACTCATCGGAATCCAATTGGTTGTTACATCATCCTCCTGGAGATATACCCGCGCCATCCCCTTACCCGCATCCACATCGCATATCAGCCCGAACTTTAAGACTGCCATCCTTCTGGTTTTTGAAATAGATTAAAATCAACTGTAGGAAAAGAAGACGTAGCTAAATTTGCTTTAGGCACCGTAGGAATAACAGTGGTTTTGGGCTTTTGTACTTTATTCGTTTTATTTTTTATTGCAGGTATGGTACCAACCTTTTTAATTTCCGCATCTACAGTATAGCCGCCCGACTTATCAATATTATGGGTTGAGTTTAATATATGATACTTACCACTTAAAAGCCCCAATCCGGTTAATTCAATATTATTTCCAGCTACCATTAACACATGTCCGGGACCAGCAATAGAACCGGTTTGCATTAATGTATTAGCACGATGAAGCGCCGCCTTTGCTTTTGCTTCAGCCTGTTGCTTGTTTTCAGCTTTCGTTTTAATTTCCAAAACATCATCTGTTGCCGTGTCTGCGGAGAATGTTTCTGCATGTTCAGATACTTGTTTTGTTTCGGGGTTATGGAATTTTACTATTGCACTTTTATAGATACCAGATGTTTTGTCCTTGATTGAATAGCTAATCAGATCAGAACGATCATAAATGATTGAGGCATTTCTTTCTTCAAGAGAATCAGTACGGGTAAATATCAAAACCTTACCACGAATACTGAAGATATGGCCATACTCAGCGGCCAGGCGGGAAAGAAATTGCAAATCATTTTCCCTGTGTTGGGCAATTCTTCCAAACCTAATATTTGCAATCGTTCCCTGGACAGTAAAATTATTCACCGCAGCTACTGTATGCACAATTTCAGAAAGCGTTTTCCCCTCATGGTTGCGGCCGCCTTTCTTGGTTTTCAATTTTCCATGGATGCCAATAGCCAGCCCGCGAATATTAACAATATCCGGAGGGCCGGATAATTCGATTTCATCAATCATGAAGGACCCGCAATCCAGTTTCAACCCGTTTTTATAACCAATTTCCGCGGAAAGTGTGCTTCCTTTTTCGGGGTACCATTCGTTTTGCCAAAGCCGGTCTTTATCTTCTAAAGAAAGTTGTAACTCATCGGATTCCCCTTCCGTTTTATCACTGTACTGTATGGATAATAAATGCTTAGAAATATCTTCAGTGATATCCCTGCTATTATACAGCACTTTAATATATGGTGATCCAACAAATTCCATTATTCAGGACGTTTCCAAGGAGGAAATAACTGTAAATCTGTTTTAGTTTCTGTTTCGGCAATTATGGGAATATCCAGTACGGTGCCGGCTGTAAGCCTTTCCTCTATAAATACTTTAGGGTTGGCGGCAATTATAACATGGGCAAGTATAGGGCTGCCATATGCCTTTTGTGATATATTGTCCCAGCGATCACCTTCTGTGCATATGTATTGCGTGTTAGCCATTGCGCCTCCTTGTTATTACCGGGAAAAATACAGCCGTAGCATTTCGGTTCATGCTTCGCACGCCGCTTTGTAAAAAAGTATTTGCGTTCTGCAAATCAGCAATATTTGAAGGAGGTAATACAGAATCTATTGCAGCAAGCATGCTGACAACATAAGCCACAGATGCAATTAAATTGGTGGCTTTGGTGCGAACTGCATCAGCTTGAGCCATTTTGCTATTGAAATCATTCAATGCCTTATTTGCCTTTTTGCTTGCTTCATCAATTTCCTTTACAATCTGATCTCGGCGGGAAGGATTGTTCTCATACTCACTTACCAGGTTGTCAATCCGTGCTGTTTGCGCACTGGCCGCTTGTACATCTTTTGCCGCTCCTGCATACTCATTATCTTTTTGTGGTGGCTGCCTGATGATTGGCTTTTTATCCCCCACAGCAAATGCTTTTTTTCTGGCTGCCTGTTGCAGAACTTCCTGTTTTGATATGCCTATGAATTCCTTTAATAGTAAAGTAACGGTAGCCTCTATAATGGTACCATCCTTTAGCGTGGTATCAATGGTATAATTAGCGCTGGCAATAACATAATCTCCCCGGTACTCACCATTCCCCATCACCAGGGGAAGAATCTCACCCGTGGTTTTGCTTTCATTTAATTTATTCAATTCCTGGGACGGGTTGCAATAAGAGGCGAATAGCTTAATAGTAAGGCTGATTTCTTCAAGGGTGTCACCAGTTTTTTGCAGGCGCGGTTTTCCTTCAATTAAGGCATGCTCTGCATATGAGGCTTCATTGCCGGAAACATTCCAGCTTTCCGGGCTGCGGATGGCATCATATACTGCTGTACCCAATTGAAAAAACATAAGCAATTTTCCAACATCGTCAGCATTTTGAATAGCCGGGATTTAGGCAGGGGGTAAAATAATATGAATTATGACAAATGATAACGAAAACGTTATAATACCTATTTGCAGATTATAACGAAAACGTTATCTTTGTTAAACAAAACAACCCTTACCCTAATGAAATTTTCAGAACTACAGCGAAAGTTAGAACGGGATGGATGGTTTATAGAACGTACATCAGGGCATCATATTTATGCCCACCCTACCAAACCCGGTAAAATTCCTGTAGGAAAACATGGCACCAAAGAAGTGCCTACGGGAACGGCAAATAAAATATTAAAAATGGCGGGGCTTAAATAAGCCCTGCAAAAAAGCGACAACATGAAAACAAAAAAAGTGATCGCAATTATTGAAGCATCCTCAACCGGCTTTGGCATTTATGTGCAGGATGATACCTTACCCTTAACCAGCTATGGCGATACTATTGAGGAAGCTAAAGCGGATTTGCAAAGCGTGTTAAAAGATATGGTGGATGCTTACAAAGAAAGCAAAGAAGCTTTACCGCCCGCCTACAACCAGGGTAATATTGCCTTTGTTTACAAATATGATATTGCCAGCATTTTCCGGCATTTTGGAATGTTAGATATAAGCGGCTTTGCCAAAAAAGTGGGGCTAAACCCTTCACTTTTGCGACAATACAAGGGGGGGCATGCCATTGCGGGACCAAATCAAAAAAAGAAAATTGAGGAAGGGCTGCACGCCATTGGCCGGGAATTGTTAAGCGTAAAGCTGTAGGCTAAAATCTTAACCTGTCTTTACGCGCTTCACGATCTTTATACATTTTATCAAATTGCTTTTTCATTGTATCAGTAATAATATTAGCATCAGCCTGGGTTGCGCCACCGCTTAAATTTATCACTGGTGCAAAATTGGTTGTTCCACCTACGCGACTGCTTGAAATCATAGTTGGCTGGGGCATACTCATGCCATTACCATTTATGGGAATTGGCTGCATACGCATTTGCGCAATAGGCTGCATGGTTGCAGAAACCGTTTGAGCAACTTTCATTGTGGTATTCTTATTTTTAAAAAAGTCAGGCACCAAACTGTTAACTTTTTCAAACAACCATTTAATGGGGCTGGTGGCCAACGTTTTTAGGCCCTCCCATATATTGCTGACAATATTTTTTCCCAAATCAAAAAACATGCTGCCTAATCCCTTCACCCAATCCACAAAACCCCAAAAGATATTTTTCACTTTCTGCCAAGTATCGGTAAAAAACTCCTTAATCTTATCCCAGTGTTTTATGATTAAACCTTGTGGCGTATAGTTTAGGAACATATTTTTTATCCAGTCCCATGCAGCTTTGAATGATTTCTTTACAACTTCCCACATCCGGATGAACCAAGCCTTTATTGTATCCCAGTTCTTATATACAATAAAAGCTGCAGCAGCGATAGCCGCAATAATTAAAATAATGGGATTTGCCAGTAAAAACCGTGATGCGGCGCCAACAGCTTTGCCAATGGAAGAAAACGCAGTAAGGAACCCACTCTTTAATAATCCTCCAAACTTTGTGATTCCGGAAATAAAAGGGCCTCTAATCCATTGACCAAAAGAAATGAAATAATAACGGGCGTTTATTAATTGATCACTTAAAACAGCCCATATTCTTTTACTTTGTCCGATTGTTTGGAAAAGTGTACCAAAAGTCATTTTAAAAATGCCAGTGGCAATTTTTAAACCTCCAAATGCCGCGATAGCTATCAATATACTCTTAACCAGTTTAGGATTTTCCCCAGCCCATTTTGTTACTTTTTCTATTATAGGGGCCAATGATTCAGCAATTGTAGTGATTGAAGACAATAATGTACCTCCAGACTGTATTGCAAGCGCATTCAATGTTTGCAAAAGTCTGCCTAATTGAAAAGAAGTAGTCTTAGTCCTATTTTCAAATTCCTGGCTCGCGGATCCCAAATAATTTTGTTCATCTCCAACGAACTGCATCATTTCGCGGAGCTGGTTCATATTCCCGGACATTAAAGCCATCTGTGAGGCATACTGTCCAAATTTATGCTCCTTAAACCATTTAAAAGGATCTCCGCTTTTCCTGGCCACTTCAAATACTGCGGCCATCCCTTCACCGCCGCCACCGGCTTTATTAAATATTTTTAAAGCTTCCGCATTATTATACAATCCCAAACGGAACCGCTGCATTACTGTACCTGCTTCGCTTGCCGAAACACCACTTTTCATTAAGGCACGGCCAAATACTTCCATCTCGGGAGCGGTTGCCTTTAATGTGCGTGCAACAGAGGCTCCGCCCTGGGACATGAATTCCAATATTTCCGAAGCACGACCACCAAACTTATTGGTGATGGCATTGGTAGCGTCAAACGCTTTTTTGGTATCAGCAACACTAATGTTTAATGCGTTCTTCATGGTCATGAATGCATTACCTGTTGCTTCAGCGTTCATGTCAAATGCTATTGCACCCTCCCCGGCAATTTTCGCCACGGCTTTCAATTCTTCCTTTGCTGTTCCACCGGCTAAAAGAGAAGCATATAATTGTCCTACTTCAGAAGCATCTTTATTTAAATATTTACTTAATTCAAGTGCGTCTTTAGAAAGTCCCTTAAACTCTGTAGATGCCCTATCCAAGTTTGCAACCTTGGCCACATCCGCCATAGCATCTTCAAAATTCATTGCCTTTTTCACTAAACCAACAACAGGAGCCATAGCGGCAATGCCCGTTTTAATATCACTTAATCCGCTATCCCTTATAGCCTTCCCTTGCTCAACCATCTTCTGACCGCTGGCATGCATTTCTTTTAGTTTTCCCGCCATAAACCGGGTAAAACTGTTTATTTCACCACGTGCCCGACCTGTGTTGGCAGTTAGCACCAAAGCCAATCCCAGCATAGTTGTAGCACTTGCCATTATAGATTTTGTTTATTATATTTACAGTATGAAACAATCATTATTCAAGCTTGAAATACAATTCATTATTTCTGCGGTTGTTACAACAGCGGTTTGTTTATTGATTATCAACTACTCCAACAACTTTTGGTTTAAACTCTTAGCTTATGGCGTAGTTTGGTATTCCGGATGGTATACAATCTATGGCGTGTTTTATATGGCTTACCATTTGTTAAAAAGGATTATCAACTACCCTGTGAATCACTCCCATTAATATGGTTGTGCAGCGCCACCGCTTCATTATGCCACCTTCTAATTTCTGTACATGTCCACGCCTCAACTATTATCGGGCTTTGCCCATACCAGTGTGCCGTAAAGGCGATTTCTTTACGGCTTATGAAAAATTTAACCTGCCTACCGGTATTAATAACTTTGAAAAATCAGAAAGCTTTAAATCATCCATGAAAAATTCAGGAGGATAGCCTTCATCATTAATTTTTACCGATAAAGACATTGTAGCGGCTTCCATTGATATGCGACTTTCGCCGCCAATTATATCCTGGATGACATTAAAATCCCTACCACGCAATTCCCGGATGATTGCAGTACGATTTTTTGAAAGTTCTACCTTCTTAACCCGAGATTCATTATCATACATTTTAGTCAAGATACCTGCCCCTTCGTCGTCTTCATTCTCATAATACCATCCTTCCGCATCTGCTGCAGTAGGATAAATTTTAGTCGCTGTTTCGCCCATAATTGAAAAATTTTATTTGTTTTAAATATCGCCGTTAAAAAAAAGGCATCATAAATTAATATGATGCCGGTCTTAATCCCCAGGCGACTAAAGAAATAAGACCAAAAATTTATATGCCCAGATTTGCACGGTATTGAGCCAGAAGGTCCTCACCATCCACTTTATAAATATTTGATTCCAAATCAATTTCAACAATTTCAACGCCATCAATCTCAAGCTTACAAGCCGTTAAGCTCATATTGCTTTCCAACTCCACGTTATCCTGTTGTTTAAAAGTTCCTAAAGGGAGATCACGGAACTGCCCGGTAAAATATACCACTACCGCAGCCTGTGCAATGCGGCTTCCACCTTCGTAAGTTTCAAGGCTGGAACGTACCTGCACCTTAACCGCCTGATATGGGTTTGCGGCCATCTTAAGCAAATCAGGGTAAAAAGAATTCCATTTAAATTTAGCTTCCAGCTTATCCACTCCGGAAAAATATTCCAGAGCGCCCAATAGCCCCAATCCCTTATGTTCACTCATCTTTGCCTTGATCTGCGGAAGCGTAACCTCTTCAGCTCTGCCCAAATATGAATTTCCGTTAATCCACACGTTGGCGTTGGTTACCCTGTTGATACTGATTTTAGTGGACATTTTTTATAATTAAGTGATTTTAAATAGTCTTATTCCTGCAAAAAATAAACATTAAGTTTATTGCAATACTTTCAACAAGTTTAAATCAATAAAGCTGTTGAAGGTTATGCGTTCAGCAGGGGTGGGCGGCATAAATTCAATATCAAATACCAGATGCCCCGCGGCAATTTCTTCATTGGTATTTTTATTGCGATCGAATATGCATTTCCCATCAACCAGCGCTCCGCGGCCCACCAATACACGAATGAACCCGTTCACTGTCTCACGGATGGAATCAATCAGCGCCTGGTTAGCCGGTTTATCAATAAACTGTAATGATGCCTGCTCCACACTTTCTTGTAATACATCCGCTGTGCGTCGTACAGATAGAAAGTTATCAGGAAAGGTGGATGTAGGAAACGCGGCGGACCGGTTACCCCATGTACGTATGCCGGTACCAAAGCTGTTGAAGATGGTAGTAATACCTTTTTCATTCAACAGGTTTGCATCGCTGGTGACATCACTGATACCTGCTGTAATATCCCTTTCAGCCCCTACTATGCCTTTTATTTCCTTATTTGATGGACTATTCCAATAGCCATCGGCATTATCCGTAGCGGCGATAACACCAGCCATAAAAGATGAGTATGGAAAATCAATATTGCTATCCGTTGCCTCATCATATGCTTTCAAATATGGGTAAAGCAAGTAAGCACGTTTGCTGCTGGTGTTGAAATTAATTTCACCAGCTACACCACGGCCCGCAATAGCTTCGGAAACAGTTGTACCATAAGGGGCATCAAGCAAAGCAATAGCACGTAATTTATCGGCTATTGAAATCATTTCCACAGCAACAGCAGAAACTGTAGAATAGCCAGGAGCTATTAAAATTTTAGGCTTGAACCCAAACAAATTAAATGCAAGATCCCAGGCCTTCATACCTGTGCGGGCGCCAGTACCGGAATCAACCGTTCCAATAATGTGGGTTCCTATTACTCCCGCGCCGTTCAATTTCTTAAATGTGAATTTCAGCGCTGTACCATTGGCGATGGCGGCTGATATAACAGTAAAATTCCCAAATTCATCCAGGGTGTAATCCGTGTCCTTAACAAAAGTAACCACCGCATCATCTGAATCTTTAATAGTAACCGCACCAATAGGGGCGGCTGATAGTGCTAATTTGCCATCGGTTACCGTTTTCGCTTCATCGGTTACCTGCGTAGTGTGGTCTGATTCTTTGAAAACATTAACCACAATAACGGTGCCTGCACCCTGCTTAAAAATTGCATCCAGCGCCTGGGGAATATTAAATCCAGGTATTTTTTTACCGAATTGCGCGGCATCCCTTTCGCCTGATACGAGGATTGGCGTTTGCGCCGTACCGATAGGAGCAATACCAACCAAACCAATAACGGCTGATTTTACAACAGAAATGGGCCGGGAACCCTGTTCGATCTCAATAACTTCTACGCCGTGCAAGTAACTCATTTTGCAATATTTTTAGTTCTTTTATTAAAAGTTGGTTTTGGTGCTTCCGATGCACTTTTAACAGGAGGAAGGTATTCAACCAATTTACCCTGTGCGATAAGTCCGCGAACGTAACCGGTATCTGGTAAAAAATACTTTTCTTCCGGATAAAGTGCATACTCAATGCCTTTGTGGCTAAACCGGGAAGGTGTGTAATCCGTATATGTGTATTGTTTATCCAAAGCTTTCATCCAATTTTATATCTGTTATTGGGGCTGCTGTTTCCGGTTCAAATATTTCCTGAACCCTTAAAGTTTTACATTCAAAATCAACCGCGTGTTCCCAAATGCCACTATCGTATTTTACAAAATCATGGCTGGTGTAATACAATCTGCCACAATCAGTGGGCTCATACCCTATCAAAATTTTTTTTACGAGTTCAGCCAGCTTATGTATCCCGTTTTCACCCCTTAAAAACCTGCTTTGTAAACTGCAGGTAAACGTTAAGGTTACATGCTGCGACACATAATTAATACTCTGAACAGTAGCGGGCTTTTCTCCGGTAAAGGCAACGGTTACTTTTCCCCGGATAAATGGCTTTAGAAATTCGGATTCGGTTTCCGGCAATGGGACCGCATCAAAACCCAGGGGCGTTAAATTATCCCGGAGGTAATTTGCGATCTGTATTTCCAGGTTACCAATGTCCACATCAAATATTTATTTCAATCAAATATTCCGGGGCGTTAACTCAGCAATCAATGTGTTACCGTCATACTTCGTTAATACCTGCCTTACATAAAATTCATTACCAGAAATTGTTACAAACTCAGTTGCACTCTGATCTACCTTACCTTTTAATCCAGGAAAACCGTCCGCGCGATATTCCATAGTGTATTTAAACGGATCGTATTCTCTACCGTCCAATTTTTCCCTTTCCGTAGGTTTATTAAAAAGAACTCTTGCCGTTAATGGTTCGGCGCCATCTTCGCTATCAGATGGAAGCCATGTTGCAGAGTAGCCCATTGAATTAGTTACAACGTCATAAGCTACATCCCGGATACCATCAAAAACATTTTCAGCGGGCATTACTGTGCAAGCCTGATTAAAAAGGTTGTGTCAGCACTTAGTGCATCAGCAACAGCATGGCCTCCTTTAAAATTGTCGGTTGACGTTTTATTGAAATTACCATCAGTGACATCCCAATACACGGTATCACCCTGGCTAATAGCCAGCGATCCAGCTTTAGGAACACTAAAAACACCGGTGAGTGCAACGGGATATGTTTCTCCTGATATGGCATCAATAGTTGCAATACCGATTAGATCACCAACTTTAATCACACTACCTGCGGTTACAGTGCCTCCGGCAACTACATCAATAAAATCCCCCTTTTGTATGAAATTTTTCATTGTATAAATTTTAATACAGGCTTTTAAAAACAGGCACCGCAAACGATGCCTTATTACTTTAATAAATTTTACTGACCGGGATCCTTATATAAACCACGGTGATCCCAAACCACGCCGGCAAAATCCAAACGAGCTTTAATCTCAACCCCATCTACTTCCCAGCCGTTGCGGGATTCGGTAAATAAGCCCTGACCATTGAGGTATGCATAAGCCAGCGTATCAATGGCACCGGGAGCTGCCGCCAAATACCATGCTTTGGCATCGGTAAGACGGCCATCTGTTATAAGCGTATATGCACCGTTAAATACATTCACATCTGCGGTTTTACCGGCGGTAACGGCCGTCATCAGTTTTTGAGCGGTTATATACAGTTCAATGGGAACGATTAAATACTGTGCCGTTACATTAAGCTTTTCATCGGCAAGACCAGTTTGTTTAAACATGGCTGTCCTTGCAGTGCTTAGAGTAGTCTCACTGGGGGGGGCTCCGGCGGCCGATAAGTTTTTATGAGTTGCATGAAAAAGCGCGACACCATCACCCATTGTTGGGTTACCTGTAATTAATCCCCACATGATGTCACTTTCCAGGTTAGCAGCAGCAGCGCCAAACAATTGGCTAACCCGTGCAAAACCATTCAAATCATCATTAACAAGCGCCTGCCTGGTGATTGAAATTATTTTTCCGTAGGTATCCAGCTTGAAAGCTTCCTTACTTTCTGCCAGTTGACCATATTTGTATTCACCATGTTCGGCAACTTTTTCCAGTTTAACACTTCCTCCGAACTGCACTCCTGTGATCTGTTTAAAATCACTTGCACTTACCTGTGTTGCCAAAGGCTTCCAGGTTTGAGGAGCCAGACTATAAGCACGGCGCAAAAATTTATTTACAACACCCGACAACAAAGCGGGGTAATCGCTGGTTGCCAATGCACGGGAAACAATTTCATCCCGCGTAAAGCCAGTAACTTTTATTCCGGATGCTTCCAAAATGGAGCGCCCAAAATCAGACAGCGAATGCCCACGGTATTCCTTGGCCTTATCGGTTTTTAATTCGAAAGTACCAGGCTGTGCGCGGTGCAAAATAGCTTCCTCCATTGCATTGCGCGTTTGCACAGTTTCATCTGGTCCCGTTACTTTAGCGCTGTGGGTGCTCCGCGTTTCAACCGGGGGTTGATCTGCGGCCAGCTTGTCAATAATTTGTTTGCGGGCTTCATCAATGGTAACACCAGCGTTGATAAGCTTATGGGCAAAAGCTTCACCAATGTTTGCCGCACGAACTGCTGTGCGGATATCTTCTGAACGGGTACGTTCAGCAGCAACCGCAGCGCTACGAATAGCTTCAGCGTCAACAGGAGGGGTTGCAGGTTGTTGCGCCGGTGTGGCTGGGGCTGCAGGAGTTGTAACTTCGCCGGCCCTTTCTTCGTTTTCTTTTGCCATTTTGTTGGTATTTGAAAGATTTGAGTTTATAATTTCTGCATCATAAAAGCGGGATTCATCTGCTCTAACTGTAGCTGTATAATCAGCGGGAACGGGTACCATAGATATTTCCATTGGCTCCCAATCCAGTGCCCTGTAAGTAGGTACTTCGTCTTTTTGTCCTTCCTTCACTTCATACTTGTATACCCTGTAGCCAACAGAAACGTTTTTGATAATGCCAGCTTTTATATCAGTTATAATACCGGCAAATTCTTCACGTGTAGAAAAGCGGATTGTTGCCCGGCAAGATTTTTTTTCAATCCATGCCCGAACGACAACACCCAATTGGCTTCTTAAAGAATAAGTAGAATGAGAATCAACAACCGGGGCCCCGGCATTTAAACGCTCAAGACGAACGGAGGGCTCCTTACAATCGAGCACTTCAATAAATTTACCATCCCAGCTATTGCGCAAAACTTCCGCCTCGCTGGCAAACACAACATCTACTGTGTTATCAGCATCATTGAATGTTTTCGCGTCTAACGCTGCTCTGAACAAATTATCACTTACCCGAACTTTTTTCATGCAGATCAAAATGAATCTTGGAAACCAAAACTATTTTGGTTGCTAAAAAGTGAATAGGCGATTATTAGGCAAATGTTTGACAATAAATCAAAACCTACTTTTCATCATCGGATGATTTATCTTTTGACTTACTTTTATCAGGAGTTTTTTCTTCATTTCCGCGGTTGGTATCAAAGCGCGGATCGCATGCGGGCATTAACCCTGCAGCATCGAATGCTTTTGCATCCTTTATCATTTGTGCAAGTATTTCAGACGGATTTTCACC
The DNA here is from genome assembly GCA_937991535.1 of uncultured Sphingobacteriales bacterium. Classification (GTDB taxonomy): domain Bacteria; phylum Bacteroidota; class Bacteroidia; order Chitinophagales; family Chitinophagaceae; genus Agriterribacter. The sequence goes on from CALKHN010000027.1 coordinate 77,039, forward strand.
CATTGATTTAACAGCATTATGCCATGTTATAAATCCATTGCGTACCTGTTCAGATAGCGCCTCGGTTTCTTTCACGGGATCAATCATTTCCCTGCGGGGAGCTGTCCAACTTACCGGAATTGTTTTACCAGGCTCTGCATTTCCTTTAAGTGCAGCGGCTTCGACAAACCAATCCCATGCCCGATCACAAAACACAGGGATGAGCATCATCCATTGCCAGTCTTCAATATTGCGCTGAAACTCTATCCAGCCCATGCGGCCGGAAGAAAAATTAACATTGGAGAGATCATTAGTCAGCGCCTCATAGGACGTGCCGATACCTGCGGAGATTCCACGCAATACCTGCTGGGAATATTTATCGTAACCTTCAGCAGGCGGAGGCGTAGCAAAAGAAACTGTTTTGCCGGGTGGCAAATGTTCAATTATTCCAGGTTCCACCCTTTCTAATTGTTCTGAACTTGAATTGGTGGATATTGGATTAAGGTTTTCATTTTCAGTAATGAAAACGGAAAAACAGGCTGCAATCTTTTGGCGGAGCAATTGCGCATCTTCATACTCATCAAAATCTTTCAAACGAAGCATGGAAGACGTAAGGAAAGGAATGCCTCTGTTTTGCCCCGGATCTTCAACATCAAAGACGTGAATAACATCGGCGGCGGGCACAAATGCGCTTTCGGTAGTGAACTCTAAGGGATGCCTTTTATATAACCAGTATCCGGCAACTTTTCCCTTTGCATTATATTCAATGCCATTCAGGATATAACCTCCATCCACTTTTAACTGATCATTTTTTGAAGTATCAATAAAATCTGGTTCTAATACTTGTAATTCGAGAGGTATTTTATCTCCTTCGTCTTTTAATCTCACACGTCGTATAATGCATTCACCGCACTTAGCTACGGTACGCATCACTAATTTTTGCAGCCCGTAAAAGTTAAATTTGCCATCAAAATCACAACTAACTTTTTCACCCCACAAAAGCCATGCAGTCATTATTTTTTTGGAAACGGCATCTGTCACATTCAATGGCGTAGGTAATATTCCGGTACCAATTACATTGTTCGCAATGCGCTTAATACCATTGCGTGCATAACCGTTATTTCGAGCAAGTTCTTTGGAGCGAGACCGCAACTTTGGAAGTGCGGCGGAAATTTCCATATTAGTAGAGGATCCGGATGCTGCCCAACCATCGGTGCGGCGGCCGCCTGCAGCAGCTTCAAATTTGCGGCTACTCTTTTCAAGTAAACGTAAAGCCATGCGGCTTGCAACTCTGCGTCGGCCTGCTTCTGGATTTACGAAGGCAACAACTTTATCAACTACATTCATAACAACCCCTTTTTGAAGGCTCCAAATCGCCTGTTACCATTTACCAAATCCGGAGTTACTACTTCGCGCATTAAATCCCGGATTCGTAACATTTCATTAAGGCTGCGATATTCAACCCTTTTATCACCATATTCCACCACCAACGCACCCTGTGCAATAGCAGCTTCCAGGGCTGTTAACTGATCACTTGTGAACGTTTGCCCCATTGCTTTTTTTGTTTTGAATGTAAGTTATAGACGATAACCATAATATCATTGATTTGGTCTAAAACTTGCCTATAAATATCCTTTTCACCTTCGACTTTTTCCAACGCACTTTGTAAGGTCGTGCGGCTGTGGCCGGTAATTCGGGATATGGCAGAAAGACGAAGATTAGTTTCCTGTTTAATGATATAAAAACAAATCTGTTTTTTATCAATAGTTGCCTGAACAGCGCGTTTGGCGAAAAGCTCCTCCCTTGTTATTTTGTAATAAATACATGTAGCTTCAATAACAAGTTCGTATAAAGGTTTTGGATAATTGTCATTCATAGCCATACTATCATTTATCCCAAAAAGAACTTTTCTTTTTCTTTGGGGGGCTACCTATATTACTATTTTTCTTTTGGAAAGAAACATTTGTGACCAAATAATTCCAATGTTCATCTTTAAAACGATCCATACCAATAACGGAAGCTGCAGCCCTGGCAATAACTCTGCAATCTAATGGCTCATTCCTTTCATATTTTTTTACCCACTGAAATCTGTCAAAGCCCCGTATCTTTTTACTTTCCAAAACTTCCGCAGTCAACCCTTTAAAATAATGGGAATCATATTGTGGAAAATGGCAGTACCCATTTGGATAAGTACCATCTTCATTTTTTTGCAGGCGGAGCCAACCATATAGTTCTGATTTCATCAGCGAAACACCTATATGCCAGATTTTGACATCATTTATTTTTTTCCCTGACCGGGAAGTATCAACAGCACGAGGAGGAGAGATCATAACACTTTGTGCATCTTTCCCCTTTGTTGGTATTACACGGGATGGATCGTATTTCCGGCAAAAGGAATACACTTCAGAAGAATTATACCCGCTGTCAATAGCCATCAGGCGAACAGATAAAAGAGCGCCATCTTCTCGTTCCCATGTTTCATCCAACACCTTCGCCAAATGCCCCCACACTTCCGATGTTTCGCCGGAGGTATTACCAAGCAATACACGGTAATCAATAGAATATGATTGCTTACCATGGGACCATCCCACTATTTCCAGTTCAATGCGATCTTTTTGAATGTCAACTCCACAGGTAAGAAATGCAACTTTAGAACCCGGTTTATTTTGTGGATACATTTCGCGCCGGTTATAAACGCTTTCCCATGGCGGAGCGTCACCCTCTTCTTTCCAGGTTTCGCCTAATACGGTATTGGTGAATGTTTTTAGTTTGGGAATATCGCCGGCGGCCTTTTCATAATCCTCCGCAGCCTGGGCCCAGCTATACCAACCGAATGGAGAATAAAGGGAACTGATATGATAACCGAAACGCCTGATGCTATCCATTTCAGGAACCGTTGACATCCATAGCCCTGCGGCAAACATTTTAGGTTTAAAGCGTTCTTGTATTGATTCATTACAGTGTTCACATTCATAAGTTACCTTGCTGAAATCTCCCGGCTTCCAACGAAGTCTGTCAAATTTTAGTATCTGCAACGCTCCGCAGTGCGGGCAAGGAACGTGATAATATTTTTGTGATGTGGTGAGAAATTCAGCCTCTATAATGGAGCCTCCCTGAATGGTTGGTGTGCTGATTATAAATATTTTCTTTTTGGGAAATGTGCGGGTTCTTGCTTTAGCCAGATCAATTGGGCTACCCTCACCATCCAGATCAAGGGGGTAAGCATCCACCTCATCAAGGAATAAGTTTCGTGCCGGCATGGACCGTAATCCAGCGGCGGCATTAGCACCAGGCATAACCAGCACTCCGCCGGGGTACTCTTTTTTAAGAACCGTATTTCCGCTATCCCGCGAACGGGCAGGCCTTACCTTGGTTGAAAGTGATGGGCATGAATCAATCATTGGTTGAATACGAATTTTAGAATTTCGTTCAGCCATATCTTTGGTAGGTTGCACTGCCAGCATCGGGCATGGAGCAACATCTATGGTATAACCGATCCAGTTACATCCTGCTTCGGTAAGCCCAACCTGTGCACCTTTCATTACAATGATCTCCTGTGCGGGATCATTGACACTTAATTTATCCATTATCTCCTTAAGATAAGGGGTCCGCGCTGTACGCCATTTACCGGGTTCCGCAGAACTAACAGTACTTAACACCCTGAATTCATCAGCCCACTGGCTTACCGTTAGGCGCTGTTCGGGCCGCAATCCTTCAATAAAGCCTTTGATTATTTCGGTGTTAAGATTCATTAAAATTCGGAAGGGCTGCCACCGTGAATACCGACAAACAAATAAGCCATTTTCAAAAATATTTCGGCATTGATGTGTACCGTAACAATACGTCCATCTGGATCTGTTTTAGCCTCTTCTTTGCTTTTTTCTATTTTATAAATTTCGCCTTTCAGAAAATCTGCAATTTGTTCGTTTGACATAGTATAACTTTTAATTAGATTTCAAGTTTGCTCAGGGCGGTGAACGCATAGCCGTCAACCGCTGGTGGCTATGCTACTGAATTCGGCTCAATCAGTTCGACAGCAGCAGCCATTAAAAACATTACTGCCATTCCGTTTTCTTTAACTGCATCATCATTACTCAATTTCATTACAGCTTCAAGCACTTCTAACTCATGTTTTTTTTGACAAGCCCGAATCAAGTCTTTATACCATAAAATTTTTTCATCATACTGTTCTGCAAACAATACTTTAGCCGACGATTGACACTTATACATTAGTGCAGCTATTTCAACTTTCGTTCTCATAAAAAATATTTTTCATATTGCTTTCAGTTTTTCAATTTCAGCCAATAAAAAATCAATGATCAGTAAACTTTTCTCCACGAACTGCACGGGTATATCATTTTCAATAAACTCTTTTCTTGATGAGGTACAATCGTGGCTTATTAAACCAAGAGAATGAACGCAACCTTTATTATCCGGAGAGGTTAAAGCCCAATGCTTCTTTATAAATTCCTGACCAGTCCGGGTATTTATGTACCCCAACTCATAACATTTGTGCCACATCCAGTTATCTGGAAGCTGGTTTCTTATTTTTAGAATATCATCCAGGGTCAATATTTCAGGAATGGGGGCCTTCTTATTTGATTGTTTCATTTATATACAATTATGTTCTAACTCAAATCGGATTAATGTATGCTTTTCAGGCAATGTAGCGGGCCGGATTTCCTCTATTCCATTTCTCACACAATACTCTTTTTGTTTTCTAAAACTTTCATACCCATTCCAATAGTGAAGGATATCAAAAAAGTAATGATTACAGGCATCAGACCCTTTATACCTGCCAACAATTTGGGTATTAATACCAAAGCTGACAAAGTATATTTTGCCAACTTCCATTTCAAAATTCTCATCCATGCTTAAAAGTTTCTGTATTTTGGGGGTAAATAATCAACCCCCAGCCAGGAAAAAAATACTTCTTCACTTTCCCACACCGGCGGAATTTCCCCGGCTGAATTAACACATTTCCACTTGCTTTTTCCATCAGGCGTTTTGATTTCCAGACAATCAATCATTTTTCTTAAACCCAAATCAGATCCACACCATCCCTTTCTTTTCCAGGCAGCAGCGATTACCTTATAAGAATAATCAGCCGAACCGGTACGGATGGCATATTGCCTGAAATAATCCGCAGCCTCTGGCATGAATAAATCAAGGTTTACGCCTGATGGCAAACTGATCTGCATGTATTTGCCACCCGGATTCCCTTTAACCGAAGTGCCTAACTTTTTGCATTCATTAAAAAACAATTCACTGCGTTGTGTTTTAATAACAGCACCAAATAAATCTGTCATTTCGGTTACAATTGGCAGACAAACAATTTCAATGTCCTTCACTTCAGCCTTTTGCCGGCGAATGCTTCCGGCAATATTGATTTTGCTGCAATACGGTTGCAGCAGATAACAAATATCCACAGCTATCCTCCTGGCTTGAAGTAATTGCATATTACTCATTAAGACTGCTTAGTTAAAAATTCAGCCTCATCACCTTCTTTGTATGGATCCATTCTTATTGTGGACCCCGATACAACAGTTATTTTTTTCAAGGCGCTTTTTGCATTATCCAAAATGTCTTTCATGTCCTTTCTTGCCTCTGGTGTGAATGGAATTCTGGCATTCTTGCATACTGATTCTGTATCATCAATAAGTGATTGCAATGCCATATGGATAATGAAAACTTCTGAAGGGTTTAATTTATTCATACATTTGTTCTTATTGCGTTAAACTTTTGAACTTGTTTAAAAAAACACCTTTAGCGGTAACGGGAATGACAGGCACTATATCGCGGTACCATCTGCCCTTTTTTCTCAGCATGAGCTGCTCCCATTCCAACTGCAGTAATTCTTTATCTATATTTTTAACTTCATCATCCAGCGGATATTTAAACCCAAACTTTTCGGCTATCAACTGCATTAGCTGATCCTCAATTTCTTTGTAATTGGATAGTCCGGCCTTTACCGGACTGGGTATGTCCAATAGGTACGCTTCACTTGCATCATGAAGCAAAGCGGCCAACTTATGTTCTTTGGCAACCCATGACGCACAATAAAAGCTGTGTTGTGCCACTGAATAAAATTCTGGAAGATGTCCACCAAACCGGCATTGGTTTGAAAGCGAATGGGCAATATCTTCAATACAAATTAACTCTGGATCCGGATTGAAAACATTGATGTACTTGCCGGTAAATGTTCTTATGCAGGATGGGGTATAAAGATTTTCTATCATGACCTGTTTTTATTTTGAGGTGGGCATAGGAGCATGCCGCGGGCAGCATGCCAATTTGCGTGATTGAGAGTGCAGTAAATTACCTCTTCCATATTGCTACAAAAACTAACAATCTCATAAAATACATCGCACACGCGGACCAATTGCGTCCGGGAAGAGTACCGTTCTACCATGGCATCCAAGGCGTCCGATAATTCATTTGCTCTACTTTCTGATATACCAACAGCTTCATGAAATGTTGGGGCTGTTTGGTTAACTATGTTTAGTTCCATAATGATTTTTATGTAGGTTTTTCGGTTTTTTCAAAACTGATCACCCATACCCACGGGTTGGAATCCCAGGACTGTTGCCCATTTATTTTTATCCAAAGAGATTTGAATGAATCTATTGGCAAAACCTCCATGTATCCCATAGGCAAATAATTTTCAAACATTTGGCGCTTCGATATACCGGTACCAGATTCAAATGATTGAATAGGTTTGATCCCCTCTGCTACAGCATCTTCCTGTGATATATCATGCAGGCACTCCACATGTATGTCGGTTACTTTGAGGAATATGCGGCTATGCTTGCGGAACATGAACCTGGCAAGACGCTTATACCATCCTGTACCCCTATATGAATTTTCTTCAATTTTATTTGGCGGGTCATCGAAATACCTAACCGTTTCGAAACTATCATCAGGTTTGAACTTCCATTTTTGTTTGCCGGTTTTCGTGAGTCCGTCCTTAACCCAGCACCCATAGCTGTAATGCATTTCCCTTACCCAAAGCACATCGCCTGACTTACCATATGGGCACATACTGTTTTCGGGTCGGGCTACAAATTCAGCGGTGAACATATTTGGCTGCAGCCAATCCAAAGCCTTGCCCTTCACTATTCTTCTGGTCTTGTTTTTTCTATCATCCTGTATAGCCTGCACCATTGGCGTACTGTATAAAATCGGTATTAGTTTCATGCTGTAATTACTCAGTGTCAACAATCTGTGTTTTCTTCAGGTGCTCAAACAAATCTTCAATTGTTTTAAAAACGCTGTTTTCATCTTCACGCAATTTCATTTCATCATTGGGAGGAAACAGGTCATAAAGTATAACCACCTCCCCGTCATACGTTTCGACATGCACATTATGAATTGTGGACTGAATGACTTTGTTGCCATTCATGTAGAAGACTGGGTCACCAATGTTGAATTTTGTTTCAATTTTCATTACTGATTAAGTTTTAAATCGCTTTCACCGACCCCTGTTAATTCATCCAGGACATCAGCAATTGCATTAAATAAAATGGTGTGAGCTTCGTTTCTTCCTGGTGCGGCCAGTAGATCATCAATTATCCTATCCGGTACACTTTGGAATTTTATTCTTATTTGTTTTCCAAAAGAAAATAACTCTTTAAAAACCTTTTGCTTTTCTACCAGTTCACCCTCACGCATTCGCAATTTCAAAGCATTGGTATTTGCTTTAATTATTGTGTCCTTTCTTAGCGCTTCAGCATAAGAATCATTATCCTTTGCAAAAAGCCTATCCTCATGGTCATTTTTATGTTTTCGCTTTGCCGGCTTTTTTTTAGGAGGTGGATCTTGCTTTGGTGGTTTTTTTACTACAGTGTTGCCATATTCCTTATTGGCAATGGCGGGTATAATTTTTTTCAGTTTAGGGTCATAGCCCTTTTTAATTTTTGCAGATTCGATTGCCTTCCGAATGGCTTTTTCATCAACCCCCAGCCGCCTTGCATATTCCCTAACTGATATTTTAGTGTTATCAATTTTCTTTATCATTTGGTAATCAACGCCTGCGGACTTAAAAAAACTCTATCGCTAACGGTTTTCTGCGGCTCCGGGTAGCCGCAGAACATTTAGATTTAGGGGGAACCGATGCCGGGGGCCTTACCATTTGATAATTATTGTCATAGGTCAACAACCTGCCAGGTTCCTTCACTATACCAACCTCATTTAGATTGACTTATGATATAATTTATCTCATGCTCCATAGTGCTACTAAAGTGCGGCAATACAATACGTTTGATATTACCCAATACCCTTTCGTTAATAACAGCACCATGCACAGTAACAGATAGTAAGGGCTTAACAGGAATATCACTCCCTGTTTTATTCACTCTTTTATAACGCCTTATGAATCCATATGATCCGCCACCAGTCTTATACTGACCCCTGGCAAATACCCTGGGTTTTCCCCCCTTTATCATAAAAGCAAATGGCACAGTCTCCCTTTTGCTTTTATACACCTCAATACTTACACCCATAGCAGGGGATTTCCTTTTACGCTTAAACTCCTTGGTACGCTGTACCCCTTTTCTTGATACTGACACACTGGATGTAGCTGTTTCAAACTTTGGGGAAAAAGCATCCATTGGAATTGGTATGGTGCTGGCTTTTATGTAGCCCTCCAAAAAGGAAGGTTTTGAAGTAATCCGGCGAATACCCTCTAAGTTCTTTTGAGGGATATTGTAAACATCCTTGACTGCTCTGCGCGCTTCAGTCCGTGCCTTCAAAAGTGTTTTATTGATAGCCCTTGACGTGGCTTTATCAATTTGCTCCCGTTGTAATTTTTTGAAATTCCGGGATATATCTTTCATAGCCCGATTTACATCAACTGTGATCATATTTTTTAAATTTAAAAGCCATAAACTAACATTGCGGCGTCACGTGCATGCTGGCTTGTCCGTTGAGTAATGCCAGTATGTTTTTTAAAATTGGACGCAGATAATTTCGTTATATTGTTTTTGGGTGGCACCATCTCAAATGGAATTCCATGATCGTTTAAAAAATCCTCCCAAATTGTACAATCCCTTTTTATACTACCGGCACCCTGATCTTTTCCAATGGTATTTTTACCAAACCACTTCCTTTGCCTGGCATCTTCAATCCTTATAAAGACAGATTGACTATAATAGTCTGACACTCTTAAAACAGACGCCATTGCTTCATGAATCTTAAATGTTTCGATCTCGCGTATTAACTTTGTTTTTTTGTTATAAACACAAAAACCTGTATTAACCCCCGGATCAATGCCTATCATAACTCTTGCCTTTACCATACTTTTATTTTAATGATGCTATTACTTGCCTTACCAACCATTCCATTACAGGAGGGGTAACAGCGTTTCCCAATTGCCGAACTTTATCTTTCCCGGATCCCAATACAACATAATTTTTATCAAAGGCCATTGCCAATTGTATTTCATGCGGCTTGAGCATTCTGTAATAGCAATCTTCAACAGACGGCTTTTGATAGCTCAATAAGCTCATCCTCTCTTTAGTTGTTACTGTATCACAGGCTTCGGAAATGTGGCTAATTTGATTGCCATTATAATTGTAGGCAATGAAACTATTCCATTGATCAGTAGTAAGAATACCCGAATGAATTCCTCCGGCAGAAACGGTATTTAAGGCATCAAAGGCAGATATGGACATACTCTTCCCCCTGGCTATCGGAATAACAGGAACAGCTAATGCATGATTTATCCCTCCGGCTGTAAATGTTGATGTTGGTTGAGTTAATGGCTTAGCTTTTCCGGTTCTGTTCATTTCAATTAATAAAGGATCGCAAATCAATCCCATACTTTGTCTTGTGGTCTGCGTTTGAAACGGAAACATAGAACCGCGAACATTTGTTTGATTAGAATGTTCAGCCTTTAAAATGAATGGTTGTATAATTTTAAAGTGTGGAGTTGTGGTTACAGTGTTTAATATATCTCCCATACCCCTAACTCTGAAATCTATACCAGTTGAATGCTGGTCATTGATTACAAAGGGAGTTAATAACCCACAACTATCCCTGGTCGTAATCGTTGCAGTCGCTTCGCCCAATGTTTTTGTATAACCAGGCGTATAATTTACAATTTGAAGCGGCTGCCCCCCAAATTTGTCAATTCCGTAATTAATCCTCTTTATAGTATTGGGGCTTAGTGGTTTTTCTCTGTCACCAATTTTTTTTCCAATATCGGACCAATCTATACAATTAAATGCTGCATAATAATACGGTTCAACTACTGTACTACAGGTTGGGCAACAATATTGATAACCGGTTTTATACTTAAATGATTTCTGGTCTGGCTTCCAGGACTGTATTGCATTTACATTTTTACAACATTTTTGACAATTAGCCAGGGGCATGTAATTAAGATCAGGAGCTTTGTTGCCTCTTTTCCAAAAAACCACATACATTCTATCCCTACTTTGTGGTGTGGGGTGAAAATGCATGCTATTCCTGTATACACATTTATGCATATATCCCAATGAATGCATTGCCTTTAACCAAGCGTCAAACATTACCCATTTCCTCGCATCAACTACATTTTCAACAATAACACCATTATAATTGTGGTATTCTGCAAAGCGTGGCACATCCCACATTGTTGCCCGGCTTCTTTCCGCGGCGGGATCCATTTTACCAGATGCAAACAAATCCATTTGCTTTTTAAGGATTTTCTTTCCCTTGGCTAAACTGTGATTAGTACATTCTGGTGAAGTAATTAATATATCGGTGGAAGGATAACGCCGCGGATCACTTGCAGAAATATCAGTGCAATCGTGCATTGTATCAGGAAAGTTTGTGCTATGGGTTTCAATTGCCAGTTTCCAATGATTCATTGCTACTCTTACCTCAGCTCCGGCGGCCTTAGCTCCTTGACTGCTTCCCCCGCTTCCGCAGAATTGATCCTTAACGGTTATATATGATTTTTTTCGTGGCATACTACTTTCTCCTATCGCTTCCGGCTATTTGAATAAAATTGAAAACTTCTTTCATACGGCTGGATACCCTTTCACCGTAGAAATCTTTTAGCTGATCCGCCTTTAAATTTGTTGTCGCGTGCAGTAACGGACCTGTATACCTGGTATCATACCGCACCTGAATGATATCACCAATCACATTGCTTTTATTGGCAAAGTTTTGTCGAACGTCTTCAGTTCCTGTATCATCAATACAAATGCCCGCAATGGGGTGAAAAAACGCACCAGCATCATTTACTGGGTTTTTTACTGGCTCCAGATATTCCTGTATGCCATCCCATCCCCCGGATGCGTAGCTTTCAGAAATCGCCTTTGCATTTTTCATAAAAAACACCTGCCTTTGATTTTTGGAGAAAAGTTTCATCAGCCAGGTTTTTCCAGTACCAGGGATGCCGGCCAACAGGATGCCCTTTTCTAATGACGGGTTTTTCACTCCCATATCTTGAGCTAATGGAATAAAGCCGGATGAATTGCTGAAGTAATGCGTGAGCAATTCAAACACAGAAAAATTTTTTTCATCCAGCTTAAATTTTCCTTCAAACAGCATATTGGCACGGTACTGCATGAAAGATTTCGTTTGCTCATAACTCCACTGGTAGCCGGTAAGATATCTGCGATTGGCTTCCATTCGTTTCAGGTTTTCCTGTTCTTTTTGCAAATTCTCCTTTTTGCGTTTAGCTGCTATGAGTGCCGTCGCTGTTTCTTCCTCAGATAGCATTATGTGGCTATAGCTGTCCAAAATCTGCATTTGGGTTTGTTTCAAGGACAATTTTTCCGTTTTTTCCAGTTCGGTTTGAAATGATGTCATTGCTGTGGATTTTGTTGTTCAGGCGCTGCCATTCGTTGTTTAAATCACTTATGGACCGTGTACTAAACCATGCATCTGCTTTCGCAAAATCAAGAATTTCGCCCCATCGTCGCTTGATATGTTCGCCCGGATCATTGTCAACAACATGGCTCCGAGGGAGTGGCAATCCATCGGCAATCTTGTATGCAATCTGCAGCAAGGCAGGATTATCCTTGCTTTTATCGGGCGGATACCGGGGAAATCTTCGCTGGTAAAGCTGCAACATCTGCACTACGATTCCGGAATTTTCCTCTACTTCAGGCAAAAGGTTTTCAGACTTTCCAAAAATTTCATTTCCCTCTTCATTTTCATCTCCATATTCATTTTCATTTCCATTTTCTAAAGGTATGTTTGAGGTAATACCATCTTGTAGGCTTGGTATGTGTTTGGTATTCTTTTGGTATTCTTTTGGTACAATATCTGCATTATCATTATTCCACCGCTGTGCGATATTCACTATTTGCTTTTTTGAATGCCGCCGCATTTTTTCAAGAGAATTCTCAAGCCATTCTATATAATATCTACCTTCAGCATCCTTTTCCAAAATCCATTCAATCGCATTCCAACATATTTCAAAATCACCACCCAACACTTTCTTAATATCATCTTTTGAAAGGTGTCCGCGCTTTCGTTGAGCAGAAATAAGGTCATAATAAGCGCCGCGTTCCAAACGATTCATGTGAGCAACATCCTTTGCCGCATCGCCATCATAAAAAGTGAAACAAAAATCAATTTTTGCCATACCGCCGGTTGCTGATTAAATTACTTTTACTTTTCAATTACAACATACTCAGAGAACGCCTTTAATTGCGCCGTCATAATTTCATCCCGCAGTTGAATTTCAATATCTGCCAAATCAGAAGAAACCAACCCGCAAAGAATAGTACCATCTGTTGGCTCTACATCAATTTCCACGACAAAGGTTTTTGCGGCAATTCCTTTATATACTGGAATGTTCAGGATAAATGAAAGGTCAAGGTTGGATTTGGCTTCAACCAGTTTTTGAATGGCGGCATTACCCTTTAAATCGTTGGCGCTGGTAAATTTAACCTGGGTATTTACTTCCAACTTTTGCAATTGGCTTAATATCCTGGCATGCTCTTCTCTTGTTTGAAAATAAGCCCGTTTGAGACGAAGCACTTTAAACAACTCAACAATACTAAATCGTTTTGGATTGTTGATACAAAAGCTTAAGAGGTCCGGGAACTTTTCCAGCTTCCCGGTGATAATACTTGCAAAATGAACATCCTCATCAACTGTTAATTCTATAGAAAGCTTATCATAATCGAAAACGACATTGGTTTTATTAGCAGGTATTTCTACCTTTCTCTTCGTGACAAATTCAAGCGGCGCAAAAATATTACCGTTAAGTTTAACTGCCCTGGGAGGGAAAACTTCAGGAGCAGCCCCCTCCCTTATCACAACTTCCTTTGATTCGCCGTCAAGGAAAAAATTTTTTTCTGACATGTTTCTTGTTTGAAGATGGTTTAAAATTTATTATCTGAATTCAAAATGCTCATTCTCTTCTACAATGGTTGCCTTAAAAGGAAAATCAGGTTTTGGTATTTGCTGAATAACTTCTATAAGAAAAGAAGAACCCGTAAACACAACATGTTTAGTGCTATCCAGTTCAATTTGCATATGGAGGCACTTTCCATTACCCTTTGCGAACTTTGATTGTTCTATTCGATAATCATGAACTACTATTTCGCGATTCAAAATCCTGTTAATTTTAATTTTATCCCCGGTAAAACTTTGACTAATGGTTTTTATTCCAAATTCTTTAAACTGCTTCATTAAGTAACTTTTTCATTAAATGCCTGCTATCGCAATGTTTCGCCCAACCATAATAAGAAGCAATGGATGCTCTATTTTTTCTTTTAGCTAACATTCTTGCAAAATTCTTCTTTATGTTTTTCCTTAATAATGTGTGAGTATGGTAAAAGCGGTACCCAACAAAGTCAACGCTCCTGCTATCAACTGGAAAAACCTGCCAATTGCCTTTTACAATTAATTTCAAATTTTGGAGTAGGTAAATACTTATTTCCTGCAACAGATTATGCAGATCCTTCTTATTTGACGAAAAAATAACCAGGTCATCCGCGTAGCGGAAATAATATTGGACCCTTTTTACTTCCTTCAGCCAATGATCAAAATAGGTGAGATAAAAATTAGCGAAGTACTGACTAAGGTAATTTCCAATTGGCAGGCCTTCCGCACTATCAATTATTTCATCCAGGAGCCAAAGGAGTTCACTATCCTTGATTTTCCTCCTCAGAAGATTTTTTAAAATGGCATGATCAACACTTGGATAAAACTTCCGGATGTCCATCTTAAGGCAATAAGTTGTATTGCCGGTATCAACTAAAGCTCTTTTCACCGCCCTGGCTGCTCCATGTATTCCCTTACCTTTTATACAGCTATATGAATCCGCGGAAAACACAGAAACAAATATTGGCTCCATTACATTCATAATGGCGTGATGCAATATGCGATCAGGATAATAAGGCAAACGAAATACAATCCTCTCCTTGGGTTCATAAACTTTGAACGTAGTATATTTTGAAGTCTTGAATGTTTTATTGATCAAACTTTGCTGCAGGGAAATGATGTTGTTGGACCTGTTTTTATCATGTACTTTAATTCCATACTGATTGCTTTTTCCTTTCCTGGCAATCTCATCCGCTAAATTGAGGTTGTCAATACTGCAAACTTTTTGATATAAATTATTCAATCGTTTCATTATTAAGCCTTTTCTTTTACGGGTCATATTCTCTACCTAACGGGATACCAATGCCCCATATTAAAAATGTCATTTTTTGCCAAGAGGCAAGGTTTGCACTTATAAAAATTTGCCAAAGGTGGGAGCTGACGTTCGAATTCGTGTTATCGTAATTCGCATCGTTCAGACCGAAGCCCGAAGCTGAAAAGAACACCGCTCAATAAGTGCACAACCCACATACTTAAGACACGACCATCAAATCCTTATACAAATCCTCAAATTGTTTCCCCGCATATTTTGCCAAATCCCGTGTCCGATAGCAAAGGCGGGAGCCGACGTACGAATTCGCGTTATCGTAACCCGCAGCGCCCAGACCGAAGCCCGAAGGGTTGTCATCAGTTACCTCCATATCAAACCAGGGATACCACTTATATTCATCATCGTTATTCCAATCAAACCTGTGCCCCTCATTTAATACATCGTTAATAATGAACAGCTTCGCAGTAGCGATCAGGGCCTTTTGATGCTGAACGGGATAAGCCGATACATCAGGAAGTACCTTTTCCGGATCTAAGCCTTTTATATTGCAGGCCTCTTCAAATGTTTTAATCAGGTCCATATGTTTTATTAAAGAGTAAAAAAATCTTTATAGATGTCCACAAATTGCTTAGCTGCATATTTGGCAAGCTCTTCCGTTTTAAAGCAAAGGCGGGAGCCGACGTCCGAATACGCGTAAGCGAAATTCGCACCGTCCAGACCGAAGCCCGAAGCCGAATCCATGTAAAACCAAGGATACCATTTACGCTCGCTGCTATTATTCCAATTAGGAACCCACAGTTCATTGAGGGCTTTATTAATAACCTTAATCTTTTTGTAAGCGATTTCATCAGGAGTTCCCTCCTTAAACCTGTTATCATTGGGATCGTCCCCGGTTTCTAAGCAGGCATCTTCAAAACCTTTAACCCGATCGGTAATTTTTTGAGAGAAAAAATCTTTTCCAAATGTGCCTTCAAGAATTGTTTTTATTTCAGCAATAGCTGAGGGGTATATCTTTCTTGCTTCTTTGTCGCTGATTGTTAATTGTTTCATGTGTAAAATTTATTGAGGGAAGTTAATTTCTGCCTGAAATTCACTCATCAGCATTCTACGTTCCCCCACCTTGGCCCCTGTGGCTTCGCTATAGAATTCCATAATCTTATTATCATAGTCAGGAACCAACAATACCTCCATTTCAACATCCTTAAAGCCGGTTACCACATCTTCCAGCAATTCATTGTTTTCATGGTTAAGGGGTTTGGTTTCTGCTTTTATGATATCCTTAAAGTCCTTCAGCTCTTTGGATTTCTTTTTTAGTTTAACCAGGTTTTGAGCAATAGTATCTTTCATGATCATCAGTTCCTCCTTTGTGAATTCATGACGAACTATTTCCTTTGACTTCTTTGTAGCAAGACTTACAAGTGTGTTTGGCTGTCTGTTGGTAGTGGTATCCATTTTAAAGATTATTTTGTTTTATAACGAATGGCAAATTCTTTCCCTTTAGTAGCACTATACACACGCGTTCTGGATCTTGCTCCGCGAGATGCAACTTTATGGGAGACATACAGGTAACTTCCGGCTTTGCGTATACTGTCAAATTCAATAGCTGAATCCTTTCGCTGGGGAAAAGGCAAACTCATATCATAAACTACCACGGGGGTATTATTGGAGATAACAGGATATGTGGTAATCATCGGGTATTAGTTTTAAAATGGCAAATCATCCGGCGCGCCTGGATCGTTAATATTGTCAGTAAAACCATCACTATGGTGAATATTTTCAACTGCACTATTTCGCTGCACAACCTTACCTGGAATAAGCAGCGGACGAACTTCTTCGTTTAACACCTTCAATAAAAAGTTCATCCGTTCGGTATTATCCCAACCATCAACCAATTGCCCTGCCTGGTTTCTTATTTTACATGGGACCAATTCCGGCATACCATTAGGGGTATCATTTTTAAAAAACCATTTCAGCGCGGAGCCATCCTGCCTTATTATCATTCCAGTTTCCTTTACGCCATCCTTTTCTTTATAGGTAGGTATAAAGGTGGCCGGACTGGCAGGAGCAATATTTTTCGCTATGCAAAGGAACGCCCGAGCATATCCGCTGTTTAACTGCATTTGAAGTTGATACGCATCAGTTGAATCTGTAATGATGAGATGCAATTCCGGTCCAAACTTGCCATCCGCTTTTACATAAGCATCCGTAAGCTGCCCGGTTAGATCATGATGAAGTTCTACCGTGCTTTCGTTAATCCTATGGGCAATTTTGCCCGCTTTGATGCCGCAATAAATACGCTTTTGTCCACCATCGCCAAATCCCATTGTAGTGTAGTTAAAGGAGGGGCGATCCTAATCTATTTGTTTAAGCCCCTCCCGGTTAAAAATTATTTTCCTTTCTTAAGATACTGCTGTGAAATATCCCGCATAAGCTGGGAAACTGAAACATTTTGCTTTTTTGCCTGCTTTGAAATTTTCTTTTTAAGTGAGGCCGAAAGGGAAAATTCAATTTTTACTTTTCCGGATTTAATTTCTGCTGCCATGATATAGGTGGTTTTAAATTAAGCGCTAACCAGTTTCATTTGCACATCCGCTACGGCCGGTGGTTTATCTTTATGCAGCTCATCCCAGGCAAGACCGGCGGCAAATACCACACCTTCACCAAGATCAAAAGACCGGTCTTTATCAATCATTGCCGTCATTACTCCCAAAGCAATTTTTATTACAAATTCTCTTTTCAAAAAATCATCAGTCGCCATGATGTTTCATTTTTGGTTTTTAAAAATAGCCCCGGCAAGAATGTCGGGGCTTTGTTCAACCCTAAACCCTTGAGAAAGATGATACCAGAACCGGTATCGTAAGGAGACCGGGATTCGAACCCGGACGCTGGTTGCATCATCCAGCGGAAACACTATGCGATTTACGTCTCCTGCGTCTGCGTGAGCTTACCAATTTCGCCACCTCCTTATTTACCGGACAAACTTGTACGGGATGCCGGCTTTTTGCTAACATATATGCACTGTAAAGAACTACCGCTATTTAAAGCCAGCGGTGAGGCTTATAACCGTCCTTAAATATTTAATAATCCTCTTCCCTGCACACTGCCCGAAAAATTATATACACAAATATTGCTGCCACTATATTCCATAAAAAAGATACATCCATAAACAATTAAATCTTTATCGTTTAGAATCAATCAGCTTTATATCCTGCACCGGAAACCACCACTCCCCCCCCCGTTTGCGGCCGGTAACTCCATTTTCCGTTAGTATTTTCATTAAGCTTCGGTGACTTTTGACGCGGTATCCTTTTTCCTGCAGTATTCTCTTTGCACCCGGCGCGGCTGTTTCTTTAGGTTCCTGCACAGGCATTGCTGCAATCAAGCCTTCAGCTACTCGTGGCAACATTGGAGCAATAGCCAGCCGAACGCCTTCAATAATAGCGGCCTGAATAGTAGATTCTGAAATATTTATCTGAACAGGCATTTTTACAGTTTAACAATTGAAAGAAAAGTTTTGTAACCAAGCATGGCGGCCACTACATCGGGAGCATCATGGCATTGGCTTTTAATATCTGAAATAAGCTGTCGAATAATAACAGGGTGAGGTTTGGCCATTACATTGTTGATCATAATTCCAAACACGGATTTACTATCAACTTTTTCAAGCTGCCCAACTACTTTTAATTCATCGGGGGTTAACTTTTCTACGCCTGGGAATGTTTTCATATTTCGTTACAGTTACAGGTTGAATAAAATATTTTGATGAACCAAAATCGCATACCGCTCGTTTTACATCTCATTACCGTGTATCCTTTCAAGTCCCTCCATCTTAATCGCTGCTGGTGGATTTCAACATCATTACGGCCACAAACACACTCATGATGCTCCTGGATTGTTTTAAGGGTTATGGGGCGCGGCATACGTTTATCCTTTGGTAATTAATTGAATAGGGTTATGAAATCGTATTTCTACACCGTATTTTTACGATGCACTAAACCGCTATTGGTAATTGGTCAGCTTGTAGAAGCTGATCATCCGTCAATCCGGTATGATCCCTTATGCATTTGAGTGCCGCAATTGTGGTGAGGGGCCCGTTTTCTTTATTATTCTCCAATACCCTACGCATCCATTGTTCAGAACGATCCAGTACCAAAGCCAATGCAAGTATTGTTTTCCTTTCCGCTTCAATAGCCGTTATTGCTGCGTTTGAAAGTTTCATTTTATATTTGTTTTAGTGATATGGACGTAAAGATACAACCTTTTTGAAACTGTGCAACTTTATTGAAACTATTTTGAAATATAAGTATTTATAATATTTAATAAAATGGGAGACTTACGAAAAGAAGATATAGAAAGGTTTTATCAAGATTTTGAAAAATTAAATTTAATAACTCCTGTTGCTACTATAGCAGAAGCCGTTAAAATGTCAAAAGGGAGTGTTAGTAAGTATCTAAATAAAAAGCTTGACCCATCTGAAAATTTTCTAAATAAATTCTACGAAAAGTTTTACAACACAGGTTTCAATAAAGTTTCACGTGAAACAACACAAGAAGGAAGCAAGGATATTGGATCAGGTATAAATCAGGAGAAATCGGATAATAAGAAATACGTAGAATTGTTGGAACGGGACCGCAATTTGCTTGAGCAAATGCAGGAAATAATAAAAACTAATTTAACAGAGTTGCTATTGGCGCAACGATTGAACCGGGCACAGCTAACGGTTTTAACTGATCTGGGTTCAAAAACACTGGCAACGGTTCAAAAACGAAACCTTGAGATGGTGAGAGAAGAAACAAGCAAAGCGCTGAACGATATTGTGGTTCTACAGCAACAAGCGGGCAACGCCGCAAACAAGTAATACAAGGGCTTTCTTTCATTAGAAATAAGGGTTTTGGTTTATAAATCAGCAATGTAAAATATTAAGCCTTATTACCCATTTGACATTTGATAATAAACCCGCTCCTATTATAATTTAAAAATATACAAGGGCGTTATGGAAAGAAAACCCTTGTATATGAAAAGATTTACATTGGCATTATTTCTTTTTACAACGCTTCATTCTTGCAGCAATACCGAAATAGAGGTTACAAAGGATACCCCCGCAGATACAGAGGTTAGAGCGGCCCAAATATTTAAAGATTATACAGAAAACGAAGTAGCGGCTAACCAGAAGTATAAGAACAAAGTGCTTTCCGTTTCAGGAATTATTGCCTCTATATCAAATTATGGCAGCCAAACAAAAGTTGTATTAAACGATGGCAATCCCGAAAATGTGGGTGTTATCTGCTATTTTAAAAAAGAACACGAATCTGACATAGCACAATTGAAAAAGGGAAGTCAAATTAAAGTGAAAGGAATTGGACAGGGGGATCTTTCAATTGACTTTGATATGGAAAACTGCATTCTCGAACAATAATCATTAACTATTTTATATGAAAAAAGTACTCAAAGTTTTCCTTTACTGTTTCATCGCATTTATTGGGCTTATGATTCTTGCCGTGGCATCAGGAGATGAGGTAAAAACAGATGCAGAGCCAACAAAGGAGGCTCCAAAAACAAAACCTGTGGAGCTGGTCAGTGTTCCGGATGAAAAAATTTTGGATTTTGAAGTTGTTCAAAAAAAGGAAGATTGGGGAGGGCGCAAACTATCGGACGTATATGCTACAATAACTGAAAAGCCTGCCAACAAAACAGAGATTGACGCCACCGTAAGGCGTATTGCAAAAAACTACCTGAAAGAAAGTAAACATATTCCCGACCACTTAACGGTTTGGCTGTATACCTCAAAAGTACAGGCAGCAGACCAAAATTTACACTCCGAATTTATTGCTCAATACTGGAAAAATTTTAATTCAAAAGATGAAACAGTAAAGATTAATGATCAAAAGCTGGATATGCTGTTGGGCAAAGGAGAAAGGTTTGCCGCATTTAATAAGGTGAAAAAAGCACTTACGGATAAAGGGATAGACTTTTGCCAGTTACACGTTCTCCATAGAAATTGGATGCGCTGGAGTGATGAGAAATCAAAAGAAAAGTATGAGCCAGGAGATGACAGGCGAATGGATTATATGGATGAGCTATACGATAGGGAAGTGAATGAATTCCGGAAAAAGTTTAAAGTTTCTGAAGAATTATGGAATGAATCAATGACATATGGCGATTATGCCTGCGATAATAGCCCAGAATAACCGCCTATCTGTAAAATTACATTATATGCCATTTGAAATACCTGCTGCTGGCTGGGCCGCCATAGCCAGTGCATCAACGCTTTTAATAACCGGGGGGGTGGCTCTTATCCGGGAAAAGGTTGTTCATAAACAAGCTTTAAAAAAAGAGGTATTTCTTAGAAAGTTACAGACCTATGAATCAAATATTACGTACGCTTCTGAAGGAATAAGAACCTTCAGGAGCATATGTGACAATATTAGGAAAGCATCCAACTCTCAATCTTATAACAACCTGGAACAGATACAGAAGGATTTTGAAAATATATCAAAAATAGTCATTCCTTCTCTGCACACAATTCAACTTTATTCAAAAATCAGTTCGCTGACTTTAGGACCACTGGAAAAGGAATTGAAAGAAGAAATTGATAAACTACCCAACTTTAAAGACGATATCAATACAATTGGACTGGAAAAAGCACGGGAAAAGCTTTACGACAGGTTGGGGAAAATTGATGATATTTTACGCAAAGTAGAAAATGCATATCAATCGCTTTTCAAGGAAATGCAAAAGGAGATTGCCGAATATCTGTAAGTATACTAATCCGACACCAAAAGCGACACCAAAAAATATTTCGCAAAGAAAAACCCGCTGCAATAGCGGGTTTTGTGTTTTCCGTTGTGAACCCTGTGGTACAAAACTCGAACCATTTTTTAGCGGATTTAAAGCTGTTGATAGATATTTCAGCAACATAATGAACTGGCTTTCAGTATGGCATTGTGATTTGGCAGACGCACCACCTTACTGAAGTACGTAATTTTTTCAAATCAATATGTAGTGGAGAAGTCTGCTAAATATCAATTAATGTCACAGTCTGTTGTACGGAAGCGGATACCGGATATGTGATCGGTGGAAATCCGGTTGCGAACAAGTGGCTGTACCGCTTCCCGCACAGCGGCGTTCCGCCTACGGGGAAAGGAATGCCGATGTGCCGCCTGGGAGGGCTTTAGGCGACCTTTATAGGTTGGGTAGTGAAGTTATCAAGGTTGTGAAAGAAGCCTTTATTTTCGGTCATTCCGTGGCGGAAAAGGTTCCATAGCAGGGAGCAACCCATTTGGGCAAGAGAGGAATTAATGTACAGGTCTTGCTTTTCCAATGCTTCAGCCAGTGAACAGCTTGGGGTATTATCTGTTTCTTCAGACCGTTTCAGAAGTTCGCCATACTCATCCGTAATAAATGGCAGACTTGCCACCGCATGATATTTTTCAGACTGCGGTTGCTTGATTTTTCCAATAGTGGATAGCAGCACCTGCCCTGTGGACTGGCTGTTGCCGAAATCCATCCAGTATTTGGCCTGGTTGCGGTAAGCCCTGTTATTATTTAATCCTTTAAGTATTTCAGCTATTTCAAACCGTGCCTTCACGCTGTCAACGCAGGAGATGTAAATACCTGCCTGTGCATGTTCGGGCAGCCTGTCCAAACTATCCCGTTCAAACTTTGTGGTTTCAGCTTTCCAGTTCGTGCCAGCCCATCTGTTGGAACGGTTTATCAGGGCAACGGACTTATATAGCCCTACCTCACATTCAGCAAACCGTTGTCTGCCTAAATTGGCATCTGTTACTATATCATCGTCCCAAAGCCTCACCGCTATCCCTGCATGTCCTAATTCATTCAGGCTGTAATTCATTTCTACCAATGCCGTTAGCACCTTTGAACCTGTGCCTCCAGCTCCTATAAGGTTTACCTCAATGGGGTTGGTTGGGGCAATCAGGTCATTGTCTGTAAAATGCACTTTTACTTTATCCGTTTTCATCGTAGTATATTTTTTATTGTCCTGTCTGTCTTTTTCAATACTTCTTTCGGAAATGGCTCTCCAGTCTTCCGCAGCTTCTTCCATAGGCTCACACAATTACCGTGTATAGGGTTATGATTTTGCATCAGGTGGCTGAAATAACTGTTAAAGAAATAGGTTTCCCATGCGGCTGTAAATTCTTCCAATGATGCTGACTTTCTGATATTGACATCCACCGTACCCATACATACGCTTCCCTCCGCATAAACATTGAAAAATGGAGCATGATAAAGTGGTGTGTTTTCGGTCGGTTTCCTGTCGCTTTTTAAAGCATAAACATGCAACTTTTCTTTGTTGGCTATCCAAAGTAAAGCGGGTACACCTGCCATACCGTTTGAAATGCCTAAACCTTCAACGAAAAAGAGATTTTTACAGGTTGCTTTTGTAAACCACATCACAAAACCGTTTTCCGAAGAGTCTGTATAAAGGACATTTGAAGCAATGATGCCTTTAGGCTTCAGAAAAGCCTTACAGCCTTCTCTTGTTGTGTCTAAAGCCTTTGACAAACGCTGTGCTTCCTTAATGGTTAAGGGATGGGCATTTATAGGATTGCCATTCTTATCCATATCAAAATATTCTACATAGACTTCTGCATTCATTCCTTTCGCTTCATAAAATACCAAAGCTGTCTTAGGATGGTAAAGTGTGCCGATATTTTCCATTATATCTTTCATGGTAATTATTTTAATCGTTATTCAGCAGGTAACATAAATCGCCTATCAATGGGAATAACCTGTTTTCAAATTCGAGGCTGCAATCGGTCATTGCTGTACCGTTAAACTTTTTTAATATGGTAGGTTCTTCTGTTGTGCCACATTCATTGAACTCATTGTTTACACTTTCAGCAAGCGTTTCATAAAGCCATCCCTTTGCATCTGCTATAAAGGAGATATACTTTCTCATTGCAATTACTTCGTCCTCCTGTTGTTCATCATCCTGTACATATTTTGCGTTTTGGAAAACCGTTGTTGCAGGATAATCAGTATAAAGTGCAAACATTCCCTTCGCTACATTCAGGCACTCCTGTTCAAAATCGTCTGTAGGTTTGAATGCCTTTATCCGTTCTGCAAACACATCGAGATTTTTACGGTTGAATATTTTCTGCTCCATCTTTTCACCGCACCGTTGAGCAACCTTCAATTCTTCTTTACGGCTGTCCAATTCTGTTTCATCATCCTGCTCTATCCAGTCGGCAATCATTTCGTATTGCCAATAGATGTAAGCATCTTTCTGCCTGTAATAAGGTATATCAGCTACATGATACAGGTAAGCGAATACTGATAACAATAGCCGGGCTGCTCTTTTTGTCTTCGGGTCTTTGAGCATTTTATACAACGGTAACACAGGGATATAAAATAGGGTTGTTCCTGTATTGTATTGCTCTTCGCTTATGAAAAAGGTCTTTCCCTTATCATCCTGTGCCAAACGCAAACTGTTCCAGTTTTTAATATTCCGCTTTAAATGGTTTTCCACTTCCCATACAGAAAGGGCGATATTGTAGGGATAGCCGAACGTCCGAGTATCCATAGGCTCGAAGCCGCTGTAATGCCTGGCAACTGCACATAGGGAACAATAAAAATCAGCTTCTATTTTCTCCCCTTCGGTAGCAGGTTGTACCGTTTTCATCGCTTCCAGTTTAGGCAGAAAAGTGGTTCTTAAAAAACCATTGGCAACATCTGTTGCGGTACTGACCTGCGTTTGTCCTTGCTTGTTTCGTGTGCGTCTTTTGTCCTTTGTACCCATGCTGTGAACTCGCCCAACTGTTTGTAGAGCTTTCTTTGCCTTTGCTTTTGGGGCATTTGGATGATGCCCGATATAATATTGTGCTGCATATTCCATTGCTTTAAATTTTAAGATTAACCTTTTGTTCCCATCACGCTTTCAAAACGATACTGTACGGTATCATCTTCAATTAGTGGTGCGGATATTTTGGCGGTGGTGAGTATGGGATAGGTATTGGCATAAAAGTTCATCACCGCTTCCACGCTCCATGAAGGTTCAGGGTCTGTAAGCCTTATATCCGTCCCGTTTTCTTTGAGCAGGAAAACCCTGTCTAATTGCTTTGCTATTAACATGACTTTTTGTTTTACAGATTATTGATTTGTTTCCTCATCTTCCTCCCAATCTTCTTCGGTTGTTTCGGCATTTTCTTCGTTCCCATCTTCTTCCGCATTCGCTTCATCCCTTTGCGGCTGCCCGTCAGCTACTGGTGTTGCACTGCTACCAAACAGGTCAGGTGCAAACTTTGCGGATAAGGATGATTTTCGTTTGCGGATGGCTTCTGCCTGTTCGGGATAGTCTGATGGGTCAGGCACTTTCATCCATGCGTCCCTGTATTTTCCCTCTTTCTCCAGTTCATCCACTTTCTGCATTGCTTCTTTGTATTTTTTCTCTCTGG